>JAJFKZ010000068.1 GCA_021772955.1 Gammaproteobacteria bacterium | reverse complement strand
CAGCCGTCGCACAAGCGCCGTGGACAAGGCGCGCGAGCGCAGGACTGGCCGTAGTCAATTCAAGCGAGTGCAACGCAGCCCTCGGCCCTTGTGCGGCGGCCCACCGGGAGCCACTGTGCCGGTGCGACTCGGCGTTGCGTTGCTTGGCAAGGGAGCGGCCATTGCCTGCAAACCGCGCCTTGATTCGCACCGGCACATTGGCTCTGAGCGTTACCGAACTACTCGCGTGGCCCACTGGCTTCTGCGGGTGATCGTCCGACCTGCTTAGCCAGCTTTGCCCTGCTCCTCGAACCCTTCATGAAATATGCGGGCTAACGGATGGCTGAATCTGGGTAGCTGGCAGGGCATTTATCTATGGGAACACCGGTACCGGCCGCACACGCGCAGGATTATCATCACCCTGCTTGATGCAGGCTGATATGAGGCGGGTGGTGGTGGTATGTAGGCCTGATAAGCACAGCGCATCAGGCAACTGACAGGACGGAAGATTGCGCAGACTACACCGATTTTACCGATAGCAATGATGCCTTAAATAACCTACGTTATCGGTGGATTTACTTACTTTTCAAGCAGGCGAAGTCAGCCTGATTGGTAAGCTTGCGATGACGAACAAGCGCTTGTTGCATGACCGGGAAAGCACAGCACATCGGCCGACAGAGCCACTACCATCAACCCGCGGTAGCCAGCGGTGGCATCAACCCGCGGTAGCCGGCGGTGGCATCAACCCGCGGCAGCCAGCGGTGGCATCGGCACGTGGATGGTGGCGCAGTAGGCGCGCAGCAGCTCCAGTTCGCTGTTGCTGGCATGTTGGTCGTGCAGGATAATCTCCAGCCACGCTCTGACCAGCTGCTCCTTGGCCTTGGGCGTCAGCTCATTGAGTGCCTGCAGCGCGCGACGCTGATCGGCAGCCCATTGCTTGCTGCCCGGCCAGTAGTCAATCTTGCCAGTATCCGTCAAACCCAGTTTTTCCAATCCGGCGCGATAGGCCGGTTCGGCCTGCGTCTGCTTTTGCTGGTGGCCAAACCAGGCCAACGCGGCGAGACTGCTCAGCACCGCAGCCCGGCGTTGCTGCAGCGTCTTGCGACCATGATCCCGGCTCTGCCCGGGCTGCTGGCTGTCATCCAGGTAAACCGTGATTACCTGGCCCATGGCAAACTCGAATGGACAGATTTCGCCGTCGGCGAGACTCAGCTCAAGAATGGCTCGATGCAGCTTGCGAATTTCTCCTTGTGAACGATTTTTCAGTGCCGGCAGGGTAATTTCCAGTAACGGCAGCTTGCGTTGCTGATCGATCAGCCCGTGTGCCTGCAGCAGATTAGCTGTCTGTGCCCGGGTCGTGTCGCCGAGCAGATCGGCGATCTTGTCAAGCTGGTGCTCGCGAATGCCGTCCTGCTCGTCCAGCAGCATCAACAACACCATGGCCGGGGCCCATTCATGGTGTCTGGCAGCACGGATCAGCGGCTCGGGAATAGATTCTGCCAGCGCGGCGGCAGCTAGAATGGCCTGCCACTGCGGATGACCGATGTTTTCGATGATACTGTCGGCATCAAAACGAAATCCGCCTGGCTTGTGTTCGGCTTTGGCCTGCTGATGTTCAGCACGTGCTTCCTCGCGTTGCTGCACGCGCTGCATTTTCTTGGCGACATCGGCCAGTTCACGCGCATCAAAACCCGGTTCGATGGCGCGAATGCGCTCCAGCAACGGCGGGTGGGTGGCAAACATTTTGCTCATGCCGCCGGCGCCAAACAGCATGTGCGAGTACTCCTCACTTTCATGATCCAGTCTGGAACCAGCACTGCTGGCGGCGATCTTCTTCAGCGCGCCGGCAATGCCATTTGGATCACGGGTGAACTGCACGGCCGAGGCATCGGCCAGGTATTCACGCTGGCGGGCAATGGCGGACTTGATCCAGCGGCCGAAAAACAAACCGATATAACCAATCGCGATCAGCCCGATGGCAATCGCCAGCACGGCGCCGGCACCATTGTTATTGTTGCGTCTGCTGCCGCCAAACAAGTACGCGCCGCGCAGAAATTTGCGGCCGACGATGGCCAGCACCAGAATACCAAACAAGATGCCGATCAGACGTATATTCAGGCGCATATCGCCATTCAGTATATGACTGAACTCATGCGCGATGACGCCCTGCAATTCACTGCGGCTGAGCTGCTCCAGCGTACCTCGGGTGACCGCTACTGCGGCGTCGGCGGGACTGTAACCGGCGGCAAAGGCATTGATGCCGGCTTCCTGATCCAGCACATAGACTTCCGGCACTGCCACCCCGGAGGCCAGCGCGATTTCTTCGACCACATTGATCAGTCGCCGCTGTAGCGGATCGCGAGTGTCCGGATCCACCCTGGTGCCACCCAGCTCCAACGCTACCTTGCCACCACCACCGCGCAGGCTGGCGATGCGAAACAGGCTGGACAACCCCATCAACGCACCTGCTCCCAGAGCAGTCAGGCCCAGCAATCCGGCGTTGTTGGCCAGTGTCTGCGGCGCCATAAGACTCATCGGCTGACCGCTGGCATCAAGCGGCACCGTGCCCATGAAAAGCATGGCCAAAATGCACAGTGCGGCGATAATCAATACCATCGCCAGCACAAACAGCAAAAGCAATCGACTACTGAGCGTTTTGGCCTGTTGCTGACGGGCAAAGAAGTTGTTCATGATCGTTTATCTGGACGCACGAAGCAGGGCTGACGAAGCTGGGCTGACGTGCAATCAGCACGCCAGCTCACGACGCGATCAACCAAACGATACTTTCGGTGCCTCGCGCTTGGCCGGATCTTCAATGTCAAGCAGCTCGGCTGAGTTGAAATTGAACCAGCCGGCGAAGAAATTAGCCGGGAAGCTCTCACGCAGCACGTTGTAGTTCATCACCGCATCATTGAAGGCCTGACGCGCAAACGCGACCTTGTTTTCGGTGGTGGTCAGCTCCTCGGATAGCTGCATCATGTTTTCGTTGGCTTTCAGATCCGGATAAGCTTCAGACAGGGCGAACAGCCGCCCGAGGGCACCGGACACACCTTGCTCGGCCTGCGACAGCTCCTGCATGGCGGCCGGGTCGCCTGGGTTCTGTTTGGCCTTGGCCAGCCCGCTGACCGCGGCATTGCGGGCCGTGATGACTGCCTCCAGGGTTTCCTTTTCGTGCTTCATGTAGCCTTTCGCGATTTCGACCAGATTCGGAATCAGGTCATAGCGTCGCGTCAGTTGCACGTCAATCTGCGCAAAGGCGTTTTCGTTCAGATTGCGGGCCGCAACCAGGCGGTTGTAGATACTGATCGCATAAACCACTGCGACCACGATGATTCCAAGCATAATCCAACCCATGACCGTCTCCTGATGCGAATGACTGCTGCCATTCTAGCAAGAATCAGCAACCACCATGACTGCTGAAAGTCATGCTTCGGCAAGGCTTGTGTGGTGCGGTTGTCGGTCTTTTTAACCACACCAGACATTGAAGTCCGACCATCAGACCCTGACATTGATTGAAGAATGATCAGCTGCAGGCAGCATGATCACGCTAAGATGATGAATTTCACGGCGAGGCTAATGACCATGCGATTGACGTCAATAGAAGGCAATTCCCAGAAACTCGATGGCGGCGCCATGTTCGGCAACGTGCCGCGGGCACTGTGGTCGCGCTGGGTTGAACCCGATGCACAGCACCGCATCCCGCTGGCCTGTCGCTGCCTGCTGGTACAAGATGATCAAGGCCGCAATATTCTGCTGGAAGCCGGTATCGGCATTTTCTTTGACCCCAAACTCAAGGATCGCTACGGCGTCCAGGAAGACGAGCATAGATTGCTGCAGTCGCTGCAGCAGGCCGGTTTGAGCCATACCGATATCGATGCGGTCATTCTCAGCCACCTGCATTTTGACCATGCCGGCGGCCTGCTCAGCGGCTGGCACGAGCACGATAAACAGCAATTACTGTTTCCAAACGCACTGTTTTTTGTTGGTGAGCAGCACTGGCAGCGCGCCCGTGATCCGCACCCGCGCGACCGGGCATCCTTCATTCCCATGCTCAATGAGATGTTGCATGACTCCGGAAGACTGCAACTGGTCACCGCAGCACAGCATGACTGGCTCGGCGCGGGCTTTCGTTTCAGCTACAGCGATGGCCACACCCCGGGACTGATGCTGACCGAGGTCGTCGCTGCGGATGATCGCGGCGGTGTGGTGTATTGTGCTGATCTGATTCCCGGCCGTGCCTGGGTACACCTGCCGGTAACCATGGGCTACGATCGCTACCCGGAGCACCTGATCGACGAGAAGACGACTTTCCTGGAAGACAAGCTCAAGCGCAATGTGAGTTTGTATTTCACCCATGACCACGCTTGCGCCAGCGCTGCGGTGAGCCGCGATGAGCAGGGCAAATACGTCACCGTCAACGAGCGGAAAAGCCTGTGTGCTATAGAGTTGTGTGATTTGTAAATAAGCTATAAACTTGCGTCCACATCGCTGCACAGTGGCGCTGTGGTGGTGTCCAGCAGTCGCTTGAAATCGTGCTGGTGAAAACCGAATGGTGCGATCAGATCAAAGCTGATATTGAGCTCATCACAACCGACCACGTTAATGGTAGCCTGACCTACTGCAGTCCGCTCTGCATCCAGACCGGGATCAGGCACAAGAAATGGCAGCCCTGATGACAGATTGAGATCAATCGTGGCTGATACATTGCCGTCAACAATTGGTATTGCACCTGCCATCCATACAGGCTCGCCATCGGCGTGTGCGAGCAATGCAAGAAACAAAAAGCGTCTGCCATCGGGTACAACTGCAGTGTTGATCTGTACACCGGTGCGATTGAAGGCATCGTTGTTCCAGATGCCTGCAAGTCGTTCTGATACTGTTGGCTGATCAGTAAAGTGATACAGCGCTGTCAGGTTGGTCTGTCGATCTTTGGCAAAGGCAAAAACCGACTGGTTGGCCACCCCGCGTTGACTCACCACGCGCAGTAAGTCCATATCGTATGGCCTGATCGCGGTGACCAAAACATTGTCGATGATTTTGCTTACCCTGCCGTCACTGTTGGCCATAAAGTAGTCAACACCGTCGAGGTTGACGATGTCGCCGGGGTCCTGAATGGTGCCATCGATGAGCATAGCCAAGGGTTCACCTACGAGATTGAAATCGCTGTCAAAGCGCAGCAACAGTGGTGGTGGCGGTGGTGATATCGGTGGCAGTATTGCTGATGGGCCTAAAACAGCCGTGGCGTAGATCTGGTCAATGCTGCTTCGCAGGTTGGTCAATATGAAGACAGATAATTCGGTACCTTGCAGCGTCAGTGCAGTGGGTATCAGCGCTGTGGTGGCAGGATCAAATTCGAATATCTGCGTGTCTTCTGTTGCCTGGTTGTTGATGGAGACTGACCTGAACAACAATAGTCGATCCTGGAACCGCAGTCGACTGAGCAGGCGATCACTGGCATCGTGCAGCAGTGTCGGCAGTGTCAGCAGTTGCTGATTGCCACTGGCATCCAGACTGATCGCCTGGCTAATGTCAGCTGCGAGGTCGATGGCTTCATACAGGCATTTTGAGCCGACGTTATCACCGTGACCGCGGATGAACTCGAACAAGGGAGCTTCCAGGTGCACTGTCTGCACCTGGCCAACACGAAAGTGCACGATGCTGCGACGATTGGATAAGCCCTCGTCGTTGCTGGCGAAAACATAAAAATTGTCGTCATCGATGGCACACAAAGTTCGCAGGTCCGGATTGATGATGGGGATGACTGCGGTGCCAGCCTGGGTGCCGTCACTGATGGCCAGATGCTCGCTAAAGTCATCACTTTGGGCGCTGGCTCGTACTTTAATCAGCAGTCGACCAGGAGTCACTTGCAAACCCAGGTCAAGTGAGGACGGTGGCAAATCAAGCTGCAACGCCTTGCGCGTGTTGGCCGCAGTGCCATCACTGCGCCAAAGTTCAACAATCTCAGCTTGCTCAGGGCCACCAATTCGTCTGAAGAAATAAAGTTCGTCATTGAACGCCATCATCAAATCACGGCTGCTGTTGCCCGGCACCACCCGGTCTGCCAGCTCCAGCGTGCCTGTAGCTCTGCCATCAGAGACTTGCAAAACCCCATCGCGGCGGACAAAGAAGACCCGCTCGCCGATAATTCTGGTTGCAGAAAACGGTGGTGCCGAGTTTTCTCCAGTGATGACTCCAACACGATTGAACACCTGTGCTGATGCAGTAATGTTCAATAACAAAAACATTGTTGTCAGCGAAAGACAGGATGAGACTCTGTATACATGCATAATAAACCCTTATAAATACAATTTTCGTCAACCAGTTGATACTATTACGAAACTCCTAATACTGCAAGCATTCTGCCTGGCAAGTACCGATGACGTTTTGAACAAATGTCCCCTGTTAGATCAGTTGCTTATTTCTCCGCCACCACAATCAGCCGTTCGGCATCCAGATCGTACTCACAGCCGTCCCAGTCGCCAAACATTTGCACCGCACTGAATCCGGTCTGACGCAGCATTTGTTCCAGTTCTGAGGCGCTGTAGATGAAGTGCGTGAACTGCGTTCTGGCCAGAGTGTCATCAGCACGGATCAATAGCCATTCCACTTCCATGCGGGTCATGTTATCGAGCAGTACCGGGCGCGTGATCAACAGGCTGCCGTCGTCAAATTCATCGGCGTGCACCGGCTGCAATTGTCGCAGTAAAATTTCCTTACCGGCGACGTCGATCACCAGCCGGCCACCGCTGCGCAAATTGTCATGGCATTGCTGCAGCACCTGCTGATTGTCTTCGGATGCTTCGAAATAGCCGAACGATGACCACAGACAAACCACCAGATCAAAGGCCTGCGGTCGGCTGAACGTACGCATATCAGCCTGCTCGATGTTAATCTCCAGATCGTCGTTTTCCGCTGCATTGTGTTGTTGCAGCTGTTCACGCAGACGTTGCAGCAAAAAAGCGCTGGTGTCTATGGCGGTAACAGCACAACCGCTGCGCGCCAGCGGCAGGCTGTGGCGACCAGGGCCACAGCCCAGATCGAGCACGGACTCCGGCATCAGACCGAGCAGGTTGAGCATGGCTGAAGTCTGCTCATCGGCGCACTGAAAATCCTTCGGCGAAAACATACAATGGTAGAAATCTCGCCACAATTGCTCATCAAGGTACCAGGCATTGCTCATATTTTTTCGCTCATGTCGATGTGTCCTGTAGTAAAGGCTGCTGTGGATTGTGTGCCGTTACGGTCATTGTCCCTGATCATCGCCGGTTTGGCCATCATAATGCTGTTGCCGGGCTGTATGAGCATGCGTTGGGGGCTGCAAGCCGTGGGCGGACAGATGGAGATACTGTCGGCCCGAACCGATATTGACAAATTACTTGCCGATCCGGCTACCGACGCTGAACTGCGCCTGCAGCTGCAGCAGGTGATCGCGATCAGAGACTTTGCCAGCCATGAGTTGGGCCTGCCTGATAATGACAGCTATACCAGCTATGCCGATCTGCAGCGCGATCAGGTGTTGTGGAATGTGGTGGCGGCCAAACCCGATCAATTGCAGGCCAAAACCTGGTGCTATCTACTGGTCGGCTGCCTGGCCTACCGCGGCTGGTTTGCCGAGCATAATGCCTGGCGGGAAGCAAGGCATTTACAGCGCCAGCAACTGGATGTCAGTGTTAGCGCGGTTACCGCCTATTCCACCTTGGGCTGGTTTGATGACCCGCTGCTGAATACCATGCTGGATTATCCGGAGCCGGTGCTGGCTGAGTTGTTGTTCCACGAACTCGCGCATCAGCAGTTGTACATCAAACATGACACCGCTTTCAACGAAGCCTATGCCACCGCAGTGGCACAAATTGGCGTGCAGCGCTGGTTACAGGCACGAGCGCAGTTTGCGGCCGACGAGGATATTCGCCAACAAAGGCTGATCAATGCCCAAATCAATGCCTGGATCACCCAAACACGCGAGCAACTGCAGCGCGCCTTTCAGGCGCCGGGATCAGCGGAACAAAAACTACAGGCCAAACAGGCACATATCTCAGGCTTGCGACAGACTTGGCTGTCGGCCATGCTGGCCAGCGCGCCGGGCGAGTTTCCGCACACGGGCTTGCGCCGCTGGCAGCGCTGGTTCACGCAACCGCTGAACAACGCTCATTTCGTGCTGCACGCCACTTACGAACAGGGCGTAGGCAGTTTTCTGCACCTGTACGCGTGTCTGCAACAGGATATCCAGGCCTTTTATGCGGCCAGTAAAGCCATGCAGGACTGGTCAGCTGCGGCCCGCACGGCCTGGCTGCAACCGCCCGCTGCAGCCAGCGCGCAAGGTCAGGAACTGGCCGATTACTGCAGCGCGACTGTGCAGCAGTGGCAACAAGGATTACAATAACTCGCTTTGCTATTGGATTTCACTGTTTTGCCCAGTCACAATCTGTCTGCTTGCAAACTCTGTCTGTTTGGCATCGCCCTCGCGCTGCTGAGTGCCCCTGCTGCGGCACAGTTCGGCAGCATCAATGAATCATCAGGTTCATCATTGCCGCCGATCTGCAATGTCGATGTGCGCACACGGCGTGCCGGACCATCACCGGATCGGGCTCTGGCACCTTTTTATCTGAACGCAGAGGAAGCTGACCTGAGGCGTTTCGGCGAATCGCTGTTCGTCGGCGACGTGCTGCTGGAGCGCGCCGATCAGAGCCTGCAGACTCGCGAACTGATCTATGACCGCAGTATCGGCCAGATTGTCATGCCGGAAGCACTGACCTATACGGATCAGGATTACATCATCGATGCCGAGAATGCAGTGTATTACACTGAAGACGGCTCGGCCGAGCTGTATCAGGTGCAATTCCAGGTCGCTGGCAGCACCGCCAACGGCAATGCGGTGAAAGTGTTTTTGGAAAAAGGTGGTTTGGCGCGCGTCACCAGTGCCCAGTTCACCACTTGTCCCGGCGATGAACCGGATTGGGAAATCAGCGCCAGCCGCATCAAGCTGGATCAGGAAGCTGGGGTCGGAGTGGCCCGCAATGCGGTGCTGCGCTTTCAGAACGTTCCGATTTTTTATACGCCCTGGCTCAATTTCCCGCTGGATGACCGGCGCAAGAGTGGTTTTCTGTATCCATCATTGAGCACCACTTCCGATAATGGTTTTGGCATGTCGATTCCCTATTACTGGAACATCGCACCGAACATGGATGCCACCATCACCCCGCGCATCATTAGCACGCGAGGGCTAGGCACCGGTCTGGAGTTTCGCTATCTGACCCAACGCAGCAGCGGCATGCTGGATGCTGACTACCTGCTGGACGATGATCGGCGCGATGGTAGCGATCGCTATCGTATCCGGGCCACTGCCGGCTACCGGCTGGCGCCGCGCTGGAAGGTCATTACCGACCTGCGGCACGTCAGCGATGACGACTACTTTCTGGATTTTGGTGGCAACATCAATGAAACCACCATTCCCTTCTTGCGCAGCTCGATGATCGTGTCCGGCAGTGGTCGCTACTGGAACCTGCGCATCACCACCGATGCTTTCAATTCGTTGGACAGCAACCGTAATCCCACCAGTGAACCTTACGATCGACTACCGCGTGTTGAGCTGGATGCACGCTGGCCGGTGCTGCAGGATGTGGATCTGACGCTGGATGCCGAGGCGGTCTATTTTTCGCGCGGTGCCGGTCCTACCGGTGCCAGAATGGATCTGATGCCGGCGCTGGAATGGCGCTTCGAGCAGCCCGGCTGGTATGTTGCACCCAAACTGGCCTATCGTCTCACCAGCTATGTGCTGGAGCAGACCGATGGCACCAGCTTCGACAACGACGACAACCCATCCAGGGCCCTGCCGATCGCTACCTTTGATACCGGCATGGTGTTTGAAAAACGGCTGCGCAGCGGTAACCGCTGGACCCTTGAGCCGCGCCTGTTCTATGCCTATGTGCCGTTTGAAGACCAGTCGGATCTGCCCGACTTTGATACCTCGGAACTGACTTTCGGCTTAAGCCAGATCTTCACCCCCAATTCGTTCGCCGGCGCCGATCGTCAGGCCGAGGCCAATCAGCTGTCCTGGGGTCTGACTTCGCGCTTCATCGACTCAACCACTGGGCGCCAGTACCTGGATTTCACCGTCGCCCAGACCTTCTTCTTTCGCGACCAGCGGGTTGTCTTGCCTGACCAGCAAGCAACTGAATTTGACAGCTCGCCCATACTGGTTGAAGTCAACTGGCGGCCATTCAGTAACTGGGCCGCTACCGCCGGTCTGCAGTATGATCCCGAAGACGAGGAAGTTGATGTTGCGCTGTTTGGCATCAATTATCAGAACAGTCATAACCTGCGCGTGCAGGCTGGCTATCGGTTTCGCCGCAACCAGGTGGATCAGATCGATGTGCGCGTGCGCTATCCGGTGTCGAAAAACTGGAAATTGCTCGGCCGTCTGAATTATTCCATTCGTGATGACACCACGCTGGAGACGGTATTAGGCATCGAATATGAAAGTTGTTGCTGGGCCTTGCAACTCATTGGCCGTCAGTTTGTCAATGCACGTGATGGTGGCGATCAGACCGGCGTGTTTCTGGAGCTGCATCTGAAAGGTCTGGGCAGCATCGGTCGCAATCCCTATGATTTGTTCGGCATCAATCAGCGTCAGTTTTAGCTCGTCAATTTCACAAAGTCGGACGGCTAATGGCGAATGTCCTTGATAAACAAGGAGATAGAAGTCATGATACGTACAGTGGAGTGGCTGCGATTGGTCCTGAACTCGAACCCTTCATGCACCAGGCTGGCCAAGTCCTGAGCCAGCAACGATTTGAACCCAAACGATTAATGGAAACCATGCAAAAATTGACCCCACAATCCAAACCCCAACTCTGCCTGATTGCAGTCATGCTATTGCCCCTGTTGTTCGTGACAGGCTTCACCGCTGCCCAGGAATCCGCCAACGGTGATGTGCTCACCGAGTCAGAAAACCTCTTGCCTGATGGCACCAATGAGATCGATCGCATCGTCGCCATCGCAGAAGAAGAAGTGCTTTTGGAAAGTGAACTGCAGATGAGCATCAACGGTGTGCTTGCTCAAGTCAAGAAACGTGGTGGCGAGATGCCGCCTGCTGATCTGCTCAGAAAACAGGCTCTGGAGCGCATGATCATGAACAAGCTGCAGGTGCAGCGCGCGCAGGAAACCGGTATCCGCATCAGTGAGTCAGATGTCGATCAGGCGCTGGCCAATGTGGCAGCGCAAAACAAGATCACCATCTTGCAGTTGCGCGAGGCATTGGAGCGCGACGGTTTTGAGTTCATGGATTTTCGCGATGAACTGCGCGATGAATTGATCATTGCGCGCATGCGTGAGCGCGTGGCCGACACCATGCCGGACATTACCGATACCGAGATCGAAATCATGCTTGCATCCGACCGCATTGGCGGCGATCAGTATGATTTATCGCATGTGCTGGTGGGCGTACCTGACGGCGCAACTCCGGATCAGGTCAAGCAAGCGCAGGAAAAAGTTGATGAAGTCTACAGCAAGCTGCAGGAAGGTCTGGAATTTGCTGCTGCCGCGATCAGTTATTCCGATGCCCAGGACGCACTGGAAGGTGGCCACATCGGTCTGCGCAACATCAGCACCATGCCAACCGTTTTCAATGACGCGGTGGAAAAACTCCAGCCCGGTGAATTTACCCGCCCACTGCGCAGCTCGGCCGGTTTTCACATTCTCTACCTCAATAGTATCGAGAATCAAAGCCAGATCATCGTCGATGAATCCAAGGTGCGACATCTGATGGTTGCCACCTCGGATAGGGTCAACTCGGAAGAAGCCTACGATCGCATCGTCGATCTGCGCAAACGCTGGCAGCAGGGTGACGCCACATTTGAAGAACTTGCACGCGAATATTCCGATGACCCGATGACCGCCAATCTGGGCGGGGACATGGGCTGGGTGCAACCAGTTCAGTATGGCGATCGCATCAAGCAGATCGTGGATTCGCTGGAAACCGGCCAGGCCTGTCATCCATTTCAGGATGAGGTCGGCTGGCATGTCATGCTGGTCGAGGATCGACGCAAGTCCGATGTAACGGATCTGGCGCTGCGCAATCAGGCCAAGTCCATCCTCAAGCAGCAAAAGTCCGAGCGCGAATATGAAACCTTTCTGCGTCAGCTGCGTGACGAATCCTATGTGGAAATTCGTGGCTGAATGAGCTTGTCAGCATCGGTATAGGCTATTAAACGTCAGCCATGTTGCTGTTGACACCGGGTGAACCCGCTGGTGTTGGCCCGGAACTGCTGGTCAGACTGGCAGCCTTGTCCGGGCAGCCCTCGCTGTGCGCCATTGCCGATCCAAAACTGCTGCAACGCGCCGCTGACCGCTGTGGACAGGCTGTTCAGGTGCAGCCGGTCAGCATCGAACAGCTAGCCAGGCTTGGCGCGCACCGGCCTGGTGTACTGCCGGTTTTGGCGCAGCCCATGCCGGGGCTGGAAACGCCCGGCCAACCCAATCCTGAACATGCCGCCTACCTGTTACATTGTCTGGATGTGGCAGTGGATTTGTGCCTGCAAGCACCGCAGCAAGTGGCCCTGGTTACCGGCCCGCTGCACAAGGCCAGCATCAACGCTGGCGGTTTTTGTTTCAGCGGCCATACCGAATACATAGGTCAGCGTTGTGGTGTCACGGACACGGTCATGATGCTGGCCGATGAGACGCTGCGGGTAGCCTTGCTGACCACGCACATCGCGCTGCGCGAAGTGGCGGCAGCGGTGACCAGCAGACGCCTGCAGCAGACGCTGCAGATCATTGTCGAGCATTGCCGCCAACGTCTGGATATCGGGCACCCGGTGATTCGGGTGCTGGGTCTGAATCCGCATGCCGGTGAGGGTGGTTACCTTGGTCGCGAAGAGATTGACATCATCCAGCCGGTGCTACGGGCGTGGCCTGATCCGAATGTGGATCTGCAAGGTCCGCTGGCGGCAGATACCGCGTTTGATCGGCGCAGTCTGGAACAGGTTGATGTGATACTGGCCATGTACCACGATCAGGGCTTGACGCCGCTGAAAGCCGAACGTTTTGGCCGCATCGTCAATATCACCCTGGGTCTGCCGATTGTGCGCACGTCGGTTGATCATGGCACCGCTCTGGATCTGGCGATTTTGCCGGCATCTGCCGCTGCAACCGATCGGGCCCGACTGGACTCTCTGCAAGCAGCCCTGCTCGAAGCTGAGCGCCAGCTGCATAGCCTGAGTCAGCGCCGGTGAACATTACCAGACACCGTGCACGCAAGCGCTTTGGGCAAAATTTTCTCATCGACCAGATCATCATCGACAGAATCGTTCATGCTGTGCATCCCACAGCTGATGAACTGCTGGTCGAGATCGGGCCAGGCCGTGGTGCCTTGACTGCCGAGCTGCTGCAGCAGGCCAAAGCATTGATCGTGATCGAGCTGGATCGTGATCTGGCCGCTGCCCTGCAGCAGCGCTATGCCGATAAGCACAGCTTGCAAATCATCCAGGCCGATGCATTGAAGGTGGATTTGTCCGCGTTGGCCACATGTCGTTTTCGGCTGGTCGGAAACCTGCCCTATAACATTTCATCACCGCTGCTGTTTCACTTTGCCGCGCACCGCGAAGCCTGGACAGATGCCCATCTGATGCTGCAAAAGGAAGTCGCCGAACGCCTTGCCGCCAATCCTGGCGACAGCTGCTTTTCACGCCTGTCGGTGATGATGTCCATGTACGCCACTACCGAAGTGCTGTTTGATGTACCGCCACAGGCCTTTGTACCGCAACCCAAAGTCCTCTCCAGCATCGTCAGACTGCAGCCCAGACAGCCGGAAATTACAGCATTCGACGAGCAACAGGCATTTGCGCGCTTTGTGCAGCGCTGCTTCGCCCAGCGCCGCAAAACCCTGGCCAACAACCTGCGCGGTATGCTGGAGCGCGCGCAGATCAACGCTGCCGGGATTGACCCAGGTTGGCGGCCGCAGCAGCTTGGGCTGCAAGACTATCTGCAATTGTTTGCGCTCTACCAGCAGCAGCAACCGATCTGAATAGCAGAACCATCGCAAACCTGCTTGACTGCCGCCCATGCCGCGTAAAGCTGAAGCCAGAGGTCCATGCATCTGCAGCAGCTGCAATCATGATTGACCCAATTTCGACTTCATGCAATATGCGGGTTAACCCGTATATTGCATGAGGGGTTCGAGGAGCAGGGCGTAGCTGGCTAAGCAGATTGGACGATCGCCCGCAGTAGCATAGCCGTAGCTATGGTTCAAGGGTGATCGGCCGATATGCAACGCCAGATTTGGCCTGAACTCGAACAGGACAAACCGTGTCCACTCCACAATTCATAATTTTATTGTTATCGCCTTGTTTATCCGTAAAATAGTACCAGTAACTGTCCGCCTTCATGAAATATACGGGCTAGCCATGGACGCGTTTTGCCCGGAATGACCGTAGCTTGCGTGGTGCGAGCGTTTTGGGACGTCTCGGCACGTGCATCTGCCATGGTCAAACCAAACTCAGCGCTGCTGCACGGAGCATCCCGCATTGACGCCGTCGCACCCAGGTATAGTTATGCAGAGGTTTGCTATCAACCATGAACAATAACCAGCATTCACCAGACCTGAAATCTGATGAGCACGGCATCGCTGCAGTCAAGCAGTATCTGCAGGGCTTGCAGCAAGGTATTTGTGACCGCCTCAGCGAACTGGACGGTGCCGCCGGGTTTGCCCGGGATGCATGGCAACGACCAGCCGGTGGTGGCGGCATCACTCAAGTGCTGCAGGACGGCCACGTTTTTGAGCAGGCAGGCGTGGCATTTTCACACATTCACGGTGACC
>JAJFKZ010000067.1 GCA_021772955.1 Gammaproteobacteria bacterium | reverse complement strand
ACTGACCGTGATCCGCAAGAAACAACTGCAACTGCTCAATCGCCAAATTGATGCCGGTGTGGTGGAAACCGTAGACGGCATTGAAGTCAGTGAACCACTGGAAGATGCATTGATTACCCAGGACAACAAGGTTATTTATCCGATTCGCGATGGCATTCCCGTGTTGTTGTACGAGCAAGGCATCGGTACCACACAGTTCGACAATTTTCCCAGCTAGCAACACTATCCGCACTGACTACAGATGATCAGGTTTTATTCTGCAACATCATCGCGCAGCTGAAACATGCTGGTTCCAGCTGACAGATCGCGGCATGAAACGCCGGCTGAATCCGAACTAGAACGCCAGGTACAACAGGCCCTGGACGAAGATATCGGTCAAGGTGACCGCTCCGCTGCGCTGATTGATGCACATAAGCAAACCCGGGCCAAGGTAATTTGTCGCGACACCGGCGTACTCTGCGGTCAGCGCTGGTTTGAACTTGCATTCAGCTTGCTGGATGCGGACGTGGTCTGCAACTGGCGCCTGCACGATGGTGATCAGCTGATGCCCGATGCTGTCGTCTGCACGTTGCAAGGCAACGCCAGATCGATCTTGACCGCCGAGCGCACAGCGCTGAATTTTTTGCAATTATTGTCCGGCACAGCGACCCAGTCCAGAACCTACGCCAGTGCCGTCGCTGACCTTGATGTGATTTTACTGGACACCCGCAAGACCATTCCCGGGCTGCGCAGCGCGCAGAAGTACGCGGTTCGCTGCGGCGGCTGTACAAATCACCGCATGGGTCTGTTCGACATGATCATGCTTAAAGAAAATCACCTCGCCGGTGGCAGCATCGTCGAGTTTGTTGCACGCGCGCGCGCAGAATCTGAAGGGGTGCCGGTGGTGGTCGAAGTCGAGAACCTGCAGCAGTTGCAGCAGGCGGTCCGGGCCGGCGCAGATCGCGCGCTGCTGGACAATTTTACCATCGAGCAATTGCAACAAGCCACCTCAGCCTATCGTCAGCAGATCAAGCTGGAAGCATCCGGCAATGTCAGTCTGACCAGCTTGCGCAACATCGCCGAAACCGGCGTGCACTACATCTCTATCGGGGCCTTGTGCAAGAACCTGCAGGCATTGGATTTCAGCATGCTGCATGTGAGTGATTGATAAGTCGTCTGTGACACTAGCCCGCCTATTTCATGAAGGCGGACAATTACTGGTCCTATTTTACGGCTAAACAAGGCGATAGCAGTGAATGTATGCGTACAAGTGTACCCGCCAGTAATACTGTAACGTTCAGCGAGTCAGAAAGTGCTTAGCCGCAAGGCATGGCGCGCAGGTAATGGCCATTCCATTGCCAAGAGCCATAACACAGCGGATGAGCGCTTTCCGGCTTGCCCTGCGGGAGTGCGCCTGAGGCTGCATTACGGCGTTGCAATCCCGGGGTGCCTCTGGACAACTATGCATGCAGCGCGTTTTGTTCGGAAAAGCTGCAGATTGCGTGGTGCGACCGCAGTGACAGTAGCCATAGCTACGGCCGCAGGGTGCCCCGCGTGAGTTGCGGCTTTTCCGACGAAACCCTAATGGGACGGGCCTCTGCGGGTGTACCGATACGTCCCGGTTCGCTCATTTGCCGCAGGCAAACCACGCTCACCGGAGCCGCACCGGCGCATCCCGCAGAGACGCCGTCGCGCCCATGCATAGTTGTCCGGAGGCACCCATCAAGGGCTTGCCATTCACTGCGGCTTGCGTCTGATACAGCAGCCTCAGGCGCACTCTGAATGTCACAGTATTACTGGCGGGTACACTAGAGTGAATACGGTTTGTCCTGTTCGAGTTTAGGCCAAATCTGGCGTTGCACCTCGAACCCTTCATGAAATATGCGGGTTAATCGTACCAAACATGCCCCATCGATTATAAATCAGCAGCCACAAGTTGACCTGGCCTAACCCCAATACTGTTGAGTTAGGTCACTTTTGTATGAGCGTGCTTGCCCGCGAACGGCTCGGAGTTCAGTCTTTGTTCGCCTGCAGGCAGGCTCCTTGTATTTATCTCAGTCCCTGTGCCAGGCTATGGCAATGCAACAACTGTTGAATCATGCATGCCTGTGTTTGGCACTGATAAGTTGCCTGGCTGATGCCACGACTTGGTACGTCGCGTCCGACGGCAGTGATAGCACTGGAGACGGCAGCATAGTCAACCCCTGGGCCACCATCACACACGCTGTGGACAATGCCAGCGATAGTGATGTGGTCAGCGTTGGCCCCGGCACCTACAACGGCCGCCAACGGCTGCAGAGCGAGTTTGCCGTGCCGGTCACGGTGCGTTCCGAGCCCCCCTATGCAGCGAAACTGCGCCACAACGACGGCGCGGCACTGATTGCATTTTCTGCGCGCAACATCGTCATTGAAGGCTTTGACATCGCCCATGCACCGGACAACACCGGCGGACTATTAATCCAGGTCCAAGACCTGCTAGGTATGGTAAACGGCAGCGCCGGTGGTACAGATCCGGTAGTATCCGGCATTGTTTTTCGCAACAACATCATCCATTCCAGCACCAACAACGACCTGCTCAAGGTCAATAATGGCGCTGAGGATGTGCTGATCGAAGGCAACCTGTTTTTCAACCAGTTCGGTTCCGACGAGCACATCGACATCAACAGCGTGATCGACGTGACCGTGCAGGACAACATCTTCATGAACACCGCCGAGCGACCCGACACCAGCTCGTTTGTAGTGATCAAAGATTCCAACGGCAGCGACGACACGGTACTGGGGACGCAACAGGTTACGGTGCGGCGCAATGTGTTCCTGAATTGGTACGGTTCCGACGGCCAGAGCTTTGTGCGCCTGGGCGAAGATGGCACGCCGAACTTCGAAGCCATCGATATTGTGATCGAAAACAACCTGATGCTGGGCAATTCCACGGCACTGATGCGTACGCCCTTCACCGTGCAAGGCTCGCGTGATGTGCTGTTTCGCAACAACACCGTCGTCGGCGATATGCCCAGCCGCAGCTTCGCCGGCAGATTGATCGCCAGCCCTGCCAACCCGCGTAACGAAAATCTGGTGTTCGCCAACAACGTCTATGCAGACCCCACCGGCACGATGGGCAGCGAAGGTTTCAACGGTGTCGATCTGTTCGATGCACCACCTGAGCAGACCAACTCGGCGCTGCTGCACAACAACCTGTATTTCAATGGCGGCAATGCTATCCCGGTGGACAACGGTCAGTTTCTGACCTTTCTCGATGATGCCAACGCCTTGGTCGCCAACCCCCTGCTGGATATCCCGGCTGGTCTGATTGCACCGCTTTGGGATGGCACCGGCTTTGCCGATGGCTCGAACTCAATCAGTGCCGCTTTCCTGCGCCTGGTCAATGACTGGGCCATTCCGGCTGATGGCAGTCCTGTGGTTGATGCCGCCGACCCGGCCTTCAGCGCCAGTACAGACATCCTTGGGCAATTGCGCGGAGCTTTACCCGACCTTGGTGCGTTCGAGACCAACCCGACTGATGGCACGATTTTTGCCGATGGCTTCGAGTACACTGCAGTTTTCCCGACGCAAGGACATCTTGATGACACAAAAACTGGCCATGCTGGCACTGCTCGTTGAGGATTACGACGAAGCGCTGGCTTTTTATGTCAACAAACTAGGTTTCGAACTGATCGAGGACAGGCCAGTGCCGGAACAACAAAAGCGCTGGGTGGTGGTGGCGCCGCCGGGCTCTACTGCGCATTTGTTGCTGGCGCGCGCAGCCAATGATGAACAGACCACCCGCATCGGCAACCAGACCGGTGGACGCGTATTTCTGTTCCTGCACACCGACGACTTTCACCGGGATTACCAGCGCTACCGCGAGCAAGGCATCGAATTCATACGCGGACCAATCGATGAGCCCTACGGCACGGTGGGCGTGTTTCGAGATCTGTACGGCAATCTCTGGGATCTGATTGAACCCGCACGGCCTGCACTGGCCTGAGCGACATGTCCCCGCCGCAGGTCTGTTTTCGCAACGCACAAGCCAGCGATCTGGCACAGATCATCGCCATGCTAAACGATGATGAAATTGCCCGCGAACGCGAGGCCGCTGCAACCGAATCAGTACTGACAACCCAGTTAAGTGCATTCGAGGCCATCAACGATGACCCCAATCACGAGCTGATTGTCGGCACCATCAACGCGGAGGTCATTGCGGTGCTGCAGCTCAGCTATCTGCCGGGTCTGACCTACAACGGCGGCTGGCGGGCACAGATTGAGGGTGTGCGTGTGGCCAGATCACGGCAAGCGCAAGGCATTGGTCGGCAACTGCTTGCACATGCCGTGATATGCGCCCGTCGCAGAGAATGCGTTCTGGTGCAGCTGACCACCGACCGGCGTCGCGAGCAGGCGCTGGCGTTTTATGCCCGGATGGGCTTTGTCCCGTCGCATGTAGGCATGAAACTGAGACTGAGCGACCACCGCAGCGGAGCGCAGGTATGACCATTCTGGTGATCGGCTAGGCCGGACATCTGGGCGAAGCACTGATGCCCACACTGCACGCTGCAGGTCGGGCCGCACTAGGCGTCGACCGCTAGCCATCTGTCTGCACTGATCGCGATGGCAGTATTGTCGTGGCCGACTTCGTCGATGACTGCATGCATGGTGTCAGCGCGGTGCTGCACACGGCCACTCGCACAAGCCGCACGTGGCCACGCATTCACGACAGCATTTTGTCGATACCAACGTCACCGGGACATTGAATCTGCTGAAGGCATCGGTTCGCACAACCGCTGCCATCGCAGCGAACTGGCCAGACAGGTTGCGCCAAGGGTTACCGCTGAACCTGATTCCAGCATGGCTCTGGTCCGCAGGACTGAACGTTACGCTTTGCGCAGGCAAACCTGGCTGGTATCAACTGTGCCATCCAATTCAGACTCCATCCATGTCGTCAACTGCCGATAGTTTTCAATCAGCTCGTCCTGGATTCTCAGCAGCTCATTGATGACGCCACGTTCGCCGGGTTGATGCCATTCACTGCTACCGCTTTGTGGCAGCATCAGGCTGAACATTGCCTGCAGATAGGCCTGCACAACCGCCCGATGATCACTCTGGGCCGCACTGATCGCGGACATCTGCTCGATCAGATCGTAGTCCAGCCAGGCCGCTGCACCGCTGGTCTTGACCACTTCCCAGGCATCGTTGCGCAACATGCCAACCTGAATGCCCTGTGGCGCCATGTCACCTGCAACAACGGCTCGATGGTATGTTTCAGTGATCAGAATGCGATGGCAGTTGAACACCATTTCATCGATAAAGCTCTGCATGGCGCGCTCTGCCAGGTCGCGGTGCTCACGCTCTTCCCGCCAGCTGTCCAACGCCAGCGCCAACAACACACTGAGCACGATCAACAAGGCCTCAATGCCCAGCAGCAGCCATGGAATTTGTGTTATTCGGATTTTGGATAACAGCATATTGTCTCGCGTCTGTCAGGCCTTGCCTGAATGCTCCGGAAACCATCGTAGCACTTGCCGCTGCAAACTTGCAGCTATACTTGCGAGCATCAACCACTTTGTCCGCGATGAGGCCAGACCATGAACCATCAGCTTATTTTCTATACCCACCCACGTTCGCGTGGCCGTACTGCGCGCTGGATGCTGGAAGAGTGCCAACTGTCGTACCAAACTGAACTGATGGAATACGGCACGACGATGAAATCAGCGGACTACCTGCGCATCAATCCGCTGGGCAAGGTTCCGGCGCTGCAACATGGCGAGCAGATCATCACCGAAACCGCCGCCATTTGCGCCTATCTGGCCGATGCATTCCCTGCTGCCAAACTGGCGCCGCCTACCAGCCAGCGCGGCGATTATTACCGCTGGCTGTTTTTTGCCGCAGCGCCGCTGGAACAGGCCATCACGCACAAGGCACTGGGGGTCACACTGAGTGACGAACAGCGCGGCTTTGTCGGCACCGCCGACGTTGCGCAGCTGGCCGACATTCTGGCCGGGCATCTGGCGACACGGGAATACATCGCCAGCGATCAGTTCACTGCCGCCGATGTTTATGTCGGCTCGCAGATCGGTTTCGGCCTGCAATTCGACACCTTGCCCAAGTTGCAGGTGTTGCAGGATTACTGGGACAGACTCAGTGCCCGCCCGGCCTTAGTGCGTGCGGCCGAGCTGGACGATGCATTGATACCGAACAACTGACGAGCACCGCAGCAGACCACATCATCAATCCTGCCGTAGCCAGAACAACTGCTCCACGCTGGTGGCAAAGGCGTTGGTGATTTTCAGCGCCACTTCCAGGGATGGCTGATAACGGCCGGTTTCGATGGCGTTGATGGTCTGTCTGGAAACGCCAACCTGTTCGGCCAGTGCCTGCTGGGTCATGCGGTTGTTCTGTTCGCGAAACTCGCGTACTCGATTGCCGATCTTGCCGCTCACAACCCGCGCCGGTAAAAGTACAGTGTCAGGCTCAGTTCAATGCTGGTGGCGATAAAAACCACCGCCATAAGCGCGTTGGCAATCAACGTCGGCGATGCGGCAACCGGATCGTCGTACATGCTTCCGACCAGAATCTGCAGCACCACACCGATCACGCCAACAACCATCACCGTGCCAGCAATGCTGCCTGCGCGCCAGGCCACCAAACGGTCACGTTCGTCATCGTCTTCCGGCTTGGCCAGCAATGCGATCAGGATGTGATACGCCACCAGCACAACCACCAGCAACGCTGTCAGCCCGATTGCCAGCCCGAACATCGACTTGGGATGCAGCTGCCCAGCCTGCCACAGCTCCCATGCATGGTGGAAATAAACCACGCCGATGAACCAGGTGGCCAACAACGTGCCCAGCGTGCTTTTTTCCTGAAAAGAGAATTGCGTCATGGTTTTGTCCACTCTTTGTCGTTCAATGGAAGCATAATGTAAAGCATGCTTTACTTGAATGTCAAGCTAGCTTTACTTTTTCTTAGGGTACGCGCTCGCTATGTCTCTCTGCACGGCCATTACTCACCACATGACCCGCCGACAATGCGCCATCAATGCGTCAGCGCATAAACGCGTACGGTTTGGCCGCTTTCGCGCGACCGGTTGATTTGCGGTCAGCATGCTCGATGCATCCATCGTATATGCACAATGAACAAACCCGGTGTGACTTTCGTCACTGGATCAGCCTACATAAAAAGTCTATGATGGCACTTGCACATTCCGGCGCAACTAATTCTAATAATGGCCTCCGACGATCTTATTGACCGCTTACGTATCGGCAACCAGCAACGCAACCATAGCGCAGCACCGCCATGGCGCATTGCTGCACTGACCCTGCTGGTTGCTGCCGTGGTGGCCATTGCGGTGTGGTGGCTGTGGTGGCGTGGTGATAGCGTCGAAGTCAATGCGCTGGTGGTCGAACGCATGCAGGTTTCGACCGAGCAGGCGCGCGCCAGTCTGCTGGATGCATCCGGCTACGTGGTGGCGCGGCGTCAGGCTACCGTGGCGGCCGAGGTCACCGGCAAGCTGGTGCAAGTCAATGTGGAAGAAGGTCAGTCGGTGCAGGCCGGTCAGATCCTGGCACAGATCGACGACGCCACCGCCCAGGCCCAACTGGCGCTGACCAAAGCGCAACTGGTAGCCGCACACAGCACCCTGACCGAAACCGAAGCCGAGCTGGCCAATGCCAGGCGCACGCTGCAACGGCAACGCGATCTGCAGTCACGCGACTTGTCCAGTCAGGCCGAACTGGATCGAGCCAGTACCGACGTAGCCGCACTCGCCGCCAGGCTCGCCAATCAACGTGAACAGGCACGGGTGGCAGAACGTGAGGTCATCCTGCAACAGCGGCGCATCGACCAACTAACCGTTCGCGCTCCTTTTTCCGGCATCGTCATCGCGCGCGCGGCCCAGGCTGGCGAGATGGTGTCACCGATATCTGCGGGTGGCGGCTTTACCCGTACCGGCATCTGCACCATTGTCGATATGGCCTCGCTGGAGATCGAAGTGGATGTCAACGAGGCCTATATCGACCGAGTGCAGGCCAATCAGCCGGTGGTTGCCCGTCTGGATGCCTATCCAGACTGGGACATTCCAGCCCAGGTCAAGGCTGTGGTACCGGCGGCTGATCGGCAGAAAGCCACTGTGCGGGTGCGCGTGGAATTCCTGCAACTGGATCCACGCATCCTGCCGGAGATGGGCATCAGCGTGCGCTTTCTGGCGGTCGAGGACAGCAGCACGGACAGTACCGAAACCAGCCGTCCCGTGCCGGTCGTGCCAAGCCACGCCGTACTGAACCAGAGTGGACGAGACTACGTCTTTATTATTATCGACGGACGCGTGAGCATGCGCGCCGTGCGCCTGGCCGCCAACGCCGGCGCTGGTAACGAAAAAATCATCGTGAGCGCCGGCCTGAATGGCGGCGAGCAGCTGGTCGCCGATGCCACCAATCCGAATCTTGCCGACGGCGCGCGGGTGCGCGTTCGCAACTGATACCACCAAGCTGGAGCAAACCATGAGTGATTCCATTGTCAAGGTCAGCAACATCGTCAAACATTATCACCGCGGGCGCGAAGTGGTCGAGGTACTGCACGGCCTCAACTTGGACATCGGTCGTGGTGAGTTCTGCGCGCTGATGGGGCCTTCCGGGTCTGGCAAAACCACCCTGCTGAACATGATCGGTGGGCTGGATGTACCCGATACAGGCGCTGTCGATGTCAACGGCGTGCGCATCGATCAACTCAACGCCCGGCAGTTGGCGCGCTGGCGCGCCGATCATGTCGGCTTCATCTTCCAGTTCTACAACCTCATGCCGGTACTCAGCGCGGTGCGCAATGTCGAATTGCCCTTGCTGCTGAAAAAAATGTCCGCCAGCGAACGCCGTCAACGCGCCATGACAGCGCTGGAAATTGTCGGCCTGGCCGACCGGGCCAAACACCTGCCGCGCGAATTGTCCGGTGGCCAGGAGCAGCGGGTTGCCATTGCCCGTGCCATCGTCAGCGATCCTGACCTGCTGCTGGCCGATGAACCCACCGGGGATCTGGATCGTGACACCGCCAACGAAATTTTGGAATTGCTGGTCACCCTGAACCAGCGCCAGGGCAAGACCATCCTCATGGTCACCCATGACCCGGTTGCCGCCGAACATGCCTCGCGCATCGTGCATCTGGACAAGGGCCGCATTCCGGAGGTGGCGTGATGTCCGGCATGTTGCGGCTGGTGGCCAGCAACCTGGGCCGCAAGAAACTGCGCACATCGTTCACGCTGGCATCGGTGATCATCGCCTTTATCCTGTTCGCTTTGCTCGGAGGCCTGAGTCGGGCTTTTACCGTGGGCGTGGAACTGGCCGGTGCCGACCGCCTGGTCACCACCAACAAAGTTTCCTTTATCCAGCCCATGCCGTACTCCTATCTGGGGCGGGTTCAGGCCCTGGACGGTGTACGTGCAGTGGGTCACTACACTTGGTTCGGGGGGTATTTTCAGGATCCCAAACGACAATTCGCGCTGTTTCCCACCGCACTGGAAAGCATCGGCGACATTTATCCGGAATACCAGATACCGCCGGAGCAATACCAGAGCCTGCTCAACAATCGCACCGGGCTGCTGGTCGGCAAGGCATTGGCAGAGCTGTATGGCTGGCAACTGGGTGATCGCGTGCCGCTGCTCTCCACCATCTATCCCAGTGCCGACGGCAGCTATGGCTGGGCCTTTGATATTGAGGCCATCTTCACCGGCACCGGTACCGAAGCCGACGAATTGCAGGCTTTCATGCACTATGATTATTTCAACGAGTCGAGACCGTTCGGCCGTGACACCATAGGCTGGCTGGTGACGCGTATCGCTGATCCGGATCAGGCCGAAAGCATCGCCGCTGCCATTGATGTACGCTTTGCCAACTCACCCACCGAGACCAAGACCTCGACTGAGGCTGGTTTTGCCGCCGGCTTTGCCGCCCAGTTCGGCAACATCGGCCTGATTGTGCAACTGGTGCTGGCCTGTGTGTTCTTTACCTTGTTGCTGATCTCCGGCAACACCATGGCCCAGGCTGTGCGCGAACGCACCGGAGAGTTGGCGGTATTGAAGACCATCGGCTTCAGCAATGCCCGCGTCATCGGCATGGTGCTCAGCGAAAGTCTGCTGGTGGCGATCATTGGTGGTGTGACCGGCTTGCTGCTGGGCTCGCTGTTCGTGCAGGGTGCGGCCACAGCTATGGCGCAGTTTTTCCCCGGGCTGGCCATGAGCGCCGGCACACTGGGCTGGGGCATCGTGTTTGCGGTGCTGCTTGGCCTGGTCACCGGTGCCTGGCCGGCCTGGCGGGCCGGGCGTCTGACCGTGGTCGATGCGTTAAGGAGAACTTGACATGCAACAGATACTGGCCATTACCTGGCAAAACCTGAAAAGCATTCCGGCCCGCGCCGGCACATCACTGGTGGCGGTGGTGGGCGTGGCGGGCGTGGTGGTGGTGCTGGTTGCGGTGCTGTCCATGGCACGAGGATTCGAGGCCACCATGGCATCAGGAACCTCGGCTGACAATGTGGTGGTGCTGCGCTCCGGTTCCAGTTCCGAACTGGATTCCGGTTTTTCCGGAGACCAATCGCGTCTGATCACACAATCACCCTACCTGGATCTGGCCTCGGCGGAAGTGTATGTCATCGTCGATTTGCCCAAGCTATCCACCGGCACCGATGCCAACGTGCCCATGCGTGGTGTCGGCGCGGATGCCAGCGAAATTCGCACCCAGTTCAGAATCATCGAAGGCCGCATGTTTGAACCCGGACGTCGGGAAATCATCGCCGGGGCCGGCGCAACCGGCCAGTTTGCCGGCCTGCAGCTAGGCCACACGCTGCAGTTCGGTACCGAACAATGGGAGCTGGTGGGCATTTTTGAATCCGGCGGTGCTGCCGACTCGGAACTGTGGGCCGATGCGTCGGTGCTGCAGGGAGCTTACCGGCGCGGCAACAGCCATTCGGTCATCTATGCCCGGCTGGGCAACATTGATGACTTTCAGGCCTTCAGCGACGAGTTGACCACCAACCCACAACTGTCGGTGCGGGTGGAACGGGAATCGGATTATTTTGCCGAGCAGTCCAAAGCCTTGACCACCTTCATCTCTGTGGTGGGTTACGGCATCGCCGTACTGATGGCGCTGGGCGCACTGTTTGGCGCACTGAATACCATGTACACAGCAGTATCAGAGCGCGCCCGCGAGATCGCCACCCTGCGGGCGATCGGCTTTCAGCCACTGGCGATTGTGGTATCGGTCATGACCGAGGCCATGTTGCTGGCCAGCACGGGTGGGGTGATCGGTGCAGGACTGGCATGGTTGCTGTTCAATGGCTTTACCGTGTCGACGCTGAGTTTTACCAGCTTCACCCAGGTGGTGTTTGCCTTCGTCGTCACTCCCGACCTGATGCTGCAAGGTATTGTCATTGCCATGCTGATCGGACTGATCGGCGGCCTGGCACCGGCATTACGCGCCGCGCGCGCACCGATGGTGGCCGGGCTGCGTGCCTGATGCGCAGCTCCGGTTCAAATCAACAAACCATACTGGAGTGAAAACCATGGCAAAAGTAACCGGCCTCGGCGGGCTGTTTTTCAAATCAGATGACGTTGCTGCAACGCGCGCATGGTATGCGCAAAACCTTGGGCTGGGGTTTAGCCCGCATATTTCATGAAGGCGGACAGTTACTGGTCATATTTTACGGATAAACAAGGCGATAACAGTAAAATTATGAATTGTGGAGTGGACACGGATTGTCCTGTTCGAGTTCAGGCCAAATCTGGCGTTGCACCTCGAACGATCGCCCTTGAACCATAGCTACGGCTATGCTTCTGCGGGCGATCGTCCAATCTGCTTAGCCAGCTTCGCCCTGCTCCTCGAACCC
>JAJFKZ010000066.1 GCA_021772955.1 Gammaproteobacteria bacterium | reverse complement strand
CCTTCATGAAATATGCGGGTTAGCCATAGTGCTGACACTCGCGATGCAATCCAGCAGTCCTCGCCAAGCTGGCTGCGCACACCGCCATGACCGCCCCTGTAGCCGGCAAGGCTTGACTGCAATCTGCTTGCAAGCTCTGCTGGCTGCCGCTCCCGACCATCAATATGAACTTGCGCTGAACCGCACAATCGAGCATAATCGACAATCCTCTGTGTGCCCATCAACCAGCTGGGCATGCAAAACTGCAATCAAATCAGAGGTAACAGACGTGCGCTCGGACTGGAATATCACCATAACGGATTATCGTGGTGCCAGGCAGTACTGCCTGACCGGTACCGCCAGACAAAAGATCAGAATCACGCTAGCCTCTTGCATGGCCGTCGTTGCGATCATCATCACCAGCCTGATCTCGCAGAGTCTGGCAAGTCATGATCTGCAGCTACAGGTTGCCGAGTTGCAGCAACAAAACCTGGGGCTGGAACGCCACAATGGTTTTTTGCTGGCCGAGCAGCGTGATCTGGTTGCCACCCTCGACCAACGCAACCGCCGTCTTGCCGGTCTGGATAGCGACATCAGCCATCTGGAGAATCTGCTGGCTGTCGATCAGGACACTGAGTCGCCGCTGGAAATGCGTATCAGCACCGCCTATGACGAGCTGTTCGAAAAACAGTTGATGCTGCGCAACATTCCGCGCTTATCGCCGGTACCTTTCAATGCCATAACCAGCAGTTATGGCGCTCGCAAACACCCGCTCAAAGGCAGTACCGGCATGCATCATGGCGTGGATCTGCGCGCCAATATGCGTACCCCGGTGGTTGCAACCGCTGACGGTATCGTCATCAAGGCCGGTCGCTACAGCAATGGCATCGGCAAGATGGTCGAAATCCAGCACCGCTATGGCTTCTCAACCATTTACGGTCATCTTGACAGTGCCGAAGTTGCGGTAGGTGACATTGTGCATCAAGGTGACGAGATTGCCAAAAGTGGCAACACCGGTCTGAGTACCGCCCCGCATCTGCATTACGAAGTACACTATCTTGGTGACCGCATAGATCCACAGCCATTTTTGGAGTGGCAATTGCGTCAGTACGATAATCTCATCACCCGCCAACAGGATGTACCATGGGAATCATTGGAAAAAGCCATCGTCACAACAGTGAGACATCGCCAGGACCAACCCGCTCAGGCAACTCCGGCGGCACAACGCTCATTGCGGCCAACAGCGCGGTTAACGGCAGCCTCACCTTAAGTGATAACCTGCACATCGACGGCCGCGTCGAAGGTGAAATTCAGTCCGAAGCCAATGTCACCATTGGTGAACATGGCTTCTTTGAAGGCACCATCAAGGCTATCCATATCATCGTCTCCGGTCATATGGAAGGCAAAATCGACTGCCAGCGCCTGGAAATCGTTGCCAGTGGTCATGTCCATGGCGAGCTGATCACCGATGATCTGGTGATCGAGTCCGGTGGCCGCTTTATTGGCCAAAGCAGCATTCGCAGCGACAACACCGTGCAACTGATCAGCTCGAGTTGCAAGAACAAGAAAACTGACCACGACAGCGACCAAGCCGACCAGGCCTGAGCATTGCCAATGAATAAGCCTTCAGACCAACACAACCAGGCCGTCAATCGCATGATTGAAGCTGCCAATGAACTCAAAGACAGTGGCGTTGATCCACGCGTCGTCTCGGCTGCGCTGTTGAGCGCCGCGGGCATTTACGCAACCTATGTAGAAGCCGGCAACCAGGGCTTTCTGCAACCGCAGGGAGTAGACAAACTGACTGAGATATTTCGTCAGCAGCTTGCCCACATACAGACGCTGAAAAAAGAAGAACTGCGTGTGGCCGGACACAAGGTCGACGAACCTTCGCCGAGTGAGCACAGCAAAACCGGCGCTGAATAAAGCCCGGCCGGCTGTCAGTCCAGCCCGCTCAACCACCACCGGATTCCCTCCAGATTCAGCTTAACCGCAGCAGCAATGCCTGCAAGCGCTCGTAATCTGTCTCCATCTGCACATCAGCAATTGGCAGCTGCACGCAGTCAGCAGCACTGCCAGCATCAGCGGTATCTTTGTGACCGGCTGCAGCATCCGCTTTCAGTATCTGCCCGACCAGACCAGCAAACTTGTCCACCGCCGCCGTGGCAATCACCACCGCTTGATCTGCGCCCGTGAACAACGGCTGACGCAGCGCCTCAGCGCATGCCTGCCAGGCCAGCGCCGTGTGCGGCTCGGCCGGATAACCCAGCTTGGCCAGCGTGCATATGGCCTGGCGATTGTCATCCTCGTCCACGCGCACGGCAGCAAAAAGACGGCGCAGTTCCGGGCGCTGTTCCAGCAACCACAAAATACGCGGGAAATTGTTCGGTAGGGCGATATCCATGGCGTTGCTGATAGTGTGCTGTACCGCCTGCGGCTGCCATTGCTGCTGCTGCAGAAACCTTGGCACGGTGTCGTTTTCGTTGGTCACCGCCAGTACGCCGGCAAATGGCAGACCCAGTGCACAGCTCATCAGCGCGGCGGTAGCGTTGCCGAAATTGCCGCTCGGGATCGCCAGCATGCAGCGCTGTGGTTGCGGGTGCACGGCAGCCAGATCAAAGTAATACAGCAACTGTGCCAGCAGTCGACCGACATTGATCGAGTTGGCGCTGATCAGGTTCAGTGACTGCAGTGCCGGATCAACAAACGCCTGCTTGACCAGCCGCTGGCAATCGTCAAAGCTGCCGTTCACCGCGACACTGACTACGTTGCTGTCATCACTGCAGAAAAACGTCGCCTGTTCCGGGGTAACCCCGTTTTGTGGATATAAAATCACCGCACTGGTGGCAGTAGCATCCCGACTGCGATCAGATTGTAACCGCGCCACAGCCTGTGCCACGGCACCACCGGTATCACCACTGGTAGCAGTCAGAATCACGCGCTTTTTCTGACTTGGCATGCGCTGCAGCCAGGCAATCAGAAAGCCTGCACCAAAGTCCTTGAACGACTGCGATGGCCCGTGAAACAGCTCCAGCACACTGATCTGCTCATCCAATCGCACCAGCGGGGAAGGAAAATCCAGCACCTGTAGCAATATCTCGGGCAACGCATCTGCAACTGGTTCGGCACCGATCAGATGTTGCAGTAATGCTGTACCGCGCTGCAGTCGATCCATGCCCAGCAGTGCATCGAGGTTCTCCATCGGTACCAGCTTGGTCGGCATCAGCAAACCGTCATCGCGGCCCAGCCCGGCCAGTACAGCGGCAGAAAACCCCATGCGCTGATTGTGGTCACGGATGTTGGTAAAGGTTCTGGACATGGCCCGGGTCGTTGGCATCAGTAAAGCATAGCAGGACATTGCTGCAGATCGGCAGCCATAACCTGCTGCCAGCTTGTCATTACCGTCATTCAGCGCTATGCTTTTTCGTCTGCAATGCCGAAGTTGACTCCTATGGCGGATCTGCCTTTACCCACACCTGCACAAGCTTCCATCACCCGACAGGTCCGTGATCAGTACGAACGCTTTCCTTATCCTAGTAAAGATTGCGATCTGCAGCCATTCATCACCGGTCAGCGTGCCGAGGTCGGCTTTCCCAGACAGTATTATCACCTGCTGTGGCCGCATCAGGGCAAGCGCGATGATCTGGACATTCTGGTTGCGGGCTGCGGCACCAGCCAGGCGGCGCGCTATGCCGCTGCGCATCCGCACGCCCGTATCACCGGTATCGATCTCAGCGCTACCAGCCTGGCGCACTGTCAGTCCCTGTGTCAGCAATACCAGATCAACAATATTTCATTGCAGCAGATGTCCCTGCTTGATCTGCCTGAGCTGAACCGGCAATTTGATTACATCGTCTGCACCGGTGTCATCCACCACATGGCGTCACCGGGTGCGGGCCTGGACGCACTACGGCAGGTGCTGCGACCCGGTGGCAGCATGTATCTGATGGTGTATGCACGCTACGGTCGTGATGCCATCTACCTGTTGCAACGGCTGTTGCGCGAACTGGACCTCCGGGCCAAGCAGCTTGACGACAACGACATTGCTGTATTGCTGGAGTTGCTGGATCGTTTACCACCCACGCACCCGCTGCATTTTCGGCGCGATCAGTTTCACGATATTGGTAAAACCGCTGAGCTGATCGATTATCTGCTGCATGTGCAGGATCAGCCGTTCACCATCAAGCCGTTTTATGAACTGTTACAGCAGCACGAATTTTCCGTCCAGCATCTGATCAACCGCGCCCATTATCTGCATGATGCCTTGCCGGTATCGCTGCGACAAACTGTCCTTAACAGCTTTGATGAAGCGCGCCAACTGGCCATCGGCGAACTGTTGCGCGCCGGCATCGACAAGCATGAAGTGTTCTGCGTGCGCTCGGATCGCGCGGTCGAGGACTGGCGCATCTCGCTGACCGATGCAAATGCCGATGACCACATACTCGAGCGTTCACCTGCTTTGCATACCGAACTGATCCGTGAAGATCAGGGCACCGTGTTACGCGCTGTCAGCGGCAGCCACCAGTTTGCCGATCTGCAGTTCAGTCTCAGCCCAGAACAGGCGCAGGTGCTCAACTGCATCAATGGTCAGCGCTCGCTCCACGCCATCCATACTTACCTGCAGCAACAACAACGCACTATCAGCCGTGAACAACTGCACGCGGTCTGCCAATGGCTGCTCGAACGCGATCTGATTTTTCTGCGTGGCGCCCAGTCGGGCACCGGTTGAGCTCTACTGCATCTCTGACCATGACGGCCAGCTCATGAACGCGCTGCCGATATGGTCCGGCTATTCATGTAGTGTTGCATACTGTTTGATGCTTTCAGATCAAGCTCTTTCATACACTCGGCATACGCTGATAAAACCACCGACAAGCAATGGCATCTGCTGCTGCAACTCATCCGCAAGCCGTTGTGCGGTTTCCGCATCATCAGCAATGGCGAACAAGCTGGGGCCGGAGCCTGAAATACCGACAAACCTGGCCCCTGCGGCCAGCAGACACTCGCGGTTTTCCACGTAGCCATCGATCAGACCAGCCCGGTACGGCTCGGCAATCTCGTCCTGCAGATGCGCCAGCACGCAGTCGGCATCCTGTCGGTGCAGGCCATCAACCACCATCGCCAGCCGCTGCATCTGCCGTATCGTCACCGCGCGCGGATAGCTCTTTGGCATGCTGGCACGCGCGGCACGCGTGGCGATGTGCTGGCCGCTGTAGGCCAATACATAATGCCAGTGGTTGATTACTGGCAGCCTGCGTGGCTGGCCATGCAGCGGACACAACACCAGTCCACCCAGCATGGCCGGGGCCAGATTGTCCAGATGCGCACTACCGCTGGCCTGGGCTTCCAGTGCTGCCAACATGCGCCATTGTTCGCCTGCCGGCAACGCTAACTGCAACTGTTCCTGGCACCAGTCGGCCAGCGCACGCACTGCCGCCACTGCCGAGGCGGCACTGGACCCCGTGCCGCTGGCCACCGGCAGGCCTTTTTGTAACTGCAGCTGCCAGCAATGCTTGCCAACACCGTGTTCGAGCAGCCATTGCTGTAGCAGCACACCGGCCTGGAACACCAGGTTGCTGGCATCGTGCGGCACGGCGTGAGCATAGTCACCACTGACGACCAGCTGCATCTGCTCGCTGGCACTGACCTCGACGCGATCACCCAGCACGCTGCCATCGGTGGCGGTCAAGGCCAGACCGAGCACATCAAAACCGACGCTGAAATTACCGATCGAAGCCGGCGCAAAAGCGATGCTGTTCATGCGCTGAGTTCCTGCAGCAAAGCCGGATCATCGTATTCGGGATTGTTCACTGCCTTGCTCACCTCGACCGCGGCCATCTCGTCGGCCGGCGGTGGCTGCAGCAGTTGTTCGGCCGCTTGCTTGCTGCCGCCCAGCCACACATCCCACTGCGATGGCGCAATCACCACCGGCGCGCGATGATGGCCGATGCCGGCTAACAGCGCGTTGGGTGATGTGGTGATGATGGTGCACGAAGCGGTTACCGTGCCATCGCCAGCTGTCGAGCGATCCCACAGCCCGGCAAACGTAAACATGGGCTGGTTCAGTGGATACACCCGGTATGGGGTTTTCGGTTTGCTGCGCTGATCCCACTCATAAAACCACGCTGCCGGAATCAGACAGCGTTGATCACGCTGCCAGGCACCGCGGTAGGCCGGCTTGTCACGCACGGTCTCGGAAAACGCCCGCTCGATCTCGCTGCGGCAGTTGGCGGTGTGGTAGCTAGCCCGCATTTCTCACCAACCTCCTGCTGCGACGGCCCAATGGCACGTCCTTGCCGGCTTTTGCTCGGTCGGAGTGCTCGACATAGTGTCGGCTATGCCTGCGCGCTCCTTGGTCACAAAAGCCAGCCATGGCGCACCCTTGAACCGTCTCGTGACGAACGCTGGTGAGAAATGCGGGCCAGGTAACACACCGTGCGCCCAGAACGGAATCAGCGGCCACACCAGCAGATCCAGCCGCCGCTGGGGCCCTTGCTCTTGCTGCATTAAACGCAGCGCCGGCAGTCGTTCCAGAATGGTGTTGCCACCACGCAGGCGGCTTGGTGCCAGGTTGTAGCGCCGCATGCCGGTGGACGGTAGGTGCAGACTGCCGTCGGCGGCATGGCCTCCTGCTGCTTCAGTCAGTGGTTCAACTGATCCGTTCAGGTAGTTCTGCAACTGGTCGGCGCTGGCCGTGAGGCCCAGTCTTCCGCACATGACGTGCTCCTTCAATCGTGGCCCGATGACCATCCGGCCGCCACGCCGGCGCGATCACATTGGGCATGTCCGAGCGGCCCAGCAGCACGCCCGGCGCGATGGCAAACTCGCCATAGCGCTGGTTGATTGTATCAACCACCTGGTGCAATGCGTGCTGCTGATCGCGCTGCGGCCGCAGCCAGTCCTGCTGCTGACCGGTGGGTTGCGGATCCTGCGCCGTAATCTGCACCTGAAACACACCTTCGCCATGCCAGTGCTGCTGCAGAAAATGCTGACACATGCGCCGCAGCTTGCTGCTGCTGTCGGTGGGCATGACGCGGTACTGGTATTCCAGCCAGCGCTCGCGGGTGCGCAAACCGATATAGAAGCGGCTGGCCTCGTAGTGGTGTTTGCGCAGACGCGCGGCGACCTTTTCTGCCATGTGAATCAGATAAGTGTTGATGGTGTCGGCAGCGCGCGTAGCCGGCGGCATGACCTTGCCATGACCGATGGATTTGGGTGCTGCCAGCTCCAGCTCCAGTGGCGCCGGATCGTGCCCGCGACACACCGACCACAGGCGCCTGCCGATGCTGCCCCAGCGCCCGGCCAGCACACTCATCGGCAGCTTGGCGACATCACCGCAGGTGTGTGCACCGTACTGTGCCAGATGCTCTCGAATGCCGCGCGCAATGCCACACAGCTCATCCACCGGGCGCTCGGCCAACGCCGTGCGCACCTGCTCCGCCGGCAGGATGGTCAGGCCATCGGGCTTGTGCTGCTTGGCGGCCCACTTGGCGGTCAGCTTGCCCTCGCTGATACCGACACTGGAATGCACACCGGACACCTGGTAAATCACATCCTTGATATGCTCGCCGATGGCTTCCACCGAACCGAACAGCTTCTGGCTGCCGGTGACATCCAGAAACGCCTCGTCCACCGAGAACACCTCGATCAAGGGTGTGATGCAGCCCAGCACGTGCATGATGCGCGTGGACATCTCGGCATAGCGCTGCGGCCGCGCCGGACAACGCACCAGATCCGGACACAGCTGCAGCGCCTCGCGCAGACGCATGGCGGTCTTGACGCCGTGTGCACGCGCCTCATACGAACAGGTGATGATGCAACTGCCGCGCAGGCCGTTGGTCACCGCTACCGGACGCCCGCGCAGCGACGGATCATCGAGCTGCTCGATGCTGGCAAAAAAGGCATTCATGTCGGCCAAAGCAATGGCGCGCTTCCAGTGATTGCTGTTTTTGCTGTGGCTGGATCGCATCGCCGACACCTCAGAAAAAACGGTGCACGGAATGCAGAATACCCTGCACCTGCACCCGGTCGGGGTCGTAATGACGGGGCGGATAATCCGGATTCTCGGCCTGCAGCGTGACCCGGCCATCGCGCTGGTAGATGCGCTTCAGCGTCGCTTCCTGGCCATCGATCAGCGCCACCACAATGGCGCCGTTGGGGGCCGACTGCGTCGGCCGGATCAGCACCGTGTCACCGTCGTAAATACCGGCATCGATCATTGAATCGCCACTGACCAGCAACTGATACAGGCCGGGCTGATCCAGGCGCTCGTGGAAATCCACGTGCTCGTTTTCGGGAAT
>JAJFKZ010000065.1 GCA_021772955.1 Gammaproteobacteria bacterium | reverse complement strand
TGCCAATCTCGACATCATTGCCGATTGCCGCATGCGCATCGAGATGGCACGACTGCTGTGCCTCAAGGCGGCCTGGGTTATGGATCAGGGCGATCTGCGCAAGGCTTTGCCATGGATATCCATGATCAAGGTGCAGGCACCACAAACTGCATTGTATGTGATTGATCAGGCCATGCAGTTATTCGGTGGTCTGGGGGTCAGTCAGGACACACCATTAGCGGCAATGTACGCCTGGGTCAGGACGCTGCGCTACGCCGATGGCCCGGATGCGGTGCATCGTATGGTGGTCGGGCGACAGGAATTGCGAGAGCAGGGTAGCTGAACCACCCCGGTTCACTACTAGACATTGAACGAACTCGAACAGCAGGTTTGATGCTTGCAGCACTCAGGCAGGCATGAGTGAGCCAGACGACGCTGTGCGCGGAAACACGAGGCGCTGGGCATGCATTCCCACGCAAGAGCGTGGGAACGAGCGTGGCGTGATGGTTGTGGTTCGACTTCTCGTTCCCATGCTCCAGCGTGGGAACGTGGGGTGAGTTATGGTTGTGGTTCGTCTTCCCGTCCCCATACACTTGCGCGGGAACGAGGGTGTGTGATGGTTGCGGGTCGTCTTCTCGTTCCCATGCTCCTGCGTGGGAATGCATACGATGCAGCAACGGGTCGGAAAGATTCAGATACCACCGCAGCTGCTAAGACTGAAAGCCTATCGACTGTGATACCCAGGCTAATGGGCTTTGCTGGCAAACTCGACAGTGATGAAGGTTTGCCCTGTGCGCTTAAGGATTATCTGGAACTGGTGGATTGGTCAGGCAGGGCGATACATCCGCACAAACGCGGCAAGATCGCAGATCATCAGCCGAAGATTCTGCAGCGGCTGCAGATGGAATCGGCAGAACTGCTGCGTTACCTGGGCCACAAGAATGATCGGTTTCATCACGTTATTGGCAGCAAGTCTGCCATTCGAGATGCTGCTGTCAGTATGGGCAGAAAGTTCATGCAGGGCATTGCTGCTGCTGATCGACTGTTTCCTCAGCGAATCTAGCTGAAACTCGCCTACTATCGACTGAATCAGCATCAGACGAGGTTTGGCATGCCTGGCATTCAGGGTTTACGGCTTGATCAGCCATCATTTGAGGTTATCTGGACTGACAATCATGAATTGACGCTGCTGATGCTGATAAAAGCTTACGACGCTGGGCGTGCTTTAGTTCACACTTGCGGTTTGGGTGACCTGTTCTTCTGATGCAGGGCATTGCTGCTGCGGATCGACTGTTTCCCCAGCGAATCTAGCTGAAACTCGCCTACTATCGTCAGAATCGGCATCAGCCGAGGTTTGGTGTGCCTGGCATTCAGGTTTTACGGCTTGATCAGCCATCATTTGAGGTCATCTGGCCGATAAACCATGAATTGACGCTGCTGATGCTGCTAATAGCGTATGACGCTGGTCTTACTATAGTTCACACATGGGGTGTGGGTGTCCTGTTCTGTTAGATTCGTAGCCAGCTGACGCTGGATGCCATTGAGTTACTGGTTACCCGGCATACCATGTTTCGCTGGGGCATTCTGGTAGTGTTCGCGCTGATGTCTCTGCTGCTCAGCTGGCTGATTCCACTCGACACTGACAGCAATCTATGGGCATCAATGCCGGCGCTGATATTTTTTATTTTGCATTTTGTGCAGGCTTATCTGAGTCGGCGTACCCGACTTGCAGTGCGCCAGCTCAGAATGACGCAAACTGCATAATCATTATTGATCTTGAGTTATGTTCAACGAATCTCATGACCTGCTCTGCGTCAAATCTTGGGTGATTCACGGGGCAATGGCCAATCCCGTCACGATGAAGATTGGGTTTCCAAAATCGGCTTTTTTCTAATAAAACTGGTTGTAGCTGTGCTTCCAACCTTTATAATCAAGGCTTGGCACCCGGCGATCCAGGGGCTGCCTGATCAACAGAATTCAGCGAACAGGAAAGGCGCAATGAATAGCGACCATCTTGGGGCCTTCGGGCTTGTTTTAGTGCTGACATGCACTGCTCTGGCAGCGCATGGCTCTACGCATTTATTTACTGACCAGACCACAGTGGCCGGTATTAACGCGAGTACAGGGATCTCCAGTGTGTCACCCATACTTGGAGGTGGGGTTGTCGTAGACTTCAATCTGGATGGCTGGCAGGATATTTATTACCCCAGCGGCGGAAACGGCGCAGATAAGCTGTACCTGAATAACGCTGACGGAACATTCTCCGATGTCGCTGCAGCCTGGAACATCAATCTGACCCATAGATCAAGCGCTGCTGCGGTGGGTGATTATAACAATGATGGTCTACCAGATATATTCGTCACCTGCTTCGGCTCGGGTGCCGATCCACAAATGGGTGCGCATCACTTGTTCAGAAATACCGGCACGGGGTTTGTCGATGAAAGCGTTGCCGCCGGCGTGAACAGCTGCAGTACAATCGAGCCGGATGGATTTGGTGGTGCCTGGGGAGATATTGATCTGGATGGTGATTTGGATCTGGCGATTTCCGGATTTTTCGACGAAGAGACCGGCAATTGCCTGATGCGAAATAATGGCGATGGTACGTTCACCGACATCACCACTGTCAGCGGCTTACGGCCCAGTATCAACGGGCTGGCCGGCTACACACCGTATTTTATCGATATGGATCATGATCGCTATCCCGAACTTATCTGGATCGGTGATTTTTCTACCAGCCTTTATTACCGCAATGATGGGGATGGCACATTTACCGACCAGACCAGCAGCTCTCAGACCAGTATGGACTTTAGTGAAATGGGGATGACAGTTGCGGACTGGAATGAAGATGGATGGTTTGATTTTTACGTCAGCACAATCGGCACCAACAACCTTTACATCAACCAGGGTAATCATGTTTTTGTGGAGCAGGCCGAGGCTGCAGGGGTCATGGTAGGGGGCTTCGGTTGGGCGACTCTATCTGCAGATATTGACAACGACAGCCGACCGGATATCGTCACCGTTGCGGAAGTTGGACGTAGCTATACATTTTTGAATCTTACTCAGGGCGGAGTACTGAATTTCGAAGAAGTCGCCGAGAGCATCGGACTTGACGCTGCCAGAGATGGCCGTGGTGTAGCGAGGTTCGACTATGATAACGATGGCGACCAGGATCTGATTTTCTTTCCGAGTGGTCGACCGGTAATTTTGATGCGCAACGATCTGAGTGGCAGCGATACCAACTGGCTGCGACTATTTCTGGATAAAGATGGTGTAAAAAACCTGCCTACCGCAGGAGTTGGCTCCAGTGTGCGAGTCTATACAGGCAATAGAGTGCTGCTTAACCGCATTCAGGCAAATAGCAACTACCTTAGTCAAAGCGAAGCCTCGGCGCACTTCGGGCTTGGCAGTGTGGGCCGGGTAGATCGAGTTGTTGTTGAGTGGTCAAATGGCATGCTCACAGAACTAAACAACGTAGACGCGAATCAGACGCTCAGCCTGAAGCCGCAGTATTACCTGCGAGATGGTTTTGAATAAGCACACTACTAGTCAAAGGGGCATGAATCCACAGGGTCGTAGTAGCTTGTATAATCAATAGGGTGGTTTGGAAAAAATCTCGGGACACCTGCTATTGATCAAATCGCAGGGTGCCATGGGGACAATGCCCAAATTGACTCTGTTAGGATGGTCCGGGTTTCGCCCAATTCGCCGTAATTGGTTATCCCGAGTGGTGTCCTTGTTCGGTTTGCTTACTTGAATCTCCAGGACTACCTGGCCCGGCTGACCCGAAGCGGACGGCAATGGCACCAGGCAGGTTACGGAATGGCTTTGGGCTTGGGCGACTTGTCGGTAAAGTTCGGGTGATTCTCTGGGAAAAGCTCGAGACAGTGTCGAATACTGTCATGCCGTGAGCATTGCGCTCCAGCTTTCACAACTCATTCCTCGGCTTGATCAGTGTGCTGGCAACAATCATGCCAACGGTCAGCGCCACGGCGGTGAGAACGGCCAGAAACGCGGTCTGAATGCCGGTAATGATGTCGGCATTGAGCAGGTTGTGCAGGCTGCGAAACCCGACTGAGCCGGGCACCAGCAGCAGTAGCCCAGGCGTGTGCAGGATGCTGCCGGGCCGGTTCATGATGCGGGCATAGAGGTTGCCGGTCAGGCCCACCATCACACCACCGGCAAACGCGCCTAGCGGCACGCCCAACAGCATATTGCCGACGGTGCCCGAGACCCAGCTGACAGCGACCACCAGCAATATCCATGGCGCATCGCGCAAATGCGCATTGAACAGCAAGGTAAAGCCGACCGCCGACGTGATCGCAGCCAGGCCCAACAACCACAGTGGCGATGCGATGGCGTCGACGACCGGTGGGGTGCCAAACAATGGTTGCGCCAGCGCACCACCGAGTGCCAGCCCAAAGCCCAGCGTCGCAAACACCAGCAACACGCTGGCCAGTCTGGAACTGCCGGATACCAGATGACCGGTGGACAGCTCTCTGGTGGCAATGGTCAGATCCAGGCCAGGCAACAATGTCACCAGTGCGGCCATGGTGGCTGGTAACAGTGCGGTATTGCCATGCCAGGCGCACCAGCTGAAGGTAACGAATGAGGCAGCGGCGGCACTCACCGGAACAAACAGCCTGGAAATGCCATCATAGCGCTTGCCCAGCCAGGCCAGGATGGCCACCATCAGGGCGGCGGCACCGCCAACACCCGCTTCGACCCAGCCGCCACCGAGTAAAAACGCCACCGGCATGCCGACCAGCACATAGGAAGCCAGCATCAGCCATTGTCCATATTGTGGCGGTCTGACAAGAATGTGCTCAACCTGCTCAACTGCCGCCTGTAAATCACCTTGACTATCTGCAACGTCTTCAATCACCGCCGTAATATCAGCCAGTCGCGAGAAATCAACGCCGGACTGGGTAATGCGCATCATGAAGGTCTGCTGGCGGTGATGTTTTCCCAGCGCCACAAACAGCGCCGACGGCGTGCTGAAGAATTGTGCGGTCAGGCCCAGACGCTCGGCGATACCCGTCATGGCAGTTTCCAGACGATGCGCCGGTGAGCCCAGGGTGAGCAGGGCACGGCCCATGGTCAGGATCAGCTGCGCCTGCCTGGCCAGTCCCTCGCCTTCAAGCTGCGGAACTTCTGTATGGTCGATCTCGCCGCACGGTTTGTTGAACATAGCGCTGCTGCTTTGATGTCAGCACATAGTGTGCCAAAAAACTGGCCTGATCAGGCATACTATTTAGCAACCGGCTCGATGCATCGTGGCACGACAGTAGCGCCGCCGCGACCATCCAGCAGCGATGCGCTACGTGCACAAGCCTGTCTGCAGGCGAAAAAAACACCTGGCTGCATGGCCATGTGCTTGCAAGCAAGCTTCGACAATGCGGTGCAGCTGCATTTGTGTTGATGTTACCTGAGCCATTGAGTCGTTGTTACAAAGCGCCGTATGCCCATGAACCAGGAGTTTGTTGCATGATCAATTTCAGTGCCGGCCCCGCGATGTTGCCAGATGCGGTGCGCGAACAGATCGCAACCGACTGGGGGCAGGCGGTGCGTGATGGGTATGGTATTGCCGAAATCAGCCATCGTGGCAGCGAGTTTCTGGCCATCAAGGCGCGCTGTGAGCAGACATTGCGTGTTTTGCTGGGCTTGCGTGATCATCACCGGGTGCTGTTCATGCCGGGCGGCGCCAACAGTCAATTTGTCTTGTTGCCGATGAATTTCGGTCCCGGGCGCTATGTACTGGCTGGTCATTGGGGCGAAAAGGCGCTGGCCGAGGCACGAAAACTCGAGCCGGACTGTGCCTGCTGGATGCGCGCTGCTGCCGATGGCCGACTGCATGCCGATGGCAAGCAAGACGTACAGAAACAGTCTGAGACGCAGTCATTTGCCTACACCCATATCACCAGCAACGAGACCATACACGGCATTCAAATGCGCGCTCTGCCGGCATTGCTGCGCCACGGTGCGCCACTGGTGGCCGACATGTCGTCGGACATCGGCAGCTATCCGGTTGACTATGACCAGTTCGGGCTGGTTTACGCCGGGGCGCAGAAAAACCTGGGAATTGCCGGGTTGACGCTGGTGATTGCACGAGATGATTTTTTGCAGCAGGCCCGAACTGAGCTGCCTACCATGTTCAGCTACCGCGAATTCGCCGCGAGCGATTCATTGTTCAACACGCCATCGACGTTTGCCTGGTATGTCACCGACCTGGTGCTGGAGTGGATGCAGCAGCAAGGCGGCGTAATGGCGCTGGCAGCGATCAATCAACACAAGGCCGAGACCCTGTATCAGGAGATCGATGGCAGTGAGTTCTGGGTTAATTCGGTGGCGCCGGAGTTGCGCTCGTGGATGAACGTGCCATTTCGCTGTGCTGACAGCGAGTTGGAGCCACTGTTTCTGCAGCAGGCCGCAGATGCTGGCATGCTGGGTTTGAAAGGTCATCGTATCGTTGGCGGCATGCGGGCCAGTATTTACAATGCCATGCCGCTGGCGTCGGTGCAGCAGCTGGCCCGGTTTATGCGTGAATTCGAGCGCAACCATGGCTGATTCCATTATCCAGTACATCATTCAGAGCATTGCGATATGAACGAGTCAAGCAAAACTGAGCAGTCAGCTGCAGCCGACCAGAAGCAGAAAACCACTGCCCGGCAGGACAGTTTGAGTCAGGTGCGGGCGGAAATTGATGCGCTGGATCTTAGCATCCAGCAGCTTATCAACGCGCGCGCCGAACTGGCCACGCGCGTGCGCAACAGCAAAGGTGAGCACTTGGCTGCAATCGATTACTATCGCCCCGAACGTGAAGCGCAGGTATTGCGCCAGGTGCTGGCCAACAACAAGGGCCCGCTCAGCGATGCCGAGATGCTGCGCCTGTTCCGGGAAATCATGTCGGCCTGCCTGGCGCAGCAGAAGCCGCTGCGCATTGCTTACCTCGGCCCGGAAGGCACCTTCACCCAGCAAGCGGTGCTGATTCAGTTCGGACATTCTGTGCATGCGCTGGCGCAGGCCTCGGTGGACGAGGTGTTTCAGCAGGTGGAACAGACCGAGGCTGATTTTGGCGTGGTTCCGATCGAGAATTCCACCCAGGGCATGGTCAGCCATACCCTGGATCGCCTGCTGACATCGCCATTGAAAATCTGTGCCGAGGTGGAAATGCAGATTCATCAGAATCTGATCACTGTGGCCACACGGCTGGAGCAGATCGAGCGGGTCTACTCGCATGCTCAGTCGCTGGCTCAGTGCCGCAACTGGCTGCACGACCACCTGCCCGATGCTGAGCTGATCGCAGTCAGCAGCAACGCTGAGGCGGTACGCCGCATACGCCACGACGACCGCGCGGCTGCCATTGCCGGAGAAAACGCCGCCGAGGTGTATCAGGTGCCAATACTGATCGCAGATATTGAAGATCAGGCTGACAACAGCACGCGCTTTCTGGTCGTTGGCAGACAGTTGTGTCCGCCCAGTGGTGATGATCGTACTACCTTGTTGTTGGCTGGTCACGAGGGGCCGGGTTTGTTGTATCGCTTGCTGGAACCCATTGCGCGCGCCGGGGTGAACATGTCCCGGATTGAATCCAGGCCATCTCGACAGGGTAAATGGAACTATGTGTTTTTTGTTGACCTGGACGGGCATGCCGAGGAACCGGCGATCGCTCAGGCCTTGCTGGAGCTGCGCGCAACCGCGCGCGTGGTGAAAGTGCTTGGGGCTTATCCGCGAGCGCTGACAACAGAAAAAACCTGATTGGATGCCGGTAGCAACGAGCCGGCAAGTCGCTTGCTTGTAGGTGATAACAGTGCGACAACCGGCTGGTATTGTCGGCGGCGCTGAATCCAGGCCAACCAGATCGCCTGAAGCCATTACAATAACTACCATGAACACAGAGAACAAACACACAGCAACGAACTATTGCGAACTGGCTCAGCCAGGCGTGCGCAATCTCAAGCCTTATTTGCCCGGCAAACCGATCAGTGAGCTGGAGCGTGAACTGGGCATCAGCAACATCATCAAGCTGGCGTCCAACGAAAACCCGCTGGGTGCCAGCCCGCTGGCGATTGCGGCTGCTAAACAGGCACTGGAGGAGGTCGAGCTTTATCCCGATGCCAATGGCTATGACCTGAAGCAGAAACTGCTGGCCCTGCACCACGTGGACATGCAGCAAATCACGCTGGGGAATGGCTCCAACGATGTGCTGGTGTTGCTGGCCGAGACCTTTCTGGCACCACACTGCAATGCGGTCATGTCGCAATACTGTTTTGCCGTGTATCCGATCGCGACCCAGGCTACGGGGGCGCAACTGAAAATAGTGCCGGCCCTGGCGGCTGAACATCCCGACATGCCGCTGGGCCACGATTTGAACGGTATGCTGCAGGCCATCGATGATGCCACCCGTATGGTGTTTGTAGCCAACCCCAACAACCCCACCGGCACGGCGGTTGCAGCGGCCGAGCTGCGCAACTTCGTGGTGCAGGTGCCGGAGCATGTTGTGGTGGTGGTGGATGAGGCCTACAGCGAGTACGTGGCCGACGCTGATCGCTGTGATGCCAGCGCCTGGTTGGCTGATTGCCCCAATCTGGTGGTCACGCGCACGTTTTCCAAAGCCTATGGTCTGGCCGGACTGCGCGTCGGTTACGCGTTGTCCAATGCGCAGATTGCAGACTTGCTCAATCGTATCCGTCAACCCTTCAATGTCAACAGTCTGGCCTTGGCGGCAGCCAGTGCCGCACTGGACGACAAGGCCTTCATCGAGGCTTCGCGCGCCATGAACCATGCCGGCCTGCAGCAACTGCAGAATGGTTGTCAGCAGCTTGGATTGCAGACCATTCCGTCGCGCGGTAATTTTGTGCTGGTCAACATGGGCGGTCCGGCAGATGGCTGGTATCAGCAACTGCTGCGTGCCGGCGTGATTACCCGTCGTGTGGGCAATTATGGCTTGCCGGATTATCTGCGCATCACCATTGGTACCAGCGAGCAAAACACTCGCTTGCTGGAGGCCATGCAGCAGATTGCCGTACAGCAGCAATCGGGCCGGGGTTAGCGTTTGCGATTACTCAGCAATCCGGCGTTGGCAGGGCTGCGCGGGCAGGTCCAGATCCCCGGTGATAAATCCATTTCGCATCGGGCGGCCATGCTGGCCGCCTTTGCACATGGCCAAAGCCGCATCAGTGGCTGGCTGCAGGCCGAGGACACACTCGCTACTCTGCGTGCCTGTGAGCAATTGGGGGCCAATATCAGCTGGAGTGGTGACGAGCAGCGGCCAATCGTGCTGATTACCGGCTGTGCCGGTCGCTTTCGTCAGCCGGCGCGGGGCTTGGATTTGGGCAATGCCGGCACCGGTGTACGATTACTGCTGGGGCTGCTGGCCGGACAATCGCTGCAGGTGGAATTGACCGGCGATGAGTCGCTGCGGCAGCGGCCAATGGGGCGTATTCTCAAACCGTTGTTGCAGATGGGAGCACAGTTCAGCAAGGCCGGTCGGCCGGTGTCTGAACATGAATTAGACGCCGGGCAGCCATGTCTGCTGCCGCTGCACAGCCAGGGGCCGGTCAATGCGCAGGGCGCTACCAGCCCCGGGCTACAGGCGATCGATTATCGACTGCCGATGGCCAGCGCCCAGGTTCAGGCTGCAGTGCTGTTGGCCGGCCTGCAGGCGCGCGGCGTGACCACTGTCATCCAGCCCGGCGAGTGCCGCGATCACAGCGAGCGCATGTTGCAGCACTTTGGCGCGCAGATCCTGCGACTGGATCAGGCAAAATTGCAGATTCAGTCGGGCCCGTTGCACGCCGCCGATGTCATCGTTCCGGCAGATATATCTTCAGCCAGTTTCTTGCTGGCAGCGGCAACGCTGGTACCCAATAGCGAAATCAGCTTGCCGGGCATCGGGGTCAATCCGACCCGTAACGGCATCCTGCGCGTTATGCAGTTGATGGGCGCCAGAGTGATTCAAGGCCCGGTCAGTGCGGCAGCAGAGCCGTGCGCAGATTTGCACGCCAGCTCGGCCAGTCTGCATGGGATTGATATTCCGCCGGACTGGGTCGCCAATTGCATTGACGAGTTCCCCATCATTATGGCCATGGCGGCGCTGGCCACAGGAATTACACGTATACGTGGCGCAGCAGAGCTGCGGGTCAAGGAAAGTGACCGTCTGGCGGTCATGAGCGCGGCGCTGCAAGCACTGGGTGTGCGCGTTGAGGAATATGAGGATGGCGTGGATGTGTATGGACTGGGCGGCAGCGGTGCGCAATTGCGCGCCACCAGCGTGAATGCAGCGGGTGATCACCGCATCGCCATGAGTCTGGCGGTGTTGGGTCTGCGCGCTGCCGGGCCGCTGTGCATCCAGCATGCCGCAGAGATCGCAACCTCCTATCCGCAGTTTTGCGCGCAATTGAATGAGCTCGGAGCAGCATTGCAATGGCAGTGATTCCGGTCATCACCATTGACGGGCCGAGTGCCGTTGGCAAGGGCACCGCTGCCAGGCTGGTGGCGAGCGAGCTGGGTTTTCATTTACTCGACAGTGGCGCCTTGTATCGCCTGCTGGCACTGAAAACACTGCGCCTGGGCATACTGGATGCTGCTGTGCATGGCGCTGGAATTGCCCGCCTGGCGGCGGCGCTGGATATCAGCTTCAAACCGGTCGATGGCAGGACTGGGATCTTCCTGGAAGACGAGAATGTCAGTGATGAGATCCGCACCGAGAGAGTTGGAGCGCGAGCATCAGAGGTTGCAGCAATGCCGACTGTGCGGTCTGCACTATTGGACTTACAGCATGCTTTCCGACAGTCTCCGGGTCTGGTCGCAGATGGGCGAGACATGGGCACTGTGGTGTTTCCGGATGCCGCGGCCAAGGTGTTCATCGACGCCAGTAGCCAGATACGTGCACAAAGACGCTGTAAAGAGTTGAGCGCGAAAGGGAAAAATGTTAACATTGCAAGTCTTTTGCGTGAAATCAATGAGCGTGACGACAGGGACCGTAACCGCAAGGTTGCACCCCTGATTGCTGCTGGTGATGCATTGGTGATCAACACCGACGATCTTTCCATTCCCAAAGTGAAAGAAAAGATTATCGAACATGTTCGCCGCTGCATCCCTGGACTCGCCGCAGACAACTGATTAACTTCTTGTTTGCGGTTTGTTTGGTGTTGGATTACTGGTTATTTTTTGCCGGTAGCCTGCTGCATGACATGCCAGGCTCATGGGTTTCGTGATAAAGAGTTTTCGTGCACAGTTGGCATCATTGTCAGCTGTGGTTTTTGTTATTAAACGGCCACAATGGCCATTAACCAGGGATGTCTGATACGGCTGATCAAGACTTCGGACAGGCAGAATTGTCCAGATCACCGCAGCATGGCATCGGATCTTAACTCAATGACTGAAAGTTTCGCAGAACTGTTTGAACAGAGCATCGCAGCTCAAAACCTCAAGCCCGGCAGCATCATCATGGCCCGGGTTGTCGATATCCGCAACAACAATGTCATCGTCAATGCTGGCCTGAAAACCGAGGGCGTACTGCCTGTGGAAGAGTTTCAGGACAGCCGCGGTGAGCTGGAATGCGAGATCGGTGACGATGTAGAAGTGTCACTGGACGCTATCGAAGACGGCACCGGATCAACTCGCTTGTCGCGCGAAAAAGCCAAGCGCTCGCGGGTATGGGACAACCTCGAAAACATACAAACCAGTGATGAAACCATCTCTGGCTATATCAGCGGCAAGGTCAAGGGTGGCTTTACCGTTGAGATAGAAGGCATCCGTGCGTTTTTGCCCGGCTCACTGGTCGATGTTCGTCCAGTGCGCGATTCCGCCTACCTGGAAGGCAAGGATCTGGACTTCAAGATCATCAAGCTGGATCGGGTGCGCAACAATCTGGTGGTATCACGGCGCGCCGTGGTGGAATCAGAATACAGCGCCGAACGCGAGGAGTTGCTGGAAAATCTGGAAGAAGGTGTAGTGATCAAGGGTATCGTCAAGAACCTGACCGACTACGGCGCCTTCTTGGACCTGGGTGGGATCGACGGTCTGTTGCACATCACCGACATGGCCTGGAAGCGCGTGCGCCATCCGTCCGAAATTGTCGAAGTTGGCGCGGAACTGGAAGTTCGGGTGCTGCGCTTTGATCGCGAACGCAACCGTGTCTCACTGGGCCTGAAACAACTGGGTGAAGATCCGTGGGACAACATTGCCCGTCGCTACCCAGCCGGTAGCCGCATTTTCGGCAAGGTCACCAACATCACCGACTATGGTTGTTTCGTGGAAATCGAAGACGGTGTTGAAGGCCTGGTGCACGTATCGGAAATGGACTGGACCAACAAGAACGTCAACCCGGCCAAGGTTGTGCACATCGGTGACGAATCCGAAGTCATGGTGCTGGAAGTCGATGAAGAACGTCGTCGTATTTCTCTGGGCATCAAACAGTGCCAGCCAAACCCATGGGAAGCTTTTGCCGCCATGTTCAGCAAGGGCGACAAGGTCAAGGGCGCGATCAAGTCCATCACCGACTTTGGCATCTTCATTGGTCTGGAAGGCGATATCGACGGTCTGATTCACATGTCTGATGTGACCTGGCAGGAAGGCGGCGAAGAAGTGCTGCGCGACTTCCGCAAGGGTGAAGAACTGGAAGCAGTGGTGCTGGCGGTTGATCCTGAGCGTGAGCGTATCTCGCTGGGGCTGAAGCAACTGGAACAGGATCCGTTTGGCAGTTTCATGGCCGATCATCCACGTGGCTCCACGATCACCGGCAAGGTGATTTCGGTCAACCCCAAAGGTGCACAGATTGAGATCGCAGATGGTGTCGAAGGCTGGTTGCGAGCATCTGACATCAAGGCAGAACGGGTCGAAGACGCGACCAAGGAACTGAAAGAAGGGGATGCCATCGAGGCCAAATACATTGGCCTGGATCGCAAGAACCGTACCTTGCAGCTTTCCATTCGTGCCATGGAAGAAGACCAGCTTGCTGAAGCACTGGAAGAATACAAGGAAACTTCAGAAGCTCCGGGTGCCACCACTCTGGGTGATCTGATTCGGGAGAAAATGGACCGCAAATGATGCTCATGGCATTGTTGGCACAGAAAATGGTGTGTCTGAGTGAATCGACACCATGACTGTGCTGGGTGTCCGCAAACGCATGGCCGGTGCTTGTGCACCGGCCAATTAACGATGTCGGGGAGACTATGACCAAATCAGAATTGATCGAGCAACTGGCGGAACAATCACATTTGTCGGTTGGGGACGTGGATGTGGCAGTACGCACAATATTGGAAACCATGAGCCAATGCATGGCCGATGGAGACAGAATCGAGATCCGTGGTTTCGGCAGTTTTAATCTGCATTACCGTTCACCGCGCATGGGGCGCAACCCAAAGACCGGTGAGACGATTGCGTTGCCGGCTCGCCATGTACCCCACTTCAAGCCAGGCAAGGAGTTGCGTCTGCGAGTCGACAAGCGCAAGAAATAAGCGCTTTGAAACTTCACCAGTGCGGTTAGAATACAGTCATGTATCATTGGTTTGTATTAATTGCAGTGGTTCTGGCGGTGTTGTTCGGGCTTGCCATTGGTGTGCTGAACCCCACTGAAATCGACTTCAATCTGGTCGTGGCCCAGTGGACCACCAGCACCGGCATGTTGTTTACACTTACTCTGGTCGGCGGCCTGCTGGCAGGCGCGTTGCTGGTCTGGGTTACACGCGTATTGCCGCTGCAGTACAAGCTGCGCAAGAGCAAACGCGCGGCCATTTCCGAAACAGCTGAACCCCGGCCTTCTGGTAACCACAACAAGCCCCAGTCATGAATCAACTGCTACCAGGCTTTATTGGTCTGGCGATTGGTCTGTTGCTAGGTTTGCTCAGCTATCCCGCGTGGCGCACAACGTTTCGGCGCTGGCGTGATGGTCGTCTGACGGACATCCTGCAGCGTAGTGACAACCTGCCGGTACAACTGGGTAACCGTTACTTTCGCGGCATCAATTACCTGCTCAATGAGCAACCCGACAAGGCCCTGGAGGTGTTCCTGCAGTTGGCCGATGTGACTCCGGATACGGTGGACACCCACCTGGCGCTGGGCAATCTGTTCCGTCGCCGTGGCGAGATGGACAATGCCATTCGCTGTCATCAAAACATCATCGAAAATGAAGAACTCAGCGACAAGACGAGGCAAGCGGCCACGCTGGAGCTGGGTGAGGATTATTTGCGTGCTGGCCTGCTCGATCGCGCCGAAGAATTGTTCACTTCACTGGCAGATCAAAAAATTCTCACCGGTGTGGCGCTGCAGCGGCTGCTGGAAATTTTTCAGCAGGAAAAAGAATGGTTGCATGCGGCCCAGGCCGCCAGACAGCACGAAAAAATCAGCGGAGAGTCGAACCATCGCCTGATCGCGCATTTTTATTGCCAGCTGGCGGAAGAGCAGCGCGCGCTGGCGGCCACCGATCAGGCGCTGGAATTGCTCGACAAGGCCGCCGCCGCTGATCCCGATTGTGCTCGCATCAGCATCATCAGAGCCGAGATGAGTGCCGATCAAAAGCAGTATGCACAAGTGATTGCTTATTATCGTCAGGCGCTGGACATCGATGCCAATTGCTTCCCGCTGGTGATAGACGCGCTGATCGAGGCCTATCGCAACATCGATGCGGCAGAAGATGCGCTGCAACTGATACAGGACTGGCTGCAGCAGCACTCCAATACCTCGGCGGTGATTCATTTGCTGTCCTTGTGCGAGCAACTGGACCGCATGGAGCTGCTTGCGGAGGTGCTGGATAAGCAGATGGATGAGCATCCTACGGCAGGCAAAATGTATGCCTTGCTGCGTCTGCGCGAGTCCAGTGCTGATACTGCAGATGCTGACATCATTGGTATGCTCAAGCCCTTGCTGGAAAAACTGCTACAGCGTCGCGATGGCTATCAATGTCGCATCTGTGGACTGGCCGGACAAACGCACCATTGGCATTGCCCCAGTTGCCGACATTGGGACAGTACCGAACCTGTGAGCGGTAGTCTGGGCGAATAATGATGTTGGCCTTGTTTTCTGACTGGTGGATGACTGTGACCTGGCTGCTGCTCAGCAGCTTGGGCAGTGCGGTCATGCTGTTGCTGTTAGGTCATTTTGCGGTGCTCGACCACCCCGGGCCACGGCGGTTGCACCAGCGGCCGGTGGTGCGCGGTGGCGGCTTGACGATAGTGCTGCTGGTCGTTGCCTACCTGCTGCAACACGATATCCCTGGCATCAGCATGCCATGGCTGCTGCTGGCGTTATTGTGCGCAGCCATAACCGGATTTATCGATGATATCGCAGCGCTGGCCGCGGCCATCAAACTGCCATTGCTGGCTGTGGCTGCAGTGCTGGCTGTGCTGGCCATCGGTGCCCCAACTGACTCTAGCGAGCTGCCGAGCTTGCTGCAGGCATTGACTATGCCGTTGCTATGGCTAGTGGCTGCGCTGATGGTTGTGGCCATATTGTGGATGATGAATCTGTTCAATTTCATGGATGGCAGCAATGGTCTGAGTGCCGGTCAGGTGATACTTTGCTGCGCTGGCTTGTTGCTGTTTGCCAATACCGGCACCGACCCTGGCCTGAACGCTCTGACCAGTGTGGTGATGTTGGTGACGCTGGGTTTTCTACCGTGGAATTTTCCGCGCGCCAGAATGTTTCTCGGCGATGTGGGCAGTCTGAGTCTGGGGCTGCTGGTAGCGGTGTTGCTGATATGCTACTGGCAGTTGGGCGCTTTGTCCTTCTGGGCTGTGCTGTTGTTGCCTGCCGTGTTTCTGGTTGATGCCACGGCAACTTTGCTGATGCGCATTGCTAACCGCCGCAAATGGTATCAGGCGCATACCGATCATGCTTATCAGCAACTCATATTGCAGGGCTGGACACATGCCCAGGTATGGCTGCTGTACGTCGGCTGCAATGTGCTGCTGGTGTGGCCGGGTGTGTATCTGATGACAAAGCTGCCCGGTTATGCGTGGTTGCTGGGCCTGTCCCTGTTGCTGATTTTAAGTGCGGGCTGGTGGCTGGTGCAGTCGCGCAGTCAACAGCGCAGCTTTGACGCGCCACAACACGGCAGCGATGCCGGGCCTGCGCAGCACACCAGCACTGACAACAAACCAAAGGCGGCAAGCTTGCCTGCCAATGGGCCGGGCGCTGGAGGCGCCGACCATGTCTGAGAGTAAACCCGGTTCAATGCGTTACTGGCTGGCCCGGCTGGCCAATTTGAGGCTGGCGGTGATTGCGCATGATCTGTTCATGGTCTGGGCTGGCTGGCTGGCAGCTCGCGCTGTGTCGGTGGCTGGCTCGGAAGGCTTTAATTTGCCGTTGCGTGCGCTGTTCATGCCGGAACTGCTGATGATCCTGATCATCCAGGGGGCGGTGTTCTGGTATACCGGCCTGTATCGTGGCTTATGGCGCTTCGCCAGCCTTCCGGATTTGTGGAACCTGGTCAAGGGAGCGCTGGCAGGTACGCTGCTGGTGGCGCTGTACTTGTGGCTGAGCAACAGTGATCTACAGCGCCATTTCCCGCAGTTGCTGCTGGTGTATCCAATCGCACTGGTGATCTTTCTGGGTACGCCGAGAGTCTTGTACCGGAGCTGGAAAGATGCCACCAGACTGGAGCGCAAGGCACAGCAACAACAGCGCACGGTGATTTTAGGCGCAGGCCATTCAGGCGCGGTATTGCTGCGCGAATTGCAACGCGATCCTTACTATTTATTGCTCGGCATGCTGGATGACAATCCGGTTTTACGTCATACCAGAGTGCACGGCGTCAAGGTGTTGGGTACGCTTGCTGATTTGCGGGAACTGGGCCGGGAAATGGGCGTACAACTTGCGATTATCGCCATGCCCGGTGCCAGCAATGAACAAATGCAGCGTGCCGTGAGCATCTGTGAAGACGCCGGTGTTGAAATCAAGACGCTGCCTCGATTACAGGATCTGGACACTATCCCGAGCATGACGGGCAAGGGTACCGACCATGACGGCGATGGTACGGCGCTGAAAAAACTCAAATCGGTATCACTGGAAGACTTGCTGGGACGCGCCAGCATCGAACTGGATTGGGATGCGCTGCAGGCCGGCATCACCAACCAGCGGGTGCTGATCACCGGGGCAGGTGGTTCCATAGGCAGCGAACTTGCGCTGCTGGTCATGCGCCTGCGGCCGGCCAGTCTCAGTCTGATCGACAACAGCGAGTTCAATCTCTATCAATTGCAGCAAAAGCTGCAGTCTGTGGATGTGCCGGGCTTCGATAATGAGCGCATCAACTGGTTGCTGGGTGATGTGCTGGATCCGGTCTTTCTGGAGCAGGCCTTCACACAGCAACAGCCACAGATGGTATTGCATGCGGCCGCCTACAAACACTTGCCAATGTTGCAGTTCCAGTTGCGTGCGGCGATGCGCAACAACATCATTGGCACCCGGCGCGTGGCTGATGCGGCGCGTAAGCACGCCGCCGCAACAATGGTGCTGATTTCCACGGACAAGGCGGTCAATGCCACAAACATCATGGGAGCAACCAAACGCATTGCCGAACTTTATTGTTATTCATATAATAATCAGCATGATACAGAACATAGTTCAACTAAATTCATAGTTGTCAGATTTGGTAATGTGCTGAACTCCACCGGCAGTGTGGTGCCCTTGTTCCAGCAGCAGATCAGTGCTGGCGGACCGGTCACCGTGACCCATCCGGAGATCAGGCGCTATTTCATGAGCGTGCGCGAAGCCGGCCTGCTGATCCTGCAGGCGGCAGTGATTGGCGCGGGTGGTGAACTATTCGTGCTGGACATGGGCGCACCGGTTTCGATACGCTACCTGGCGGAACAGTTGATCCGGCTGGCCGGCAAACAGCCGGATGTTGACATCGAGATTGTTTATACCGGTCTGCGGCCAGGTGAAAAGCTCAACGAAGAACTCTTTCATCGCCATGAGAAGACCGTTTCCACCAGCCACGATATGATCCTGCAGGCCATGCCGCTGGCACCGGACAGTAGCCGTTTGACGACGCTGATCGATAGCATGGAGACGCAACTGCAGACCGACTGCACGGATGCCGAGCTGCGCGATTTATTGAACTCCTTGCTGCGTTGCGAACAGCACGCAGACGCACAGATGGTAACGGAATGAAACATGGCCGCGACTAAACCAAACCAGACACTAATATCTCCACTGCATCTGCCGGCAGTGTTCCCGGTGGCCGGCATGGGCACCCGGTTTTTGCCGGCGACCAAGTGTACCCCCAAAGAAATGTTACCGATTGTCGACAAGCCACTGATCCAGTATGCGGCCGAAGAGGCGGTGGCAGCCGGGTCTGAGTCACTGGTTTTCATCACCAATCGCACCAAGCACACCATTAGCGATCATTTTGACAGCGCCTATGAGTTGGAAGATCGCCTGCAGCGAGCCGGCAAACTCGATTTGCTGGAGCGCGTGCAAAATACCTTGCCGGTGGCAACCAGCAGGCTGTATGTACCGCAGGATTCGCCGCAAGGTCTGGGGCATGCCGTGGCCATGGCCAGGGCTGCCGTCGGCGCACAGTTTTTTGCGGTACTGCTCGCCGATGATCTGATTCTGCCGGATCTGCAGCAGGGTCGGGAGCAGAGCAGGGAGCAGGGCTGCCTGGCGCAGATGCTGGAAGTGCATCGGCAAACCGGCGCCAGTGTCGTGGCCGTACAGCAGGTGCCGCGCGAGCACATCCATCGCTACGGCGTGGTTGCTGTAGATGACTTCAATGATAACTTCGCTCGTATCCGCAGCATTGTTGAGAAACCCAGTGCCGCGCAGGCTCCCAGTGATCTGGGCGTGGTCGGCCGCTACATTCTTGCGCCAGCAATCTTTGATCTGATCGCCCAGGTCAAGCCAGACCAGCGCTGTGAAATTCAGCTCACCGATGCCATCGCCATGCTGTTGCAACAGCAGCCGGTGTACGCCTGCCGATTTACCGGAACCCGTCATGATTGCGGCCATCAAGCAGGCTTCGTGCAAGCCACGCTGGATGTCGCCATGCGCAATCCCGAGCTGCGTGATGCACTGTTGCCAATGTTGCGCCAGCTGCTGGATTCAGTATGATTTACCCGGACTTGCTACCGCCGCGCGATTACCCGCGCGGCAGCCTGATCAAAGTCACCCAGCAGGTACCCGCATTGCAGGGCAATGTGCTGGGTCAGCCCACCGAACTGGTGCACGATGTGTATCTGCCGCCGGGGTATAGTGCAGATTCCGGGCCTGGCTATCCGCTGTTCGTGTGTCTGGCGGCCTATACCAATGCCGGGCCGGGGCAGGTGGCCTGGCGCAATCATGGCGAAACCGTTCCTGAGCGCCTCGATCGTCTGCTGGCCAGTGCAGCCATGGGGCCGGTGATCGCGGTATTCCCGAACGCGTGGAATGCGCTGGGTGGCAATCAATATGTCAATTCCTCCACCATCGGGCCCTGGGTGGACATCATCTGCGACCAATTGCTGGCGCAACTGGACCAGCAATTGCACACGCTGGGCGGCTCTGGTCGCGCCGTGTTCGGCAAATCATCAGGTGGTTTTGGCGCGCTGCATCTGGCCATGAGTCGCCCCGGCACGTTTAGCGCAGTTGCGGCGCATGCCGCAGACATGGGGTTTGATGCCGTGTATTTGCCGGATATGCCGACCAGCTGTCAGGTGCTGGAGCGTTATGATTATGACCTGCCCAGATTCGTGCGCCAGTTCTGGCGCCGCAAAAAAGCCGATTACCGTGAATTTCACGCATTGATGACGCTGTGTCTGGCAGCCAGTTACGACCCGCAGCCACAACAGCCGCTGGGCCTGCGGTTGCCGTTTTCGCAGCATTACTGCGAGCTTTTGCAGCCAGCCTGGCAGAACTGGTTGGGATTTGATCCGGCACGCTGGAGCCAACGCCAGCTGCACACGCTCACCGGACTGCACGGTTTGTGGCTGGATGTGGGCCGGTTCGATCAGTACCACATACAGTTCGGCAGTCGCCGTTTTCATCAACGACTTGAAGCAGCCGGCATTGAGCATCACTATGAAGAGTTCGACGGCAATCATTCAGGTATGGACTGGCGTTTGGATGAGTCGTTACCATATCTGTATCATAGAAGTTCTCAACCCGGATCCACGGAGCAATAATGATCTCAGTTACCAGCAGCGCCAACAGCTATTTGCGCGACCTCATCAAAGATCAGGACAGCGACAACCTGGGCTTGCGCCTGCGGGCGCTGAATCCGGGCCTGCCCAGTGCCGATATCGAGCTGACTTTTTGTGCCGCAAACGAGATGGAAGCCGATGATTACACCTTCGAGCAGGATGATTTGCATATATACATAGACAACTCCAGCAAGACCTGGCTGGAAAACGCCAATGTCGATTATGTGCTCAACCCTACTGGCGGACAGCTGACCATCAGTGCCCCCGGCCTCAAGGGCCGGACGCCAACGTCTGATGCGCCGCTGGAGGAGCGGGTGCAGTGGCTGCTGAACACAGAAATCAACCCACAGGTGGCCATGCATGGTGGTCAGGTTTCACTGGTGGAAGTGACTCCCGACAAACTTGCCATCCTCAAATTTGGCGGCGGTTGTCAGGGCTGCGGCATGGTCAGCGTGACTTTGCAGGAAGGCATCGAAAAGACTTTCCGTGAAAAACTGCCTGAACTGGCCGGGGTGCGTGACGTCACCGAGCACGAAAAGGGTGAGAATCCCTACTACGCCTGATCATCACGATTCTGGTTTGCGCATGATCAGCATCGGTACTCCGCTGAGCCAGAGCGCCACGCGCGTGATGCTGCCAGTGGTCCTTCAACCTGATAATTACGGGTTCAGCGTTCCCGTGGTGTTTCGCGGCAAGGCGCCGTGCGCAGGCAATGGCCGTAGCCCTTGGCCAGCACGGGAACGCCGCAGCGCAGCGCCACGGGAGCGCCCGACGGGTTGGCCGGTCAGCGTCCATGGCTGTGTTCCGGCTCTGGTAAAGGGCTACGGCCATTCACTGCGAGCCGCGCCTTGCCCTGAACGCTGACCGACCAACTGTATCCTGAATTATCAGGTTGAAGGACCACCAGGTGCTGGCGAACTGGGCAAGGAAGTCATCATTGAACTGCAACGACTCGGCGTGGAAGTGATCGCCGTGGACCGCTACGCCAACGCACCCGGCATGCAGGTGGCCCACCATTCCTGTGTCATCGACATGACCGATGCCGCAGCCCTCAAAGCGTTGATTGAACAGCAAAAACCACAGCTGATCGTGCCCGAAATCGAGGCCATTGCCACCGCAGTCCTGATCGACATCGAAAATGTCGGCAGCACCGAGGTGATCCCATCGGCGCGTGCGGTCAACCTGACCATGAATCGCGAAGGCATCCGTCGCCTGGCCGCCGAGGAACTTGGCTTGCCGACCTCAGCCTACGCGTTTGCCGATACGCTGGAATCACTGCGCACAGCCATTGCTGATATTGGCTATCCGTGCTTCATCAAACCGGTGATGTCATCGTCCGGCAAGGGTCAGAGCCTGCTGCGCAGCGAGGCGGATCTGGCGTCCGCCTGGCACAAATCCCAGACCGCCGGCCGTGTCAGTGGCCAGCGCGTTATTGTCGAGGGAATGATCGAGTTCGATTATGAAATCACCCTGCTGACCGTGCGTGCCGTTGCGGCCAACGGCAACATCGAAACCAGCTTCTGTGCACCCATCGGTCATCGCCAGCAGGATGGCGACTACGTGGAATCCTGGCAGCCACAGCCAATGTCCGAACTGGCGCTGCAGCGCTCACAGCAGATAGCACAACAGGTGACCACAGCACTGGCTGGCAACAGGCCGGGCCGGGGCATTTTCGGTGTTGAGTTGTTTGTCAAAGGTGATCAGGTGTGGTTCTCCGAAGTCAGCCCCAGACCACACGACACCGGCCTGGTGACGCTGGTCACACAATGGCAAAGCGAATTTGCCCTGCATGCACGCGCCATTCTGGGATTGCCGGTGGATACCAGACTGAGCCTGCCGGGTGCCAGCGCCGTTATCTACGGCCAGCACGATGCTGAAGCCATCCGCTTTGAAGGCATTGATCAGGCGCTGGCAGCGCTCGGCACCGAACTGCGCCTGTTCGGCAAACCGCAGGCCTACGTCAAACGCCGCATGGGCGTGGCGCTGGCACGACAGTTGGATGACGCTGATAGCATCGACGAGATCAGGGCACGGGCACGGCATGTGGTCGCTAAAGTGTGCCCGGTTTGTTGCTAGCGGGGTGCCGGCAGGCCGGATAAGCGATAACGCATCCGGCAATGGGCTACAATCCGGCTAGCTTTTGCAGCACATCTTTGTAAGTGCTCTGCGGGTGTGCACCGGTCATGGCGCTGCTGCGGTTGAATAGCACTGTTGGCACCCCTGAAATCCCCTGTTGCTGCCACTGAACCTCCTGGTTCACTACGCGGCGGCGGCGCTCAGTGTCATCCAGGGCTAACGCGGCAGCTGCCGGATCCATGCCTACACGCTGCGCTTCTGCCAGCAACACGGCGCGATCCGATACATCCTTATGCTCGGTAAAGAAGGCAGCAAACAAACGCTGCATCAGCGTGTGTTGCAAGCCTTCTTCATGCGCAAAATCCAGCAACAAATGTGCATCGCGGGTGTTAACCATCTTCATGTCTTCAAAGTAATCAAACTCAAAACCATACTCAGCACCAAGGGCACTGATATTAGCGCGGGCTTTGTCATTGGCGTCGGGCTCGGCACCGTATTTGCGCAGCAGATGGGCGCGCAGGTTCTCGCCTTGCTTGGGCATGTCCGGATTCAGTTCAAACGGCTGCCACTCAATTTCTACCCTATCTTGCAAGCCCAGTTCATTGATGGCAGCCTCCAGGTGTTTGTAGCCAACGATGCACCATGGGCACACCACATCGGAAACTATATCCAGCTTGATCTTAGCGCTCATGGTGCTGCTCCTCGTTATGCCATTAACAGGCTGAAGTCATCGTCAATATCGGCCTGTCCGGTGGACCGGCCGATAGCGGAATTGTCGCTGTTAGCGGGATGATTTCTTGTCCCAGGCAAACTGCTTGAAAGGTTCGTCGATAGGCGTGTGGGCAACGTGGTTGGTGTAGTTGCTCATGACTTTCTGGCTAAGGCCCAGAATGACTTCCAGCACGTTTTGCCTGGTGTAGCCGGCCGCATAGAAGTCTTGCACTTGTTTTTCCTCAAGCTCACCACGCTGGCGCAGCATGGCCAGAGTAAAGTCGCGCAACGCCTCAAGCCTGGCGCTGGGCAGCGGTGTCTCATCACGCAGTGCATTGCTCACTTCGTCCGCAACCTTCATCGACTGGGAGATCCCCGTATGTGCGGGCACGCAATAATGACAGTTATGCTCGACATTGATCGTCTGCCAAACCACGGTTTTTTCATCAGCATTGAAGCTGCTGTTAAGAAACAGGGCATGTAAAACCTGATAGCCTTCCAGCAAACCGGGGGCTTCAGCCATCACCGCATGCAAGCCTGGAATCATGCCAAAGCCCTTCAGTGACTTCTCCAACAGTGGCTTGGCTGCTTCGGGTGCGTTGTTTTGGTCGTGCGATGTAAAAGTGTTCATTGTGTACATCCTTATTTGAGTGATCGTTCAAGTATGCGATCATATTAGTTGCAATCAATCGGGAAGTCAAGCTAAAATTGAACAATCATTCAAATTAAGTCACAAGGCTTACATTCAACCTTTTATCAGAGAGTCGAGCATGCCCCGTACCGCCCGTTTTGATCGTCAAGTAGCGCTGGACAGAGCAGTTGAGCTGTTTTGGTCAAGAGGCTATCACGCCTCATCAATGAAGCATATTGAAAAGGCGCTGGATATGCGCCCAGGTAGCCTCTACGCCACATTTGGCAGTAAAAGTGGTCTGTTTGCCGAGGCGCTGGAGGCTTACGCGGACCGCTCTGGGGAGAGTTTTCGGCAAATAATTGAAGATTCACCAAGCATTGTGGCAGGATTAAAGCGCTATCTGGGCTCATTCGCCGGTACTTGTAGCAGCACAGACCAAGCGCCTGCACATGCTTGCATGCTTATGAAGACCTTGCT
>JAJFKZ010000064.1 GCA_021772955.1 Gammaproteobacteria bacterium | reverse complement strand
GCTTTGGTTTTGCTGTCCTGTAGCGCCACACTTTTATAGCTTTGCTCACTTTCGAGCCACCAGCGCGTACGGATTTCATAACGCCTGACTTTATCCTTGTCGACAAAGCTGTGGCCATCCGGCAATGCAATTTCCAGTCCTTTCAGGCAGGTTTCCAGTGCCTTGAAGTCTTTGCTGCCTTTGTCCGTCACGGCCAGCCATGATTCAGGCTTAAGTCGACGATCTGCATCAAGATGATGTTCCTGTAGATGCTGCATTTCCTGCGGATGCCAGCAGGCATGGATCACGCGCAGCGCGTCCAGCTCCAGATACAGCGGCAGGGTCTTGAACCACGCCAGCAGTTGTCGATGTTTGTCCGAGCCTTCGCCCACCTGCCGCAGGAACTCAGCGTGCTGTCTGGTTTTTTCATCGGTGTGCGGACGCAGATACTCACCCGGTCGCTCGGGATGCTCGGTCGCATAAGCCACCGCGTTGAACTCGTGGTTACCCATGATCGCCAGCGCCTGCTCGTGCTCGACCATGTTGCGCACGATCTCGACAGTTTTTAACTGCTCGGAACCGCGATCCACATAATCACCGACAAAAATCACCTGCCGTTGCGGATGCGCCCACACCCCGGCGCGCTGACGATAACCCAGTCTTGCCAGCAACCGCTCAAGGGCGTCGGCGTGGCCGTGAATGTCTCCAATGATGTCGTACATGTTTTATCCCTGGCTGACTTACAACCGGTGTCTGCCCACCGTTGCATGTGCCACGACAGCATTATCATGGCTAGCAGCCTGCCCGACTTGACCGGTCGTAGCGATGGAAAGCCGGTTTGAGACAGATTTTTCGACCTTTTGAGGAGAATAGTAAGCCTATTTAACGAAAAAGATCGAAACGTATGAACAAACTTGGCTTTTCCACAGTACATCAGTGTTAAGTCCGACAGGCTGCTAGACTACTGGATAGCAGATCTCGCCCCACTCCTGGTCGGGGTGATCCATCATAATTTCTATGATCAACGGTACTATCACGATCATGATCCGGTTGGCATCGCGCAGTTGGTTACGGTTGATGCTGCTACCCCAGGTTGCGCCACCGTGCATGAGCTGATTGCGCAGGGTGTACAAACGACCGCAGACGATGCCCAATACCTTGCCGGTGTTCATTTCAGCCAGCGCCTTATGGGCAAACTGCTTGGCTCGCACGAAACGCGATTGCCAGTCAATACTGGCCTGCGGACGGTTCAGATGATCCCAGAACGGCTGGTACACGTACTGGTTGTCCAGCAGTACACGAATGGCACCAGGGTATTGCTGCCAGACCAGTTTGGCCAGGCGTTGATCAGCATCAAGATCCACCAGGTGGTTGAGAAAATCGATAAAACGCTGGGTCTCGGTGGGACCCTTGTCGACGAACAGATTGGCGTAGGCGGCGTTGAAGCTGATCCACAAGAACATGAAACGACCATCATCATCTTTGCAGCGCTCGGCACGCTGCAACCAGCTTAAGGCACGATGCACGCGCAAGGACAATTTCTGTGGATACTTATCGCGCTCGGCGCGATGGCGAGCCTTCAGTACTGCAAATTCCGAATTCATCCCCACTCCCCGGTAACAACAATCACTTTACCATATCAGAACCGTTACCCGTGGCGATCGATCAGACAGCAGGCTCTGTTCAATGCAGCCGCCATCGCTGGCATTCGCCCCGTGGTTGATACTGCCATCCATGCTGGTGGCGGTATGAAATGGTGGGCCCTGTAGGACTTGAACCTACGACCAATCGATTATGAGTCGACTGCTCTAACCAGCTGAGCTAAGGGCCCGTGCAGATAGTTGACTGGCTATTGTATGCAATCTGTCTACTGCTTGCACTTGTGCAATGTCCATTTGATTGCCCGAGTTCACCGTTGCATGTTCCGAATCAGCCCGGATCAATCCGGGTCAACCCCACATGCGGCCACGCAATCCGGCGCGATTCCGGATCAGGTGCATGATGGTGGCCAGCACATGCAAACTGATCAGGCCGATCATCACGCGCGCGGTGATCTCGTGCACTTCTTCCAGCCATTCGTGGAAATCATGTATTTCCGGGATCGGCGAGGGAATGCTGATAACCCCGAAGACTTCGATGGCGCGACCGGCAGTCCAAATGGTCAATGGGCCGCTGATGAACATCACCAGAATACCGGCCAACAACAGAATGTGCACCAGACGGCTCAGGTGTTGCTTGATGGCGGCCTGAGATACCGGCGGGGCAAACCCGCGCCGCATCCGCCAGAACACGCGGAACATGATCCACAACCAGGCCAGCGCGCCGATACTGATGTGCAGATGCTGCCAGTAGAGTTTTTCCGCGCCACGCGGCATTTCGTGGAAATACAACCCCAACGACAGCATAGTGATCACCACCAATGCGGCAAACCAGTGATTGATGCGTGAAATGCGGCCGTAGCCTATGCGATCTTTACTCATGACCCATGTCTTCGCTGCTGTGTGCTGACATTATAACGTCGCCTGCCAATCAATCCATTGGCATGGCGCTCGCCCGCAGGGCAGCGTACAGGGATGTACGCTGACAGCCCCGACCGTAGAGCCTGCCCCGGCGAAAGCCGGGGGCGGTGGTTCTCATCATCAGCGCTTGCCAAACGATAGGAGTTTCATGCTTGGAATTAAAGTGAATATGGTGGTGATGGGTGGACTTGACCGGTTCGTCCGGAACGAACCGGGTCGTGCGCAGCTCGCCCGCAGGGCAGCGTACAGGGATGTACGCTGACAGCCCCGACCGTAGGGCGGTGGTTCTCATCATCAGCGCTTGCCAAACGATAAGGAAGTTCATACTTAGAATTAAAGTGAATATGGTGGTGATGGGTGGACTTGAACCACCGACCTCAGCATTATGAGTGCCGCGCTCTAACCAACTGAGCTACATCACCAGGTATTCATTCAGGCACAGACGAAATGTGCCAGGCAAGACCGACTATTGTCGCAAGATTGTGACTTTTGTCAAGACTCAACTGCGCAAGCCGACACCTTTGTGCAGCAGGTACAGACAGACTCCACTCAGTAGTACGACAAACACCAGAATGATTGCAAACGCCGGCAGCAGCGGGACATCCGAAACACCCAGCATACCGTAGCGAAACGCATTGACCATGTACAAGATCGGATTGATACTGGAAAAAGCTTTCCAGAACGGCGGCAACAGCGAGACGGAATAGAACACGCCGCCCAGATAAGTCAATGGCGTGAGCACAAAGGTCGGCACGATGGTGATGTCATCAAATTTTTGCGCGTAGATGGCATTGATCAAGCCAGCCAGCGAAAACACCATGGAGGTCAACACCACCACACTGACGGTGATCACCCAGCTGTGCACATGCAATTTGGTGAACAACAGCGCCACCAGTGTCACCACCGCACCAACCAGCAGCCCGCGAAACATCGAGCCGGTGATATAGCCAGCGAGAATCACCCAGTTGGGTAGTGGCGAGATCAGCAGCTCCTCGATATGGTGGCCAAATTTGGCACCGAAGAACGAAGACACGATGTTGCCATAGCTGTTTTGAATCACCGACATCATGATCAGCCCGGGCACGATGAACTGCATGTAGTCAAAACCACCCATGTCACCGATGCGGCTGCCGATCAGGCTGCCAAAAATAATGAAATACAGCGAAATGGTCATGGCCGGAGGCAACAGGGTCTGCGCCCAGATGCGCATGATTCGAGCTATTTCACGCCGCATGATGGTACGTAAACCGACCAGATTGACCTGCGCCATGCTCACTGGGGTGTTGCCGTCTGTTGTGCTCATGAGCGTATTCGCTGCGCGGTTTTCTGGGTACCTGCGCGCGCGGATGAAACCGCCGCCGCAGCTTTGGACCGCACCGGTGATTCCTGCGTGTGCGGCGCATTTTTGTCGACCAGGCGCATGAACAGCTCTTCCAGTCGATTGCTTTTATTGCGCATGGAGTTGACCTCGATAGCGGCGGTCGCCAGCACTTCGAACAATCGGTTGATCGACGTGCCTTTCGGGATCGCAGCTTCCAGCGTCAACTCATCACGTCGCTTGAAAATCATGCCTTCGGCTTGTGGCAACTGCTGTATGGATGCGCGCATGTCAAGCACGAAAGTCTCCACATCCAGCTTGCTCAACAGGGTCTTGACATCGGTGTTTTCGATAATCTGACCCTGATCGATAATGGCAATGTTACGACACATCTCTTCGGCTTCTTCCAGGTAGTGCGTGGTGAGGATGACGGTGGTGCCCTGCTCGTTGATCTGACGCAGAAAAGTCCACATCGAGCGGCGGATTTCGATGTCCACACCAGCGGTGGGTTCATCCAGTATCAACAGCTGCGGCTCATTGACCATGGCCCGGGCAATCATCAACCGGCGCTTCATGCCGCCGGACAGGCTGCGCGAAATCTTGTCGCGTTTATCCCACAACGACAACTGTTTCAGGTAGCGTTCGGCACGCGGCAAGGCCTCGCTTCTGGGAATGCCGTAGTAGCCGGCTTGCTGGACAACGATATCAATCGGTTTTTCAAATTGGTTGAAGTTGACTTCCTGCGGTACCAGACCGATGCTGGCCATGGCGCGGGCGCGATCGTGGTACAGGTCGTGTCCACAGATTGTAACTTTGCCGGAACTCGCATTGACCAGCGAACTGAGGATGCCGATCAGCGTGGATTTTCCGGCACCGTTGGGACCGAGCAGGGCAAAAAAATCACCTCTTTGCACCTGCAGACTGACGCCTCGCAGGGCTTCCACTTTGTTCTTGTAAGTCTTTCTGAGATCTTGAATATCAAGTGCGAGCATGTACGGTCCTGATGTGAAAATCTTTCCTGATGTGAAAATCGCTTTGTTGTATGCAGCTTGTTGATTGGCTGCCATGTTGCCATACAGCGGCCGGGTGAACATGACTTTTGACAGATGTTGTTGCGGCTGACCTGTGCTACGCTGCGTTGAAATATTGGGGTTGATGGCAGACAAATCAAACCGTTGTCATTGGCCAGTCGCAGCCATACTGGTCTACTTTGGCAATTGACTCAGAACAAATTCAGCGGAAACTAGTGGCCCTTCAACCTGATAATTTAGGATACAGTTGGTCGGTCAGCGTTCAGGGCAAGGCGCGGCTCGCAGTGAATGGCCGTAGCCCTTTACCAGAGCCGGAACGCAGCCATGGACGCTGACCGGCCAACCCGTCGGGCGCTCCCGTGGCGCTACTCTGCGGCGTTCCCGTGCTGGCCAAGGGCAACGGCCATCGCCTGCGCACGGCGCCTTGCCGCGAAGCGCCACGAGAACGCTGAACCCGTAATTATCAGGTTGAAGGACCACAAAGCATGCACACAATGATAAGCCTGTTGCGACTTGGCCTGCTGCTGGCACCGATCATCAGTGTAGCTGCGGCCAGCGCCGATTCGAATCAGAACAACAGCATCATCTTCACCGATTGCCTACTCCAGTTGCCAGGTACCACTTTGACTGGCAAAGCCGAGTGCGGCAGCCTGCTGGTGGCCGAGAACCCGGCCGTGGCACAAAGCCAGGTGACATCCGGCGACAGTTTAGCAAACCAGCGCAGCATCAGCTTGCGCATTGCGCGCATTCCGGCCAGCGATCCAAAGCAGCGCGTCGATGATCCCATCTTCTTTTTCGCCGGTGGCCCAGGACAAGCCGCCTCCGAGTCATGGCCGATCATCGCCACGGCCATGCGCGCCGCCAATAAGAGCCGCGACGTGATCCTGGTGGACCAGCGCGGTACGGGCGGTTCCAACAAACTGCAGTGCGCGCTTGGTGAGGCTGAATTCGTCACCGACATTGATCTGGATGAAATTCGCCAGCAGACCCGCGAGTGTCTGGCCGGACTTGATGCTGATCCACGTTTTTACACCACCAGCATTGCCGCAAGCGATGTTGAAGCGGTCCGACAAGCACTGGGTTTCGAGCAGATCAACTTGATTGGTGTCTCCTACGGTACGCGCGCAGCACAGGTCTATCTGCGCCTGTACCCGGACCATGTGCGCAGCATGGTGCTGGATAGCGTGGCGCCACCACAGGTGCTGCTGGGCAGTGAGCATGCACCGATGCTGGATCTGGCGCTGCAACGCATCTTCACCCGCTGCCGCGAACAACGCGATTGCTTTGACCGCTTTGGTGATCCCGCCGCGCGCCTGCAGCAATTGCGCGCACAACTTGCCGCTTCCACACCTGCTCTGACCATGCGCATGCCGACCAGCGGCGAGCAGGAAACCATTCCGGTCACCAGCGATCTGCTGGCGGTGGCTGTACGCCTGCTCAGCTATGCCAGCGAAACCCAGGCGCTGTTGCCGATTGTGCTGGAACAAGCCGAGCTGGGCGACTGGCAGCCCTTGGCAGCACAAGCGCTGATCCAGGTCGGCAATCTCACTGACATGCTCGCCCGGGGCATGGAAATGTCGGTGATCTGCAGCGAGGATGTGCCCTTTTACCCGGCGCATCTGGATCACAGCGACACCTTGCTCGGTAACACGCTGCTGGATGTGATGCGGGCCCAGTGTGAAAGCTGGCCGGCCGGGGCGGTGTCTGCGGACTTTCATCAACCACAGCCAAATGATCAGGTGCCGGTGTTGCTGCTATCCGGCCAATTCGATCCGGTCACGCCACCACGCTATGGTCAACTCGCCGCTGAGCAGTTTGCCCGATCTGTGCACTGGGTGATTCCCGGCCAGGGCCACAGCGTGCTGCGGCATGGCTGTCTGCCCGACCGGCTGGCCGCGTTTTTGGAAAATCCTGATCCGACCACACTGGATGACAGCTGCGTAGCTGACATTCAGGCCAGCCCGTTTTTTCTGAGCCTGCTGGGACCTGCACCATGATCGTCACCGAGCATCTGCAGAAATCGTTTGGCCCGGTGCAGGCCGTGCGCGATGTCACATTCAACGCTGCTGATGGCCAGATCACCGGCCTGCTGGGCCCCAATGGTGCCGGCAAAACCACAACGCTGCGCATGCTGTATTCACTGCTGCCCCCGGATTCTGGCAGCATCCGCATCGACGGCATTGATCCGCAGCGCGAGGCGCTCAAGGTCAAGACCAGCCTCGGCGTGGTGCCGGATGCACGTGGTCTGTATGCACGGCTGAGCGCACGCGAAAACATCGCCTATTTCGGTCAGCTGCACGGCATCAAAAAAGCCGATCTGGAACAGCGCATCGCGGAGCTGTGCGAACAGCTGGATCTGCACGAATTCATTGACCGCCGCACGGAAGGTTTTTCCCAGGGCCAGCGCGTGCGCGTGGCCCTGGCACGGGCGCTGGTGCACAAGCCCAAGACACTGCTGCTGGATGAGCCCAGCAATGGCCTGGACGTGATGAGTACCCGAGCCTTGCGCGAACTGCTGCTGCGCTTGCGCGCCGAAGGGCACTGCATCGTCTTGTCCACGCACATCATGCAGGAGGTCGCGGCGCTGTGTGATCGCATAGTCATCATTGCCGATGGTCGCGTCGTCGCCGATGGCAGTGCCGATGAATTGCGCAGACTCAGCGGCCGCAACGAGCTGGAAGACGCCTTCGTGAAGCTGATTGGCAGCGAAGAGGGCCTGCTGGCATGAGCCGCATATTCATCGTATTCAACAAGGAAATTCGCGACAGCCTGCGTGATCGCCGTACCGTGCTCAACGCGCTGATCATGGGCCCGATCCTGGGGCCGGTTCTGTTTGTCATACTGTTTGGCTTTATCACCAGCAAGGAAGTCGAAAAATCCGAAGAAACGCTGGAGATCCCGGTGGTCAACCGCGCTCTGGCACCGAACCTGGCCCAGTTCCTGGAACAGCATGGCATGCTTATCCAGCCCGAGCCGGTCGATCCGGAGCAGTCCATTGCCGACAAAGACCATGATGTGATTGTGCGCATCACCGAGCAGTATCCGCAACAATGGCGCGCCGGTGAACCGGCCGTGGTGGAAGTGTTGGCAGATCGCTCCCGCCGCGAGGTTGGCACCACCATGGCCCGCGTACAGCGTCTGTTGAACGGCTACGGCGGTCAGATCGGCCAGCAGCGTATCCAGTTACGCGGCGTGGATCCGGGACTGATGCAGGCGGTGATGATCAAGGAAGTTGATCTGTCCACGCCGGAAAGCCGTGGTGCCATGATCCTGGCCATGCTGCCGTATTTTGTCATGATCGGGCTGTTTGTCAGCGGCATGTCGGTGGCCATCGACACCACCGCCGGCGAAAAAGAACGCAAGTCACTGGAGCCGCTGCTGATCAACCCGTTGCCACGCTGGCAGATCATGGCCGGCAAGCTTTTGGCCACCACCGCTTTCACCTTGATATCGCTGGCTTTGACATTGGTTGCATTCGTCATCGGTGTGCGCTTCATCCCTGCGGCATCGATGGATTTTACGCTCAACCTGGACTGGTCCATGGCGCTGCAGTTCTGGCTGTTGACCGCACCAGTGGCGCTGCTGGCCGCGGCGTTGCTGACCGTGCTGGCCGCGTTTGCCAAGTCCTTTCGTGAGGCGCAATCCTACATGGGCCTGGTGGTGTTGATACCGATGCTGCCAACGCTGTGGATGTTCATCAATCCGGTGAAACCGGAAATCTGGATGATGTGGGTGCCCTTGCTGTCGCAAAGCCTGCTGATCAATGAAACCATCAGCGGCAAGCTCATGCCCCTGAATTGGCAGTTGATCAGCGTGCTCAGCAGTGTGGTCTTCGGATTGCTGCTGGCAGCCATCGCCGCCAGCCTGTATCAGCGCCCGAAACTGATCTTCAACAACAGCTGACGAAACAGGCTCACGTCAACGCCAAGCAGACGCTTCCTCCCAATTGGCATTGTCGCTGTAACCCGCCTTATTCACCACTCCCGCTACTGCGACGAGCGGGTGGCGAATAAGCTGGCTGCAAAGCTGTCAATACCAGATCCATAGCGCGTTCATCCTATTCATACCGGACCATGCGAATTGAAATTGCCTGCAGATGATTGCCAAAATCTGTTTATTCGGCCAGGCCGTAACGACCATTGGCCATGACCACACTGACGGAACCCCGGCTGCTCCGCAAGGTCTGTAAATAAGCATATTTTGCGCCGGCAAATTAAACCAACACCCACTTAGTCACAAGGCTTAGATCGGAGATTGAGATGAAAACAATCCTGCAATTCTTCACCCCGGCGCTGCTGTTGGCCACGGCCTATGCCAGCAACATCACCGCGGCTGAAGTCGACGGCAACCTTGAGAGCAATCCGATCGACATTACCGAATGGCAGGTGCCGTGGAAAAACACCCGCCCACGTGACCCGGATGTTGCACCTGATGGCAGCGTCTGGTTTGTTGGTCAAGCCGGTGATTACGTCGCTGTATTCAATCCCGACGATGCCTCTTTCCGACGCATCGATCTGGAAAAGGGTGCCGGCCCACACAACCTGATCGTCGATGATCAAGGCATCGTATGGTATTCGGGCAACACTGCAGCGCACATCGGTCGGCTTGACCCGAAGGCCGCCGAGGGTAATCAAATTCGCAAATACCCAACCCCCCAGAGCAACGCCAAAGACCCGCACACACTGATTCAAGCCAGTGATGGCCGCATCTGGTTTACCGCCCAGTGGGGTAATTCTGTTGGTGTGTTTGACCCGCGCGACGGCTCCATCAAGGTATTGGATGTTCCCACCGAACGGGGCCGCCCGTATGGCATAGATCTGGACAGCAACGGCCATCCCTGGGTGGTACTGATGGGCAGCAACAAGCTGGTGCACATCAATCCGACCAGCATGCAGCTCAGCGAAATCGATCTGCCACGCGCCGATGCCCGGCCGCGCCGGATCGCCATCACCAAAGATGACCGAGTCTGCTACGTGGACTATGCCGAGGGCTACCTGGGTTGCTACCAGCCCGCCGACAACAGCTTTGAGGAGTGGCCTACACCCGGTCGCAATCACCAGGGTGCCAGCGACAGCGGCCCCTATGCGATGGCCATCGACAAGCAAGACCGGTTGTGGTTTGTGGAGACTTTCCCCGACCCCAATCGCTTTGTTGGCTTTGATCTGAATACCCGGAAATACATCAGCATCACCCCGATTCCCAGTGGCGCCGGCGCGGTCCGGCACATGGTCTATGATGCCGCTCGAAATGCCATCTGGTTTGGTACTGATAGCAATATGCTGGGCCGGGCGGCGCTGCCTGACTGGTTCATGAATTAATATAATATTGCCATAGGATCGACCTGCTGGTTGCCACGCTAGCCCAGCAGTTGCATAATGGGATCATGCACCCGGCACCACAGCATGAGGTTATTCACGACGACGCGGATCAGCGTTACCTGATCCGCGTTGGCGAGCAGCGTCATTCGGACAATGAGGTGGTGCTGCGCTACCACATGCGCGATGCCAACACGATTGATTTCACTTCCACCTTTACGCCATCCGGCCTGCGCGGTCAGGGCCTGGCGCGCAAAGTCGTCGAACATGCTTTGGATGAAGCCGAGGCCAAGAACCTGACCATCATACCGACCTGCTGGTACGTGGAAAAAATCGTCAACGAACGTCACGCCGCAGCGCATAAACCCTGATCTTGTAGCTGACTGATCGGCTTTGCTTGCCCACAAGCGCAGACCATATCGTACACTTTCTCTGCAAGACCTTACTGACGCGATCGCGCAGTTGTGACACCATCGAGCTGTATCTAACAACATAACCGGACACCGCCATGGCAAAACGCATACTGGTACTGGGAGGCGACGGTTTCTGCGGCTGGCCCACCGCATTGCGGCTGTCGGCACAGGGCTATCAGGTCGATATTGTCGACAACCTTTCGCGCCGCAACATTGATAACGAGCTGTGCTGCGAATCGCTGACACCGATCCGCTCCATCAGCCGACGCCTGCAGACCTGGCAACAGGTCAGCGGCAACGACATCGGCTATTACCACATCAATATCGCCACTCAACCGGAGGCGCTGTTGCAATGCCTTCGCGACATCCGACCAGACGCCATTGTCCACTTCGCCGAACAACGCGCCGCGCCGTATTCGATGAAATCGAGCTGGCACAAGCGCTACACAGTGGACAACAACGTCTCCGGCAGCAATAACCTGCTCGCCGCAGTGGTCGAATCCGGGCTGGACATCCACATCGTGCATCTGGGCACCATGGGTGTGTATGGCTATGGCCGTGTGGATGGGGCAGTGATCCCGGAAGGCTATCTGCCAGTGCAGATCGAAACCGAGGCCGGCTGGCAGCAGACCGATATCCTGCATCCGGCCGATCCTGGCAGCCTTTATCACACCACCAAGACCATCGATCAACTGCTGTTCTACTTTTACAACAAGAACGACAACTTGCGCATCACCGATTTGCACCAGGGTGTGGTCTGGGGCACACAGACGCCGGAAACCGCCCGTCATGACGACCTGATCAACCGTTTCGATTATGACGGCGACTATGGCACAGTGCTGAACCGCTTTCTGATGCAGGCAGCGATCGGCCATCCGCTAACCATCTACGGTAGTGGTGGCCAGACCCGTGCCTTTATCCACCTACGCGACACCGTGCGCTGTATACAGCTGGCGATCGAAAACCCGCCTCAAACCGGTGCGCGCGTAGATATTTTCAACCAGGTCACCGAGACCTGGACGGTGGCTGAGTTGGCACAGAAAGTAGCCGCCATCGCCGGTGCCGAAATTCGCCACTACCAGAATCCGCGCAAAGAGGCTGCACACAACCGGCTGGAAGTCGAGCGCGGCAAGTTTCAGCAACTGGGTCTGAACCCGACCACGCTGGATGCAGGCCTGCTGGAAGAAGTGGTTGATATAGCCCGGCGCTTTCGCGAACGCTGTGATCCTGCCCGCATATTGCCCAGCTCGCGCTGGACCAAAGACCAGCAGCTCGACAGTGAAGGCACGGCTGAAACGGCGCCTGCTGCCAGCGTCGCCAGCTAAAGCAGCAAGCACGCTCGCCACCTGATCATGAACATCCTGTTGGGAGTACAAACCACCGGCAACGGGCATATCGTACGTTCATTGGCGCTGCTACTGGAACTGCGCCAGCGTGGCCACAACGTGCGCTGTCTGCTCAGTGGCCCGTCCACGGCGGGACGCTGGAACGTCGAGCAATTCCGGCCTTTCGAGATACGTACCGGCCTGACCTTCAGCAGCCGCGCCGGCAAACTCGATTACGTACGCACCGGACTGAGCAACAAACCGGTGCAGTTTCTGCGCGATGTCGCCAGCCTGGCCTGGCGGGATCTGGATCTGGTTATCAGCGACTACGAACCGGTCAGCGCCTGGATGGCCAGACGTCGTGGCGTACCCAGCATCGGCATCAGCCACCTGTACGCCTTCGTGCACGACGTGCCCAAGGCCGGTGCCAGCCTTTCGCATTGGCTTACCAACGTGTTTGCACCGGTGCAGTATCCGCTGGGCTCGCACTGGCATCATTTCAATCAGTCCATCCTGCCGCCGACCGTCGCCGACGACATCCACGATCTGCAGCTAACCGAAGCCGAACATGTACTGGTGTATCTGCAGTTTGAGGATCAGGCTGCCGTTATCAACTTGTTGCAACAGTTTCCTGAGCAGCGTTTTCGGCTCTACTCAGGCACCGCAGCAGGCGAGCGGGGCAACATCACGCTGTGCAAGATCGGCCGCAAGCCGTTCATCGAAGATCTCGCCAGCAGTCGAGGCGTGATCTGCAATGCCGGTTTCTCGCTGGTGTCCGAAGCACTGCAACTGGGCAAAAAAGTATTGGTCAAGCCACTCACCGGGCAGGTGGAACAGGAATCCAACGCCGTGGCGCTGGAACAACTGCAACTGGGCCGCTGTATGCACCGACTTTGCGCCGACAGCGTGCGCGATTTTCTCGCCATGGACGCCATTGCACCGTGCAACTGGCCGCAGATCATCGGTCCGCTGGCCGACTGGATCAGCGCCGGAAACTGGCATCAGCCGCAGCCGCTGCTGCAGCAACTGTGGCCCTCGAAATCGTGCGGAGCAAAGGCATGAACCGCTGGCTGCGACTGATGCGCTTTGATCGCCCAATCGGCATCTGGCTGTTGCTGTGGCCAACCGTCTGGGCCCTGATCGTGGCCGGTCAGGGGCGACCAGCGTTGACCAATATCATCATCTTCACCGTCGGCGTTGTGGTCATGCGTGCTGCCGGTTGCGTCATCAATGACTATGCCGATCGTGACATTGATCCACACGTCGAGCGCACCCGCACTCGTCCCATCGCCGCTGGTGAAATCGCGCCGCGTCAGGCGCTGTGGCTGTTTATCGGCCTGCTCGTTGTAGCGCTGCTGTTGGTACTGCTAACCAATGCGCTGACGGTCAAGCTGGCCATCGTTGGTGCCGGGCTGGCGGCGCTGTATCCGTTTTGCAAGCGCTACATGCATTTGCCGCAGGTGGTACTGGGCGCAGCTTTTGGCTGGGCGGTGCCGATGGTGTTCGCCGCCGAAACCGGCCATGTACCGGCCATCGCCTGGCTGCTGTTTGCCATCAACCTGTTGTGGACGGTCATTTATGACACCGAATACGCCATGTCCGATCGTGAGGATGACTTGCAGATCGGGGTCAAATCCACCGCCATCCTGTTTGGCCACCACGATCGCGCTGTACTGGCCGCCTTGCAGCTGATCATGCTTGGTCTGCTGGTCTGGTTCGGCCTGTGGCTGTGGACGCCCTCAACAACAGTGGTCTGGCCATGGTGGCTGGCGGTGCTCATCACTGCCTTTTTGTTCTTTCTGCAGCAACGCAAAATCGCCGCCCGCGACCGCCAGGCCTGCTTTCAGGCCTTCCTCGACAACAACCGTGTCGGCCTGACCCTGGCGCTGGGGCTGCTGCTAGGGCAGCTCTGAACAACCCTCGCCGGCAAGCAGGCTGCTACAAATCTCTAATCTGCCTTT
>JAJFKZ010000063.1 GCA_021772955.1 Gammaproteobacteria bacterium | reverse complement strand
TGAAGGGTTCGAGGAGCAGGGCGAAGCTGGCTAAGCAGCTTGGACGATCGCCCGCAGAAGCCAGTGGGCCACGCGAGCAGTTCGGTAACGCTCAGAGTCAATGTGCCGGTGCGAATCAAGGCGCGGTTCGCAGGCAATGGCTGCTCCCTTGCCAAGAATCGCAACGCCGAGTCGCACTGGCACATTGGCTCCCGGTGGGCCGCCGCACAAGCACCGTGGGCTGCGTTCTGCTCGCTTGAATTGACTACGGCCAGTCCTGCGCTCGCGCGCCTTGTCCACGGCGCTTGTGCGACGGCTGAGTGTCACCGAACTACTCGCGTGGTCCACTCGCCCGTAGCTATTATTCAAGGGTGATCGTTCGAGATGCAACGCCAGATTTGGCCTGAACTCGAACAGGACAAATCGTAACCACTCCACAACGCATAAATTCATTGCTATCGCCTTGTTTATTCGTAAACTATGACCAGTAACTGTCCGCCTTCATGAAATATGCGGCTAGTATTCTTCAATTTTCTTACCCGGATCAAATACATGAATTGTCATCATCTTCCCAACCAGCATGCAGCGGCCTCCTACAGACTTGGATTTGCTTCAGTACTCAGCCTGTTGGTGGCCTCGCTAAGTTTCAGCTGCAGCGTGCTGGCACAAGTCACCGACAGCACCGCAGAACAGCCGCAAAACGCAACATCAGAACCGGCATTCGAACTGCAAAGACTGGATTGGGAAGCGCAACTCAAGTCTGGCACCAGAGTGCTGCTGGAGAACCGCTGGGGCAACATCAATCTGCGCCAAAGTGGTGGCCAGGGTGCCATGCTGCACGCGGTGATGCAAAAAATAGGCAGCGCACCCAAAGTGGCCGAATTGAAAGTGACTGAAGCTGATCAGCAGATCAGACTCAGCATTGTTTATCCACCAGATCAGCAGCCCGACAGCTTCCGCGAAGGTCGCGTGGATGTCGCTTTGTTGATTCCTGCAGGTATCCAGCTCGACATCATCGCAGATCGCGGTGCGGTTACCGGCAAGACGCTGCACAATCCAATCAAAGTCGTGGCCGTGAACGAGCGTGTCGAATTCTCCAGCACTGCCAGTGTCGACATCAGTAGCGCAGCCGGCGACGTGGAGATCCTGTTCAAACCGCGCCCCGAAACCAGGCAGAAAGGCCAATCCGAGATTCGCTCACTTGGCAGTATCAAGACCATCAGCGGCGATATTCTGATCAGCTACTATCCAGATGTGGAAATCGGTTTTGACATGGTATCTGGTAACAGCAAGACCACCGATGACCCGCGTCTGCTGCAAAGCCGCAGCTACAAGGATCGCCACGTGCTGATGCAAACCTCGGAGCGGGCTGAAACATTGAGCCTGCAATCTGACACCGGCCAGATCGTGCTCAGCAACAACCGCGACCGGCTTGGTGAGTAGCTGCAGACCCTGACCTATCGCACAGAAAAATCTGCTAGTATCTATGCACAATTATTCAGCCTCATCCTCATAACAACCAGTCAGAGACAAGCATCATGCCGTACTGCATCAGAACCACAGCCTTGCTGCTGTTGCTGGCCACGTGCCAGCTGCACGCACAAACCACCATCGTCGGCGCCGAAGCCCTGGGCGGCGCGGTGGACCCGGTCATCATCAACATCGATCCTGCCTCGCTACCCGCGGCGGCACAGTGGCTACCGGGTGACCCGATCAGAGAAATTCCGATGCGCCAGGAGAAGAACTTCAATCCTCCCCCGCGGGAACCACGTGGTTTCGAGCTGGACCCGTTGCTGGATCGTCAGCTGCAGGCCACGCGCAATGCACTCGGCGGTGATGCCGGTTTCAACACTCTTCTCGTCAACCGGGCCGGCACCAATTTCACCGGCGTTAATCCGTCGGACACGGTCGGTGACATTGGTAATGATTATTATGTCCAGCTGGTCAACACCGGCAGCGGCAACGGTTCGACCCGGGTACTGATTCTGAACAAAGCCGATGGTACATTGGCCATCCCGGCATTCAACCTGGCTGACATGGCGGTCGGGTCCGGCACCGGATGCACCAGTGGTGCAGGTGATCCAATCGTCAACTTCGATGAAACCGCCGACAATGGTCCGGGCAATCTGCCGGGACGCTGGGTGTTGAGCGAGTTCACCAATTCGTCATTCTGTCTCTACATTTCCCAGACCGCCGACCCGACCTCTGGTCAGTGGTTTTTGTATGAATTTATTTCCGAAACCGGTGGCTTGCCCGACTACCCCAAGTTTGGCGTGTGGCCAGATGCCTATTACATCGGTGCCAACGAGGGTCCGCGCCAGTACGCTCTGGACCGCATCAACATGCTGGCCGGCATTACTGCGCGCGGACTGCAGGTATTTCAGGGCACTGCCCTGCCTGGATTTGGCTTCCAGCACATCATGCCAGTGGACTGGGATGGCGACAGCGCACCAGCACCGGGCAGCCCGGGACTGTTCATGCGCCACCGTGATACCGAAATCCATGGCCCAGGCGGCTTGCCCACGTCCGACATCATCGAGATGTTTGAATTTGTCGCCGACTTTGACAACGCTGCCAATAGCACTTTTACCGGCCCGATCAATGTCGCAGTGAGTGAATTCGATTCGGAATTCTGCAACCTGGTGTTCTCCGGCTGTCTGACCCAGCCCGGTTCCAGCACCACGCTGTTTGCCTTGCTGCAGCCGATCATGTGGCGTGCACAGTATCGCAGCTTTAGCGATCGTCAATCCATTGTCGCCAACATGACCACCGATGTGGATGGCAATGACATCGGTGGTGTGCGCTGGTTTGAGCTGACCAATACCGGCAGTGGCTGGAGCCTGGCCCAGGACGGCACGGTGTCGGAAAACGACGGCATCAGCCGCTGGATGGCCAGCGTGGCCCAGGACGAAGCCGGCAACATCGTGGCCGGCTACAATGTGGTCGGTGTGGGTGCGGCCGGCACCGCTGATGATGTGTTCCCCGGTATGCGCTACAACGGCCGCCTGGTTTCTGACCCCCCTGGCACCATGCCACAAGGTGAAGTCAGTATCATCGAAGGCGCAGCCCCCAACAACAGCATTCGCTATGGCGATTACACATCGCTGAACGTGGATCCGGTCGATGGCTGCACTTTCTGGTATACCGCACAGCACAACCAGACCAATCAATGGTCCACGCAAATCGGCTCGTTCCGTTTTGACGCCTGTGGCGAACCAGGGTTTACTTTGAGTGCAAGCAATGCCCAGCAGCAAGTCTGTATTCCTGATGACTTGCAAGACATCGACATCAATGTCGGCAGCGTGGCCGATTTCATCAACCCGGTCACCTTGAGTCTGCAGTCACCACCGACTGGCGTCAGTGGCAGCTTCTCTACCAATCCTGTGGTGCCCGGCAACAGCAGTATCGCCAGCATCAGCATCGACAGCAGCGCGGCGTTGGGTGACAACCTGATCACCCTGCTCGGCACGGCCGCAGGCGCCGATGACCGCAGCACCACAGTACTTGCCACTGTATATAATGTTTTACCGGCATCCCCGGTACTGAACACACCCGGGAACAATGCGAGCAATACCGTGTTCCGCCCGGTGTTCAGCTGGAACGGCGACAACGCCAACAGCTTTGTACTGGATCTGGCCACTGACCCGGATTTCAACAACGTCGTGTTCACCACCACGGTCACTGAAAGCACTGCTACGGTTGCGGCTGACCTGGACTCCAACACCCAGTATTACTGGCGGGTCCGCGCCAGCAATGCCTGTGGCAGCAGCACTGTTTCGCAGACTTTCACGTTTACCACCATGCCCGCGCCGGGTGATTGTCCCATCGGCGTACCGGCCATTACGCTGTTTGAGGATGATGTTGAAAACGGTGACAACGGCTGGACCCACACCGGTACCCAGGACACATGGCAGCGCTCTGGACTGGAAGCCAACAGCGGCAGCTTCGCCTGGTTTGCCGAGGATCTGGCTAGTGTGTCCGACCAATTACTGGTTTCACCCGCAGTGGCACTGCCGGTAGGTCAGTTGCCCATGATCTTGTCCTATCAGAACAGTCAGACCCTGGAAGACAACAACGGCACAGCGTGCTGGGATGCGGGGCTGCTGGAAATCAGCACCAACGACGGCCTCGATTGGACTCAGATTCCCTCAGCAGCATTGTTGACCGATCCTTACGATGGCGTGGTCAGCAACAGCACCAATCCGATCAGCGGTTTGTCGGCGTGGTGTGCAGACCCGGAAGATTTTGTCAGATCAATCGTTGATCTGTCAGCCTATCAGGGCGAAACTGTGCGGTTCCGATTCCGACTCGGTACCGATGGCTCTGTGGGGCGCGCCAACGATGGCTGGTTTATCGACGATATCAAAGTACAGTCATGCCAGCCGCCTGAGACCATACTGATGGATGGTTTCGAGGACCCGGCACCCTGATCGACGTTTTGTAAGCTTCACACGAACAAGCCCGCGCACTGCGCTGGCTTTTTTCTGCCCGGTTCACTGCCGGCGGACAGCAGCCGGTATGACGATCAACGCTTACTGAGCAATAATCGGGCGCTGTAACGATTGACGCGGCGAAACCCGCAGCGCTTTGCCACCTGGCAGATACCTTCCTCACTGTTCCATTGCAGCAATGCAAACAGCTGGTGATGATCGCTACGATAGTCCTGGCAATGCTGCAGAAACACCTGGTTCTGCATGGCCTGACGCTGGCGGCGTAGCAAGTTCGTGCGAAACAGCATGTGCTCATCAGAGAAATCAAAACACACCCGTCCGCCGGGCTTGAGCACACGGTGGCATTCGAGCAGATACCAGTAGATGTCGTACAGATTCAGGTGGATAAACACGGAAATCGAAACAACCGCATCGATGCTGTGATCATCGATGCCGTGCAGGGAACGGTTTTCAATGTGCCGGAACTGGATATTATGATACTGCTGACATTCCTGTCGGGCATAGTCGAGGTACGCCGGACTGATGTCACAGGCGATGACCGATGCTGCCCGCTGTGCCAGCAAACCAGTGCCGAAACCGCAGCCACTGCCGATTTCCAGTACGTTGTGGTGACTGTTGATGCCAGCCTGACGCACAAAGCGCGCGGCATAGCGCCTGCGGCTGGCGCGGATGAGATCGACCTGCTGCTCGGGCTGCTGACCAAACTCGAAACCAACCAGCGCAATCAGCATCTGCCGCTGGTCATCCAGACTCAGGCCAGTCCACGGCTGTGGCGTGGCCGCGTCGGATGCTGCGGGTGGCAAATCGTCGCTGGTCACAACATGGCAGACAGGATCTGTTCCATGGCCTCGGCGAACTCCGGAATCCAGCGCAGCACCACCAGCAAATCGTTTTCTTCATCAATGTAGACATAGTTGCCGCCAAAACCGGCGGCAAAATACGCCGATTCCGGTGCCGCCGGGATCGCCTTACGGTCGGTATTCAACCACCACATGTAGCCATAATCCGGTTTCGCCTGACTGGCGGTGCGCACCGCGTCGGTCCACCCGCGCGGCAGAATTTGCTGGCCTTGCCAGACACCATCACGCAGAAACAACAGGCCATAGCGAGCATGATCGGCAGTGCTGATGAACAGGCCGCCGCCAAAGTGACCGCCACCGGAGACCGACTGCATGCGTTGGCCGTCCAGATCCACCCAGGAGTTGTCGTAACCATGCCAGCGCCAGGTCGAAGATGCGCCGATCGGGTCCATGACGCGCTTACGCAAGACCACCGGTAACGGCTGGCGCCACACCTGCAGCAATGAATAGGCCAGCAGATTGACCCGCACATCGTTGTATTTGAAATGCGTGCCCGGTGCATACAACTGCCGGTTCTGTTGTTGCTCCAGCGTGTCACCGACCGGCCGATCGGCCCAGTCCGCAGTGCCCCACAATGAACCCTGCCAGTCCGAGGTTTGTTGCAGCAGGTGCTTCCAGCTGATGCTTTGATTGTGCTGACTGTCAAACTTGCCGTCGCGCACATACTGACCCACGCGATCATCCAGCGACACCAGCAGCCCGTCAGCCTGCGCCAATCCGGCCAGTGTCGACAAATAACTTTTCACGGCGCTGAAGGTCATGTCGACCCGGTTGATGTCGCCCCACTGGGCGGCGATATAACCGTGCCGGATAATCATGCCGCTACTGGCCTCGCGCGGTGCGGTCGGCCCGAGAATCCGGTAACCCGGCTCCACTCCAACATAGCGATCGGTCAGCAACTGATGAATATCCTGCGGCTCTGTCACCGCCTTGGCCTGAATGGCGATGACTGCCTGATCCAGTTGCCTGGCAGAAAAGCCCAGCTCAGCCGCTGGCTTGGACGCCCATTGATGGCGCGCAGGGAAGTAGTCTTCGGCAGAAACAACGCCGGCCTGGATCAGGCCAACCAGCAGTAACACTATTCGCATCAAAAATCTCCAGTTCATCATTGCGCAATAAGACCAGGGCACCGCGCGCAGGCAATAGCGTTGTCCCCGCTGAGCGGCGTTGCAGGCTCGAGTCGCGGTCTCGAACCAACCACTCAAATACTGCGGCCAGCTTCGGCACTGGCCACAGGCGTTGATCACAGTAGCAGTAAAATCATTAAACAGGCAACGAAATACCTATGCTATTCGTTGCCCGCCGTTTGCGGCGCATGTCCGCAAACGGCTTCGCTACGCGGTCCCGGACCTTCGGCCCGGGTAGTAACCCGGCAATCTGTTTGCTTGCCGGGTTACTAGTTGGTCGATCAATCAGCCCACAAACTCGATCTGGCTGACTCAACTCAACCCGATCTCGCTACTGTTTTTTCAGCTCACCTAGTAACCCCTTGCTGTCCTGACGCGCGTGCTTGGCGGCCCGCTTTTCCTTGGGCGTCAACAGTGCTTTTTTCTTGCTTTCCTTGTTGCTTTTGCGTTCCTTGGTCATGTCGATAACTCCTGATCTTGCCGGATCCTGAAAAAAAAACCAAGCCACGGCATGGCCAATGCCACGCCGGTCTGATTGCCGATCCAGCCAGGTGCCGTTGCTGCCGGAAACTCAGGGTCGATGCAATCGGTAGACGATCGCAGGGGCCGAGAACTTTACCGTGTGCAGCTTGGCAGGCCATGGCATTGACCCTACTGACTGGATCGTTCAGACCAAATTAATATAGCACCAATATCGAGCTTGCGGATAGACCATCCGCATTACAGTTCCTGTGCGGTTGGTCGCAAGATGATTTCATTGATGTCCACCGTCGCTGGTTGCTCGATGGCGAAGGCAACAGCCCGGGCCACAGCATCGGCCTCGATGGCGATCTGGTAAAGCTGATTAATGGCCTTGGCGGTTTCGGGAGCACTGATGCTATTGGGCAATTCGGTGGCTACCGCCCCCGGCGAAATATTGGTGCAGCGAATCTCTTCACCGGCTTCCATACGCAAGCCTTCGGACAGGGCGCGCACGGCAAACTTGGTCGCACAATAAATCGCAGCCCCTTTGAACAGCTTGTGCCCGGCCACGGATGAAATATTGATAACGTGGCCAGCATGCTGCTTGCGCATCACCGGCAATACCGCTGCGATACCGTACATAACGCCCTTGATGTTCACATCGACCATGCGCTCCCACTCATCGACTTTCAGCTCGTCCAGTGGGGATAAGGGCATCAGACCCGCATTGTTGACCAGCACATCGATGCGACCGAACTTGTCCAAGGCGGCTTTGGCCAGGGCTGTTACCTGATCTCGATCAGTGACATCGGTCGCTTGCCAGATGACCTCGGCGCCATTGGCCGTCAGCTCAGCGGTCAGTTTTTGCAAGCGGTTCTTGCGTCTTGCCGCCAGCACCAGTCTGGCACCACCGGCAGCCAGGCGTCTGGCTGTGGCTTCGCCCAGGCCACTGCTGGCGCCGGTGATGATAACGACCTTATTGTTGATTTCCTTGCTTGATTGTTGCATCTCGATTCACCTGTTGATTGCATGTTTGTGAGCGGGCTTGACCGGTTCAGCGCTAAACGTGCGCGACGCAACGGCTGCAACGCGTGTCAGCGCATGGCTGGATAGTCGGTATAACCGCGTTCATCGCCGCCATAAAAGGTGGACGAATCCCAGTCATTGAGCTCACCCCCGCTGCGCAAACGCTTGACCAGATCCGGGTTGGCAATGTATTTACGCCCAAAAGAAACCAGATCACAGTTTCCATCCGCGATCCGCTGACGCGCTTCCCCGGCGGTGTAGGCGCCATTGGCTATGTAGGTCTGATGAAACTGTTTGCGAATCGCTGCAATCACAGCTTCTGGCCGACCAGCGGCATGATTACCCTGGAAGGAATCCTCAACCACCTCAATGTAGGCGATGCCGAGCTTGTCCAGCTCATGCGCCAATGCGCTGTAGGTGGTCACCGGATCGGCATCGCTCATGTCATTGAAGCTGCCGGTGGGACTGACCCGAATACCGACCCGATCAGCTCCCCAGACATCCACCACGGCCTGGGTCACCTGCACGGTCAGACGCAGGCGGTTTGCCAGCGAACCGCCGTATTCGTCACTGCGCTGGTTGGTTCCTGAACGCAGAAACTGATCCAGCAGGTAACCGTTCGCGGCGTGGATCTCGACACCATCAAAACCGGCTTGTTTGGCGTTTGCAGCAGCTTGTCGGAATTGTTCGACGATACCCGGCATCTCATCCGTGCGCAGCGCACGCGGTTCGGGTATGTCCAGCATGCCCGAATCGGCACTGACAAAGGTTTGTGCACCTTGCGGCTTGATCGCCGATGGCGCCACCGGCAATGCGCCGTCGGGCTGTAAATCGGGATGCGAAATACGCCCGACATGCCATAGCTGCAGGTGTATGCGACCACCAGCCTGATGCACGGCCTCTGTGACCAGACGCCATCCGGCGATCTGTGCAGTCGAGTGGATGCCCGGTGTAAACGCATAGCCCTTGCCCTGTGGGGATACTTGCGTGGCCTCGGCAATGATCAGCCCGGCACCGGCTCGCTGCCGGTAATACTCGGCATTCATGGCATTGGGAATGTCACCGGGTTGGCTCGAGCGTGAGCGCGTCAGCGGTGACATCAACACGCGGTTGGGTAGCTCCAGTGCGCCAAGTTTGAACGGCGTGAACAAAACATCTGAGCTGGACGAGGTCATCGAAATCACCTGAGGTTAATGCGCAAGGCAGTACGAAACGAATCAAGACGATGACAGACAGATTTGTGCGCAAGCGCAGAAATCAACCGTCAGGGACTCGTCAGCTGTCGCCACTGACCCGGCGGCAACGCCCCCAGCGACCAGACACCGATCTGCACGCGGATCAGGCGCAAGGTGGGATGACCGATGGCGGCAGTCATGCGCCGTACCTGGCGGTTGCGGCCCTCGTTGATGGTCAGGCGCAACCACACATCACGCACCGATTTGCGCAAACGCACCGGTGGCTCGCGTGGCCAAAGCTGCTCCGGCGCAGGCATTGTTTGCACCTGAGCCGGCCGGGTCATGCCGTCATTAAGCTCGACGCCAGCACGCAAGCGCTCCAGCGCGGCTGCATCCGGCTCGCGCTCCACCAGCACCCAGTATGTTTTTGGCAGCTTGAATTTTGGCGAGGCAATGCGCGCCTGCAAGGCGCCATCGTCGGTGAGCAGCATCAAGCCTTCCGAGTCCTTGTCCAGCCGCCCAGCCGGATACACATCCGGCACATCGATATAGGTCGCCAGCGTGCAACCTTCACCGCTGAACTGCGACAGTACCCCGTAGGGTTTGTTGAAGGCGATCAGCATGCTTGTGCAGTCTGTCAAATCAAAACAGTCAGGCTACGCGGCCAGCAGCGGTGGCTTTCAGCACTTCCAGCAGGGCTCCGGACTTGCAGTCGTAAATGTAACCGTAAATCGGTATATCCGCCGGCACCATGGGATTGCTGCGGATACGACGCACGTCTTCCAACACGCTTTTGGCGATGTCGCTGAAGCTCAGCCAGTTGACGAATTTGCCTTCGTCGGTGCCGCCACCGGCCGCGCTGTCATGCCAGCCGCTGGCATCCACCGTGGCCGGCTTGAGACTGCCCTGCAGCAAGCGCACCATGGTGTCGTTGTCGAAGGTGAGCATGCCACAGTCGGTGTGATGGATGACAAACCACTCACGCGTGCCAAGCAGCTTGTACGAGATCACCAGCGAACGGATGGCATCGTCGCTGGCGCGACCACCGGCATTGCGGATTACATGCGCATCGCCCTCAGCCAGACCGGCGTATTTGGCCGGATCCAGGCGCGCGTCCATGCAAGTCAAGATTGCAAACCGCCGCCCCGGCGGCATCGGCAGATCGGCCTTGTCACCAAATTCGGCCACATATCGGGCATTCGCCGCCATCACTTCATTAACCACTTTGCTCATGCTTGTGCTCCTTGCCTGGCTGGATTGGCTACCAGGTCGTCAAATAGGCAACTGCAGTTCCTGACATGGCCTGCAATTGAAAATACATCAGGATCAAAACCGCGCTGGTGCCCGGTTACCTAATAGGACATGACTACCGCCGCGATGCGTTCAGTGTAATCGAGACTGTGTGACAAGCAGTACAGATTGCAGGCACTTTTGCTGGTGTAGCGCGGATTGAATTCCCGTACCTTGGCATTGAGCAGGTCGTCGAAGTAGAGTGGCAACGGAATTCGGATGACTACGGAGCGTGGACATTCCTGTCCGCTGTTGCTCTCATAGTGGCGGGTTGGAAAACCCGCCTTCCTTTGCTCGGTTTCCCGGCGGGTCACATTTGTCCAACCAATGCCGCGGCGTAGGCGTGGATTCGGGCCTGGACAGTTTTGTATTGCCCCGCTTGGCTCATACCTCACCCTGGTTCTGGCATCTTCCCCAGTTGCGTCACCTTTCGCGCAACTGCCTGACAGGCCGAAATCAGGTCCGTGACCAGTCGTTCGTCGATATTCAAATCGCCCTCGTATTCTCCCAGGTTACGAACATCATGAGACTTGGCCAGAATCCGCCAGACCTCCGGCCCCAGTCCCAGTGTCTGCGGCAATAGCTGAAACACGATGTAGCGATGATTGGCGCGGTAACCCTGCCAGCGTAATGCCGCCAGGCACAAAGCGTGGGAAGCGTTATAGGCCAGATCGAACCGCCCTTCAAGCGACAGGCCTGCCAGTTCAACATCCTGCAATCGGGCCAGCCCGGATCGAACAAGTCCATCAAACTCCCGCTGATCCTGGGGTTCGCTGGCCAGCGCCTTGCCCGGACCAACCAGATTATCCAGATTCAATGTCATCATCGCCACCAATTACCCAGATCTTATCCTGCTCCAGCACACGGCAAACGAACGAATTCTTTGCCTCAATTCGCCGCTCCAGCTCTGCCCTTGAATACACTGTGGGATTGACGACACGCGCCAGCTGCTCGACCGCCGGCTCCAGCGCCGCAAACAGATCAATGTACGTCAGCTCATCACTGACAACCATCAGATCGATATCGCTAGCGGCAGAATCGCTGCCTTTGGCAACCGAACCGTAGACGAAGGCCGCAAGCACCCGATCTTCAAGCGGCTGCAGTACGGCACGCAAGACATCCACAAGGCCGACTGTTTTGCGCACCAGCCCGCGCAGTTCCTCAAACACCGGCGAGGCGCGATTGGCCTGGTAATGCTTCTGCCGCCCGATCTGCTGCACCGTCACCAGCCCGGACGACTGCAAGCGTGCCAGTTCCCGCTGTACCGCACCAGTGCCGGTAGCTGCCAGTGCAATCACTTCATTGGCGTAAAAACTACGGTCGGGATTGCCAAATAGCACGGCGAGGACACGCTGCTGTACTTTCGTAAACAGCGCATCGGCCATGCTAACAGTGGACGCAACGCTGGCATTTCTGACTGGCTTAACTAATGTTCCCATATTGGGTATTATAAACCCTGATTTGGGTATTTCAAGTGTTCCTAGCGCGCATATTGCATGAAGTGTTCGAGGAGCAGGGCGAAGCTGGCTAAGCAGATTGGACAATCGCCCGCAGAAGCCAGTGGGCCACGCGAGTAGTTCGGTAACACTCAGAGTCAATGTGCCGGTGCGAATCAAGGCGCGGTTCGCAGGCAATGGCCGCTCCCTTGCCAAGAATCGCAACGCCGAGTCGCACCGGCACATTGGCTCCCTGTGGGCCGCCGCACAAGCGCCGTGGGCTGCGTTCCGCTCGCTTGAATTGACTACGGCCAGTCCTGCGCTCGCGCGCCTTGTCCACGGTGCTTGTGCGACGGCTGAGTGTCACCGAACTATACGCGTGGCCCACTACCCGTAGCTATGGTTCAAGGGTGATCGGCCCCAATTCAATAGTGTATTGGGCAACGCCAGATTTGGCCTGAACTCGAACAGGACCAATCGTCACCTCTCGACAACGCATCAATTCACTGCTATCGACTTGTGTATTCTTAAAAAATGATCAGTAACTGTCCGCCTTCATGAAATATGCGGGTAAGACCACGGTCTGCTGGCTGTGGTCAAACAGGATTGATCAGCTCAATACAGCCGCAGTGGCTCTTCCTGCAGCAGGTAGATCTGCTCGCGCAACTGGTTGCACAGGTCTTCCCAGTGGCGCGGCTGCTCAAACCACGGAAACGCACGTGGAAATGCCGGGTCTTGCCAGCGTTTCGCCAGCCAGGCATGAAAATGCAGCATGCGCAGGCTGCGCAGGGGTTCCAGCAGATTCAGTTCAACCGCATCGAAGTCACGAAACATGCTGTAGCCGTCCAGTACCCAGCCCAGCTGTCGTTGCATGTCCTCGCGCTCACCGGATAACAACATCCACAGATCCTGGATCGCCGGGCCCATGCGGCTATCATCCAGATCGACAAAGTGTACATGCTCATCTCGCCAGAGGATATTGCCGGGGTGACAATCGCCGTGCACGCGCAACTGTCGCACCTGGCCGGCCCGCTGCCAACCGCTTTCCACCAGCTCCAACATCGTCTGGCAGATACCGGTGAAAGTCTCCAGCAAGCTGTCTGGTATCCAGTTGCCGCGCAACAGCACCTGCAATGCTGCATGGCCATAACTGTCGATATCAATCTTGCCACGATGCTTGAATTTCTTGCTGGCGCCGACATTGTGCCACTGCCCAAGCACTCGCCCCAGATGCGTCAACGTGTGCTTGTCATCCAGCTCCGGTGCATGGCCGCCGCGGCGCGGAAACAATGCGAACCGCTGCCCCTGGCATAGCATCAAGGTACGGTCGTTAAATACCAGCGGCGCGACCACCGGTATATCAGCAGTGGCCAGTTCAATGGTGTAGGCATGCTCTTCGACAATCGCCGCATCGCTCCAGCGCCCGGCGCGATAAAATTTGCCCACCAGCGGCTCGCCATCTTCAAGGCCCACCTGCCAGACGCGGTTTTCGTAACTGTTCAGTTCC
>JAJFKZ010000062.1 GCA_021772955.1 Gammaproteobacteria bacterium | reverse complement strand
GAGCTGATCCGCGATTATGGTATGTTTACCTATGCCACGGCCAGCAAAAAAACATTGCGTAGCATGCTTTCGCAGTGTGCTGGTTCCAGGGTCGGGAACACTTGCAACAAAATTTCGGTATCATGGTTCGGTTGCGATATTAGCGCCAATGGAAATTTGGATACAGGCCGCTTGCCATCCGTAGAATGTCTGCAGGTTGGTTCACTGGGCCTGACCAGCTACAACGTGATGCCCTCAACCATCCGCGTCGTGCAGAAAGGCCTGGATGAGTTTATTGATCAGTACAACCCCGGCCGGGTTGAGCTTGGAGACTTTGAACTGATTGATGATTCAGAATAAGCACCGGCCGATCACTGAATGGTCCATGCTGGCCTGACTGTTGTGCTTGAGCATCAGCCGCAATGCCCAGACTGGCGGCCACGCGGCCGGGGGCCGGTCAGTGTGCAGAGGCAATATGCGGCTTGCAAACAATTGTCGGGCCGGATTTGTACAATTTGCCCGGATTATTCATGACCCGACCTACAGGGCTTTTTGCTCGGTCACGCGTCTTCAACGTACCGTCAAGTACGCCTGCGCTGAGCGCGGTCGCGAACAACCACGGCTACAGGCTGAAACAATCTCGACGTTCGGGTCATGAAAAATCGGACAAGCGGGTAGACTTGGTTGACTAAGTCTGTTTTTATGGTTTATTATGTGTTCATGAAAACCGTCAACGTCCATGAAGCCAAAACCCGACTGTCGCAACTGCTTGAGCAAGCCCACGCCGGTGAAGAGATTACCATCGCCAAACGCGGCAAACCTTTCGCACGCTTGGTCCCACTCCACCCGAAACAGGCTCGTCAGCCAGGTCTGCTGACTGGAGAAATCGGGGGTGATCTCTTCGAATCACTGCCGGAAGAGGAGTTGGCAGTGTGGGAAGAATGAGGTTCCTTCTTGACACTCACACCCTGCTGTGGTGGTTGTTCGATGATTTTAGGCTCTCCATACCCGCGCGCGCGATTCTTGTTGACCCCGGAAACAAGATATTTGTTTCCAGCGCCTCAGCCTGGGAAATCTCGACGAAGCATCGATTGGGCAAGCTCACCGGAGTCGATGTGTTGATCAACGACATGGCGACATGGGTTCAACGTGCCGGTTTTTCTGAACTCACGGTAAATATTCTCCACGCCCAGAAGGCAGGCAGTTGGCCCCAGGCACATCGCGATCCTTTCGACCGCATGCTGGCCGCACAAAGCGCCCTGGAAGATCTGCCGTTGCTGACGAGGGATTCGGCGTTCAGAAATTTTGGCATCCGTCTTTACTGGTGACGTACGTTCTATGGGCAGTTGCCATGTTTGATATTGCGCATCAATTGATCGCAAACCTGGTCACTGACCACCAGCGGCACTATCATTTCGCAAGGCACTGGACTCATGGCTGCAGAATGTGGTGGAAGCACCAATCTGGGCTATCAGTTTATCGCCGCTTTATCCGATGGCATGACCGCTACCGGCGCAGGCAACCTACCTTGCCAAGATGGCGGAGGAGGACATCGTTTCATTTGCAATTTTGATAGAACAGACTGCACACTAGTTGAATAATTAATATGCATGCAGTATAAATTACTGCATGCATTCTTATTAATATTTTTGGCATGCTCATCAGATTTAATATATTAGTTTTAATAGTACTGCTTAGTGCTTGTGCGTCAATCGATAAAACCGATTTTGAACTTGACAGACAAAATGCTGATAGGTTTTTTGCTACTGGATCTTACCAGCAGGCCTTTGAGCTCTATCAGAAATCAGCCATGCAGGGAGATAAATTCTCTCAATATCGTCTTGCACAGATGCATGAGAATGGATTTGGAACAGAAACCTCCTTATCCAAAGCATTTGCCTGGGCTTCGGTTGCATCAGAGTTTGGAACCTATTTTCTGGTCAATTACTGGCATCAATTGGACAATATCATACATCCGGTTGACAGGCAGCGCATCAACGCGCTGGCCTATGCATATTTCAGAAAATACAACTCCACAGCTCTGTCACCTGATCTGCAGAAAACACAACCAAACAATACCAATCTTGTTGAGTATGCCAATACCCTTTACACAGACAAGAACTATGAATCTGCCTTCGCCATGTATCATGAACTTGCATCAATTGGAGAAAAGTTTTCACAACATCGGCTGGCACGAATGTTTGAGTCCGGCCAAGGTGTCGAACCCAGTTTGTTCAAGGCCTATGCCTGGGCGGTGTTGTCAACGGAACTGAACAGTCCGCTATTATCTGCATACCTGAAAGAATTGGATACCAAGCTGGATAATAAGATGATCTTGCAAGCGCAGAGCTATCTGCAATCGATAGCAGGCGCATCCGGCATTGTGGCACTTACACGGGAGCGGATTCGCAGGCTGCGTAGCGCCAGATTTCATGGTAGTTGCAAAGGACGCCCCCGGGCAATATGCGAAGAATTCATTGCCGCCGTATGTGCTGGATCAAAAGAGTGCTCTACTAACTACCCTGGTGGTGTCTTACGCGCCAGAGCTGGAACCAGTATTGACGAAACCTATGTGCATCAGACTACTGTCATGGAGTCTATTATCGAGGATTACCACAAGACCGCAGAGCAAGTCATTCTGGGTGAGTTCAAGGTACTTGAAGATGAGTCCGACGACACTGCTGAAAAACCGCAATCCAAGCCACAGGACAATGATGCTAACTGAACCTCTGCACAGTAGTATGGCAGGATGATACATGCATATCAATGTATCTACGGACAACCATTGTTATCGACTTGACCGCGTATACGAAGCTTTCTATATGAAAGCTTTACGCAATTCAGCAATGCTACTGATACGAATAATCCAGACAAATTAAAATTTGCAAGCTTAGGGTAAGTTGGCCGGTCTTGACAGGTAGAAGCAAGTCGATATGGGTGGATCAGAGACATGGTTTGTTAATGATTGGTTAAAACGGAGTATTGACATGATCAAATTACCCCCCCCCCTCAAGAGTAGCTTGTTGATTGCCACAGCCATGATGCTCAATTTGTTGTCATTGCAAGCTACAGCTGCGACCACCTTTTGCGAAAAATTGATTTCTTCACAGATTTCCTATATCTGTGAGACCATGACCATAGGCGAGCCGGAAATCAATTTTCAGAACTGGTTCAGTGCCGGTGGGATCGGACTGACTTCACCGAATACTGGTGCTTTGATTACTGCTGCCTGTGCTTCCGGCGACTTGGGCGGCACGGTCACCACCAACATATTCTATGTTGATGGCACTACGGAGCAGATCAATAAAGGTCTGTCATGTCAACAAAACTTTGGATGTGGACCAGCTTGCACTTCCCCACCACCTCCACCACCTCCGCCTGACGATCCACCAGAATACACTGAAGGCAATGATAATGGTGCAGGATCATGAAACAACTCATTCAAAACATGTACGATGGCAATTTTAGGCCTCTTAGTTTTCTGATTCTAATCATGATCTCATTCGCGTGTATCAATGCGATTACCGCATACGCGGAAAACAATGCTGTGCAAGCGCTTGAGAAACTGCAAACTCATGCTGATCTTGCCTTTGATAGAGAACATTACGACCTAGCCATGCGTCTCTATCTGGAATTAAACAAAGTTGGCGATAAATTCTCAGCCTATCGTATCGCCAATATGTACGAACGGGGGCTTGGCGTTAAAGAAAACCGTATCGCGGCCTATGCCTGGTCGTATCTGGCTGCCGAAACAGGCTCGCGCGTATTTTTGAACTACCATCAGCAGATCAAGCAAAAACTGGATAACGACGCCTTGCTCAGCGCCAGAACTCTGGCAGGTGATTTGATCAGAAACTACGGTATGTTTACCAACGCAGTTCATGCAAAACAAACGCTGCGAAGCGTGCTTTTCCAATGTGCAGGATCCAGAGTTGGCAACACCTGTAACAAAGTCTCGGTAACCTGGCTGGGTTGCAGTACTGCTTCTGATCGTCTGCCATCGACAGACTGCCTGCGCTTTGGCTCACTGGGTCTGGTCAGTTACACCGTAATGCCCACGACCATCCGCGCCGTGCAAAAAGGACTGAATGAGTTTATTGATCAGTACAACCCCGGTCGGGTCGAGTTAGGTGATTTTGATCTGATTGGCGATCCA
>JAJFKZ010000061.1 GCA_021772955.1 Gammaproteobacteria bacterium | reverse complement strand
TGTACCTCACCCATTTTGTGGATTTTGCCGGTGAGGCTGAGAATGCGCTCGGTGGTGGTGGTTTTACCCGCGTCCACGTGCGCGAAAATGCCGATGTTTCTGTATTTGCTAAGGTCTGCCATAACTTCTTCTACTGGGTTGTCTCCAAACAATGACAGCGGCATTCAAAGCCGCTGCGATCAGCCGACTATTATACATCAATCAATGACTCGATTAGTAGTAATCAATGTGCTTGCAGGTGCATTATTGATGGCAGAATTGTCGCAGCCGCTCGGCAGGCGGCTACAGCCAGAAAACCGTCACCACTTAGCGCTTGCCGTCTGCTTTGCTGCTGCTGGCGGATGTTGGTGCGGTGCGCGGACGTTTTGTGCCGCTGTTATCAGCCGCAGTCCCGGCTGATTGCTGGGCTCCCGTCTGCGGTTCGGATGCCTTCTGGCCGGTCTCAGGCTTGCCATTCTGGTGCTTTTTGGCCTGATCCGCTGCAGCTGCTTTGTGATCAGCACCTGGGCCATCTGTGGAAGTGCCTTTCGCGACCGGTTTACTGGCAGCAGGCTTGTTCGCGCCTGGTTTGCTGGCGCTGGCCCTATCAGCCGCCTGATCTATCGCCTGATCAATCACCCGATCTATCACCGGGGCAGGCACTGATGATGTGGCATTGGCGCCCGGCGCGCCCGGTGTTTCTACTGCCCTGGAAGGCTTTGGACGATCGGACTTTGCTGCTTGCGACGCACCGCTTACTGAGGGTTCTGCTGCCGATGTTGCTGCGACAGCTGTTGCCGTGCCGGTCTTGGCTTGCGCATAGCCAATGCGCTGAATCGACACTGTGCTGTTTGCCACCGGTGGCAAACGTTGCTGCAGCTTTTCCATGTCCGCCAACTGCTGCGCACCAGACGACAGGTGATCAAACACATCCTTGTAGCTGTCGGTGAGCTTGTTCACCAACTCGGCAGTCTCAGCGAAATGATCGGTGACCTGTTCGCGAAACTGATCATGCTGCTGACGCAATTCGGCTGCCGACTTGCCACCGCCCTGCCTGCGCTGAGCCACAAGACCCAGCCAATAGCCCAGGCCGGTGCCAACCAGCAATACGAGCAACAGTGTGATCCATCCCGCAACGCTCATGTCATTCTCCGTAGTTGCTCAATACCATCCATGCTATCCATGCAGCTGTGTAAAACCCCGCGTTTTGCCGGCTTATTCAACCGCAGTAAAACAAAATGCATTCAACTTGTTGCCATCCAGATCACGGAAATACCCGGCATAAAATCCGGGCAGTTCTCTAGGCCCGGGCGCGCCTTCATCGCTACCACCCAGCGCCAACGCTTGCGCATGCAACTGATCGACTTGTTCCGGCGAGTTTGCTTCCAGTGCGACCATGACACCATTGCCAACGCTGGCAGCCTGGCCGTCACTGGGGCTGGTAATGCCCAGCCCGGGCTTGCCCGGCTCGGTATGCCAGGCCACAAACCGCTCCGTCTCCATCATGCGGGTGGCGCCCAGCGTGGCCAGTAATTGATCATAAAATACCTTTGCTTTGGACAGGTCATTGGTGCCCAGTGTGACGTAACCGATCATGCTAATGCTCCTTTGTGTTGATGTTGAAAGAGGGGCTTACTAATTCAATAGTCAGCTTATTCCTGGACCTTGACGCCACGCCAGAAAGCCACCCTGCCCTTGATTTCACTGGCTGCCGCTTTGGGGTCCGGGTAGTACCAGGCGGCGTCCGGATTTTGCTTGCCATCGACCTCGATGTTGTAGTAGCGGGCCTCGCCCTTCCACGGACAATGGCTGGTCCTGTTGCTGTCCTTGAAATACTGCCGCTGCAGTGAGGCCGGCGGAAAGTAATGATTGTTTTCAACCACAACCGTGTCATCACTCTCGGCCACGACCACATTGTTCCAGATTGCTCGCATAGTGTTCCCGTTTTGTGTACCAAACTTATCTGGCAAATTGATCTGGCAAATTTATTAGGCCAATTTGTTTGGCCAATGCTCAGGGTGGCTTGCCAAAAGGTTGCCATAACAGTCTGACAATGCCCTGTTCTTGTCCGCCCGCTACGCCGATGCGCATACCGCTATGACGCTGAAAACTGCTACGGGTTCGAAACAACCGATCCCAGAGACTGAAAACGGTGGCGTAATTGGAGTCGGTGTGCTCGCGCACGGCATGATGGTGCACCCAGTGTATGGCTGGCGTCACCAGAACCCATGACAACCACTGTTCCAGGCGCGGCGGCAGCGCCATGTTGGAGTGATGGAAACCGGCTGCCACCAGCACCAGCGCCTCAAACACGATCACCGACTGCAGCGGGAAACCCAGCGCGACAATCAACGCCGAGCGCGCACAGGCTGACAACAGCACTTCACCAAAATGAAAGCGCAGCGCCGAGGTCACATCCAGAAACTCGTCCTCGTGATGCACACGATGAAAACGCCATAACAAAGCAACCCGATGGTTGGCCACGTGCCAGCCATAAATGGCCATATCCAGCAGCACGATATCCAGCACCAGACCACCAGCGCCAGACCACCAGCCCGGCCGCCAGGACAGGCCATGGCCGGCCGCCAGCGCCGTCAGTGGAATCACCAGCAACACCGACATGCCGACATTGATCAGCCACAGGCCCAGGTTATTGCCCAGGCGCCGATAACGCTTGTGTCTGCTTTCTGGCCAGTGATCAGCAGGCCGCAGGCGCTCCAGCAGCAGCCACAGCAGCAGCACCATCGCCACCAACAGCGCTTTGTATTGCAACAACACATCCATCAACTCAACTCCAGCCATGCCATGACATCAGGCGGCCTGATCGCGAAAACGCCGACTGATGTTGCGATACGGCAATAACAATAGCAACGCGATAATCAGCTTCACCAGATAATCGCCCAGCGCCCAGGTCAGCCAGGGCAAACCCGTTCCGGCAAACGCCAGGCTAAAAAACCAGGCCGTATCCAGTGCCGAACCCAAACTGCTGGACAGCAATGGTGGCAGCCACCACTTGCCGGCATCACGCCAGTGATCAAACAACTTTACATCCAGCATTTGCGCCAGTAAAAAGGCACTGCCCGAGGCCACGGCAATGCGCGGCGTGGCCAGCAAGGCCGACAACAGCACCGCCATGACAAAGCCCAGCCACACCAGGCGCCGTGCGCGCGCCGGGCCAAATCGACGATTGCATAAATCGGTCAGCAAAAAAGCCAGCGGGTATGTGATCGCGCCCCAGGTCAACCAGTCATTGATCGGATACTGCACCAGCACATTGGCGCTCACCACTACCACCACCATAGCAGCAAGATACGGCCATAAATTGGCCCGGATTGACGGTTTATTGTTCATCATTACTCGCACCAGTCACAGATTTCCCAAGTCGACAGATCGGCATCCACACAACCGCGCTCGTCGACAGGCCTGGCAACGCAACTGCCATCATCACGACAGCGTCGACGGCAATTCGATGCTGCCCATCGTGGCGGCACGTCCACCGGGCAGCGGCAGGTTATGCGCCGCCCGGTAGCTGAACACCAGCGCCAGCTTCACCGTATCACCATGGTTGCGACCTGCAGCGTGCAGCAAGCCACTGTGAAACAGCAGCAGATCGCCAGGCTGTAGCTCGGCGCGCACCGCCTGGTGCATCAGCTCACGATTGCCACTGTGATCGGTCCGAAAAAACTGCCGGTCATCAAAACGCTGCGCTTCCAGCGTCAGGCGATGACTGCCAGGAATCAAGCGCATGCAGCCGTTGCGCGCGGTTTCGTGGCCCAACGCCAGCCAGGCCGACACCAGCGCATTGTGCTGAAACTTCCAATAACGAAAATCCTGATGCCACAAGGTGCTGCTGGAGTACTGCGGATGCTTGGTCATGATGCAGTTGTGGTGTGCCAGCTCCAGACACAGTCGGTCGCTGCCGAGCAACTCGCCGATGACCTTGGCAACGACCGGATCACCCGCCCATTGCTGAAACACCGGCGAGCGGTCCCAGGCCTGCAACAAGCGTCGCAGCGTGTTACCACCAGGCTGCTGGTAATCATCGGGCGAACCCGGATATTGCACATCAGCCTCGTATTCCAAAGGCGACCGGGCTTGCTGCAGTTGCAACTCGGCCTGATTATGCAGCAGCGTCAGCCTATCCGCAGCGGCAGCAGCGCGCAGAATAAGGTAACCTTGACGCTGAAAGAACTCGCGCTGCTCCACCGACAGTGCCTGCACAGATGTAGAGTCATTTATGTTGTTTGGTTTCGATATCACCATCATTCTCATTGCCATCGGCGGTCTGCTGTTGCTGGGCAGCAGCACCGCGCTTGCGATCTGGTATTGGGCCACGCCGGTAGCATGGTGGTTTCGGTTTCTGGAGCGTCGCCATGGGCGCCTGAAATCAGCCTACATTGATGTAGAAGCTGCGCGCACTCACCTGCTCTATCGACATCTGCGGCACGACAACGATTCCATACCGGTGTTGTTGCTGCATGGACTGGGCGCGGATGCGGATCACTGGTGCCTGATGTGTGCATCATTAAGCGACGATCTGCAGCTCATCATACCTGATCTGCCCGGATTTGGTGACAGTGACATGCCCCGATTACAACGCCAGACCCCGGCGGCTTATGCGGCCTGGCT
>JAJFKZ010000007.1 GCA_021772955.1 Gammaproteobacteria bacterium | reverse complement strand
TTCGAACATCTTGATTCCGCCGGGTTGTAATGGATGACCACCAGCCATCGACGCATGGCCATCCATCCAGAGAATCATTCCCCGCAAAGTATTGTGGCCAGAAAAACCAGCAATACCGTGCACACCTGTCAATGCCATGCTGGTAGTCGGGTTGTGCGTCGCTCAGATTGGTGGGCCATTGACACTGGACCATGTTGGGCGCGCCTTCCTGATTCGATTCAATCTTAAATCACAGGATGCCAAGTGTCTGCTAGCCCGCATATTGCATGAGGGATTCGGATTTTAGGGGAAATCTGCCAAAGTAGTTTGGTGCATCGTCCGCAGAGCCATAGCTGGCTAAGGTTCAAGGAGGATGTGCCCAACTACGACGGCAGATTTTTCCTAAAACCGAATAGGACAAACTGTACTTTTGCAATTTCGATCTATTTCGTTATAACTTATTAGTGTGCATACGCTTTTCTTATCTGAACGTCCGTCCTCGTGCAATATGCGGGCTAAAGCGCTTGCAGTGGGTGCAGTCTGCCCACGATATGCTCCTTAAAGTGGGTTGAAACGACGCTGTAATAGCGCTTTGTAAGAAACGCTGTCGCTGCAAACAAGCCTCTGGGCCGGTTCGGTGATGGCGTGTGGACAGCGTTTCTCCGGCGAGCATTTTCAGCACAAAACGGTTAAGCTTGGCAATTCCTGATGTAGTGGAAGTTGCATGCATGAGCTTTGAAATCCTGCTGGTATTCCTGATTATTGCGGTTGCCCTGTACCTGTTCGCCACCGAAAAGGTACCGGTGGATGTGACCGCGCTGGGCATACTGGTGACGGTAATGGCGATACCGGTAATCTTTCATTCGCAGTGGCTACTAAGCCGTGGCATAGATCTGCAGTCGGCGTTTCCCACCGTCTCGGAAAGCCTGTCAGGATTGTCCAGCACGGCGACCGTGACGGTGCTGAGTATGTTCATTTTATCCGGTGGAATCCAGCGCTCCGGCCTGGTGCATCTACTCGGTAAAAAGCTGTTTCCGCTGGTTGGCAAGTCGGAAACCCGCCAGATCATCGTGATCGGCGTGATGGTCGGTCTGGTGTCCGGCTTTATCAATAACACGGCGGCGGTGGCGATTGCCATTCCGCTGGTGCTGGACATGGCCCATCGCAGTGGTGTCAAGGCTTCCAGAGTGCTGATCCCGGTGAGCTTCTTCGGCATGCTGGGTGGCACGCTGACACTGATCGGCACCTCAACCAACATCCTTGCCTCGGCGATTCTGGCTGATGATCCACGGGTGGCGCGCGAATTTGGCATGTTCGAGTTTACCCATCTGGGTCTGATCGTGTTGACGGTCGGGGTGCTGTATTTCCTGACCATCGGGCGTTGGCTGCTGCCAAAGCAGGATGCACGTCCGCTGCAGCGCGATAACGAGGAGTCGTTTGTGATCGAGTTATGCGTCCCTGAAGATTCCGAGATGCGTGGCCAAACCCTGGAACAACTGCGTTTTGAAGAACATACGGGCGTCAGTGTGGTCAAGCTGACCCGCGATGAATTCAGTTGGGTCAAGCGGGCGCTGACTACTGAAGTGAAAGAAGGGGATGTGGTTCTGGTGCGTGCTTCCATACGTCAGATCATGGACCTGATCAAGGACGACAGCATTGATGTGCTGTCCGAATTCGGTGAGCCACGCAAGGCCTTTGGCGAGGGCAAGCTGGTACCGGTTTTGCTGCGAGATCGAACCCTGTTCAATGGCCGCATTGCCAAGGCCGTGGATTTTCACAAGCGTTATCAGGGGCGTCTGATTGGGCTGGCCACCGATGAGATCAGCGGGCGCAGGCTGGCGCAGGAAAAGCTGCACGTGGGCGAGATTGCGTTACTGGAAATTGCCATGCCGGCACTGGAGGAGTTGATGAGCAACTCCGATGTGGTGGTGCTGGATGAATACATGGACGACTTCGACACCAGACGCATGCTGCTGGCGGGTGGCATTGTGGCAGCGGTGGTGTTGCTGGCCGCACTGACGCCGATGCCGATTGTGCTCACAGCCATTGCCGGCGTGATTGCCATGGTCGCCACTGGCTGTGTGTCCAAGCACGATATGTACACTGATGTCGCCTGGGATGTGATCTTCCTGTTGGCCGGCATCATCCCGTTGGGCATCGCCATGACCAAGTCTGGCGCTGCTGGCTGGCTCAGTTCGTTGTTGGCCGTGTATGCCATGGACTGGCATCCGGTGACAGTGATCATGGCGCTCTACGGCGTAACGATACTGCTCACCAGCATCCTCAGTAACAATGCCTCGGTGGTGATTTTGGTGCCAGTGGCGATTGCTCTGGCAGACATGCTGGGGCTGAATCCGATTCCGCTGGTGATCGCGGTGATGTTTGCCGCCTCCAACAGTTTCCTGACCCCGGTGGGTTACCAGACCAATACCATGATCTTCGGAACCGGCGTGCTCAAATTCTCGGATTTCCCCAAGGTTGGCGGACCGCTCAACTTATTGTTGATGGTGGTGACCAGTTTCAGCATCTGGTGGCTGTGGCCGATGACGCTATAGCTGCTTGAGATTCACCACCAGATCCGGATCACTTAGGACATGTTTTCCACAGCCAGAGAGAACAGCAGCCAGCCACAAGCTGTTACAATATTCGGCTAAATAAACGGTATTCAGTGAATGCCGAAACACTACTCAATCAATCAGCAGGTGAGCTATGACGGATTCTCTTTCGTCTCTTCGGGTGATCAAACAGGCACTGACTTTTGATGATGTCCTGCTGGTCCCGGCGCATTCTGAAGTGCTGCCTGTACAGGTTGATTTACGTACCCGTCTGACCAGCAAGCTGTCGCTGCAAATACCATTGCTGTCGTCGGCCATGGACACGGTCACCGAAGCCAGGCTGGCCATCACCATGGCGCAGGAGGGTGGTATCGGTATCATGCACAAGAACATGACCATCGCCGATCAGGCCCGCCAGGTGCGCATGGTAAAAAAACACGAGGCCGGAGTGATCAAGGACCCGGTCACGGTATCGCCAGAGACCACCATCGCTGAAGTGCTGCAAATCACCCGCCAACATAATATATCCGGAGTGCCGGTGGTCGATGGCAGCGAACTCGTCGGTATCGTGACCAGCCGCGACATGCGCTTCGAACGTAAGCTTGACGACCCGGTGCGTAACATCATGACGCGCAAGGACAAGCTGGTCACGGTCACAGAAGATGCCAGTCAGGATGAAGTGCTGGAACTATTGCACCGCCATCGTATCGAGAAAATACTGGTGGTGAATGCTCAGTTCGAGTTACGCGGACTGATTACCGTCAAGGACATTCAAAAATCCAAAGATTTCCCGAACTCTGCCAAGGATGCCTCAGAGCGTCTGCTGGTCGGCGCCGCCGTTGGTGCCGGCGGCGATACCGAGGCCCGCATCGCGGCGTTGGCTGAAGCGCAGGTAGACATTGTCGTTGTGGACACGGCGCACGGGCATTCCCAAGGGGTGCTGGATCGGGTGCGCTGGATCAAGCAAAATTACCCACAACTGCAAGTCATGGGGGGCAATGTCAGCACCGGCGCTGGTGCCTTGGCGCTGGTTCAAGCTGGCGCAGATGCGGTGAAAGTTGGTGTCGGGCCGGGCTCCATCTGCACCACGCGCATCGTCGCGGGTGTCGGTGTGCCGCAGATGACGGCGGTGGCCGATGTGGCCGAAGCATTGCGTGATACCGGCGTGCCATTGGTCGCCGATGGTGGCATTCGCTACTCAGGTGATCTGGCCAAGGCCATTGCCGCCGGGGCCCATGCGGTCATGGTGGGCAGCTTGCTTGCGGGTACCGAAGAAGCCCCCGGTGTGGTTGAGTTGTATCAGGGGCGCAGTTACAAATCCTATCGTGGCATGGGCTCTCTGGGGGCCATGCAGAAAGGGTCTTCTGATCGCTATTTTCAGGCCGGTACCGATGCTGACAAGCTGGTGCCCGAGGGCATCGAGGGTCGGGTTCCGTACAAGGGATCGCTGTCGGCCGTCTTGCATCAGTTGCTGGGAGGATTGCGCGCCAGCATGGGTTATGTCGGCTGCGGCAACATCGAGGAAATGCGCACTAAACCGGTTTTTGTGCAAATTACCGCTGCCGGGGTGACGGAAAGCCATGCGCACGACGTGGACATCACCAAGGAAGCGCCCAATTACAAGCTGCGTTGAGCGGTGAGCTGGCTGCCATGAGTATTCACGATCATCGCATTCTGATTCTGGATTTTGGTTCTCAGTACACGCAACTGATTGCTCGCCGTGTGCGAGAAGCCAGGGTTTACAGCGAAATCATGCCCTGGGATGTGGATGCGCAGGCGATCGCCGAGTTTAAGCCTGATGGTGTGATTCTCTCCGGCGGGCCGGAAACCACCACCCTGGACGATGCGCCGAGTATCCCCGCCAGTGTGCTGGCGCTGCAGGTGCCGATGCTGGGGATCTGCTACGGCATGCAGGCACTGGCCAGACATTTCGGCGGCACAACAGCGCCTAGCTCGAAGCGGGAATTCGGCTTCGCCCGGGTAGAAGTGGTGGCCACCAGCAAGCTGCTGCAAGGCATGTCTGATCATCTCGGTGACCTGGGTCAGACCATGCTGGATGTGTGGATGAGTCACAGCGATCATGTCACCGCAGTGCCGGAAGGTTTTCAGATCCTGTGCACGACGCCGTCCGCGCCAATTGCCGGCATGGCCGATGACAAGCGGCGCATTTACGGCCTGCAGTTTCACCCCGAGGTGACCCACACCGCCAGCGGCCAGGCCATCATCGAGCGTTTCGTGCACGACATTTGTGGCTGTCCCAGCCTGTGGACAGCGGCCAATATCATCGAGGAACAGACCCGCCGTATTCGTGAACAGGTCGGCTCAGACAAAGTGTTGCTGGGGCTGTCCGGTGGTGTCGATTCATCGGTGGTCGCCGCGCTGCTGCACGCGGCCATCGGCGAGCAATTGACCTGCATCTTTGTTGATACCGGATTGTTGCGCCAGGACGAAGGCGATCAGGTCATGGCCACGTTTGCACGCCACATGGGCGTGCGCGTGATACGCGTGGATGCGCAAGATCAATTCCTCCAGGCGCTGGCCGGTGAGGCCGATCCGGAAGCCAAACGCAAGATCATCGGGCGTGAGTTTATCGAGGTTTTTGATCAGCAGGCAAAAGCGCTGCAAGACGTCAACTGGCTGGCGCAGGGCACGATTTATCCGGACGTGATCGAATCAGCCGGTGCTGTTCAATACGGTTCTGGCAGCAATGGCGCCGGGGCCGGCAAGGCGCACGTGATCAAATCGCATCACAATGTCGGTGGTCTGCCCGAGCACATGAATCTCAAGCTGGTTGAGCCGCTGCGTGAGCTGTTCAAGGACGAAGTACGAGCACTGGGGCTTGAACTGGGCCTGCCAAAAGACATGATCATGCGCCATCCATTCCCCGGGCCGGGCCTGGGTGTGCGCATTCTGGGTGAAGTGAAGCCCGAGTACGTACCGCTGTTGCAGTGCGCCGATGCCATTTTCATTGAAGAGCTGGGCCAGCACGGCTTGTACGACAAAGTCTCGCAGGCGTTTGCCGTGTTTTTGCCGGTGCGCTCGGTGGGCGTGATGGGCGATGGCCGCCGCTACGATTATGTCATCGCACTGCGTGCGGTGGAAACCATCGACTTCATGACCGCACGCTGGGCGCATCTGCCGTATGATTTTCTCGATCACGTATCGCGCCGCATCATCAACGAGATCGATGGCATCTCGCGTGTGGTGTATGATATTTCCGGCAAGCCACCTGCAACCATAGAGTGGGAGTGACTTTGGTTTTTAACTCATTGATCTTCAATAACTAAACTGATCAAGGCAACAATATATTCTGTATCATCAATGGTGTTTTTCATGACATTTCCCTCGGCTGAAACGCAAAACCAAGAGATACCATGTGATGCAGATTGGTGCCGTCATGGCATTTTCTGACGGTGTTCAGATGTCTGCTCTTGATCGGCAGTGGCGTTATAACACGCCACAATCGCGCCATGTATACATGTATTCTGGCGTGAATAAGTGTTAGAATCACGCCATGAGATGGATATGGCAGCAAGCTGATTGGCCGGGTTTTCGCTACGACAAGCGCGCACTCGAAGAGCGCGAACTTCAATTTCGCCTGAACTCAGAGCGTCTGGCCGGCCGCTTTGAGGCGCTGTCAATGGCGTCCCAGAAGGATGCCACGATCGATTTGATGCTTTCCGAGGCCATCAAAACCAGCGCCATTGAGGGCGAGGTACTGGATAGAGAATCGGTCAGGTCATCGCTACTCTCTTTGATTACATCGGATACGTTACCAGATAACTCAGACCAGAAAGCGGCGGGGGCTGCCTCGCTGCTGGTGGACGTTCGCAAGAATTGGCAAGCATCCCTGACGCATGATCTGCTGGGTAAATGGCAATCCATGGCTGTCCCGGAACAGCGCTACACGCCTATTATGCGAGGCGCATACCGCAACGATCTTTCGCCAATGCAAATAGTGAGCGGGCCTTACGGTCGGGAAAAGGTTCACTATGAAGCCCCGCCAGCAACTCAGGTGCCTGAAGAAATGGCGAGATTCATCGGCTGGTACAACAAGATCAGCGGTTCAAAAGGTGAGAAGAAGATACCAGGTGTTGCCCGAGCAGGTATTGCACACCTCTGGTTCGAAGTGATTCATCCCTTTGATGATGGGAATGGGCGAGTCGGTAGGGCGGTTGCTGATCATGCGCTTTCGCAGTCTCTCGGCTATCCGACTACGGCTTGTCTTGCCACGGCGATAGAGGGAGACAAAAAGTCTTATTATCTGCAACTGGAGCAAGCGAGCCGTGGAAGCCTGGATGTTAATGTCTGGCTCGATTACTTTGCCGATAGGGTCATCGAGGCACAGGAAATAGCCAGGAAAGAAATGGATTTTGTACTGGCCAAGACACGTTTCTATGAAGTTTACGGCGACCAGTTGAATGACCGGCAGGCCAGGATGATATCGCGGGTATTCGCTGAAGGTCGAAAAGGCTTTGAAGGCGGTATAACCACCAGAAAATATGAAGCAATCACCAAATGTCCCAATAGAACGGCCAGCCGTGATCTTTCTGACCTGGTTGCCAAGGGTATGATCATTCCGTTATCAGGTGGTGGCAGAACAACCCGCTATGAGTTGGCTGTTGTTGCTCCGACCGGACTTGGTATCGAAAAGAGATGATTTTCGGTGAATTTTGGGTGCTGGGGCGCTTATACTACTTATGGCCTATAATAGGTTGCACTGACCACTGTTTTGTTCTGACCCTTGTTCCTTTTCCTTCTGGAAGGTGACGTCTATCATGAACACTTTGCGCTTGCTCAAAGTCTCCCTTTTCTTGTCTTCCAGCCTGTTGCTGGCCTGCGGTGATCATGCGTCCGATGAGTCTGCGCAGCAGACCGAGGCGTCGGACGTTGCGGATGTCCAGGCGCAGGTAGTCGCCCGCGCTGGCGCGCCGATTTTTGACGGCATGGGTGTCCATCAACACCCCATCACGACCAGCGATCCGTGGGTACAGCACTACTTCAATCAGGGTCTGATCATTGATTTCGCGTTCAACCATGCCGAGTCAGTGCGCTCGTTCAAGGCCGCACAGAGCCTGGATGCCGATTGTGCGATGTGCTACTGGGGAGAGGCGCTGGCGCTGGGGCCAAACATCAATGTCACCAGCAATGGCAAAGCCATCATGTCAGAACAGGCGCAGCATGATGCCCACGCCGCCATCCAGAAAGCGGTGTTGCTGAAAGCCCAGGTCAGCGAGCCGGAACGCGACTACATTGATGCACTGGCGCAACGCTACAACGGCGATCCGGCTTCCGCGCGCGAGCCGCAGGACATGGCGTATGCCGACGCGATGCGCAAGTTGCACGTCAAATACCCGGACGATGATGACGCGGCAGCGCTGTTTGCCGAAGCCCTGATGACCACCATGCCGTGGGATTACTGGCTGGACCCGAACCAGCCCAAGCCACACACGGTGGAAGTGATTACCGCGCTGGAAACCGTGTTGCACAGATCACCCGAACATCCGCTGGCCCTGCATCTGTACATTCATGCAGTGGAGGCCTCTGCCGCTCCGGAGCGCGCTGAAGTGGCCGCCGACACCCTGGCCAATCTGGTCCCCGGCGCCGGTCACCTGGTGCATATGCCGGCCCATATTTACTGGCGTGTGGGGCGCTACCACGACGCTTCGCAAGCCAATGTACGCGCCGCGTCGGTAGACGAAGCCTATATCGCCCAATGCAATGCCCAGGGTTTTTATCCGGCGCTGTATTACCCGCATAACATTCACTTCCTGTGGGCGGCATCGAGCATGGAAGGGCGCAGCGAAGTAGCCATCGCGGCGGCACGCAGAGTCGCGGCCAATGTTCGTCTGGAGATGATCCATGAATTTCCGTCGGTGGAGTTCTTTCATACCATCCCCTTGCTGGCACTGACCCAGTTCGGGCGCTGGCAGGACGTGCTGCAGGAGCCTCAGCCGCCTGCAGAACTGGAATACTCCAATGCCATCTGGCATTACGTTCGCGCCACAGCACATGCACGCCAGGGCGACCTGACTGCGGCCAATGCAGAGTATGCGGCTCTGGTGCCGTTGCGTGAATCGGCCAAGGTGCATTTTCTCGATACGGTGGACTACCCTGCCAGCCAGCTGTTGCTGATTGCGGATGAATTGGTGCAGGGGGAAATTGCGTTGGCGGAAAGTGACCCTGCCGTAGCGGTTGTGCACTTTCAGCGTGCGGTCACTACACAGGATGCCCTGCCGTATACCGAACCGCCGTTCTGGTACTACCCGACCCGTCAGTCGCTGGGCCAGGCCATGCTGCTGGCGGGGGACGCAGCCGGTGCTGAAGCGGTTTTCCGTCGCGATCTGGAAATATACAAGCACAACGGCTGGTCCATGTTCGGATTGATCCAGAGCCTGACAGCGCAAGACAAAACAGCTGAAGCAGAGCAGTTACAAGATCATTTCGATGCAGTATGGGCGCAGGCGGATGTCGAGTTGACATCGTCGCGTTTTTGAATCGCGTGCAACAACAAACTGGCCAATGTGTCGGTCACTTGTACAGTAAACTGCCGGGTTAATTCGAATACATGATTGGCACCCGGCCTGAATGCTGAACTATTCGGGGTGGTAACTGGACGCGGTGAGGATTCGGGAAGAACGGAATAATTTCATTGTCTGTCCATGTATCAATGGGTGAACGGATAAATCGTGGCAGCCATACTCTCAGAACACAACTCTCAGCAGCACCGAACTGAAGTCGTTGTTGCCGCACGGACCGCAAGGGCCCATACGAGCCGGTTCCTGGCTGCCTTATCTTGGTGCGTCATCATGCACCAGTAGTCTGACCGGGAGGTCGCCCACCATAAAAATCTTGTATCACGGTGATGATCTGCTCGGCCGTGTCCACGCGCACAAAGAGCTCGGCATCCTGCGCGGCGATGAATTGCTCTTTCACCAGGTAGTCAAAATCGATCACCCGACTCCAGAAATCTGTACCTACCAGGACAACCGGTAAACGGGGCATTTTTTGGGTCTGTACGAGGGTAAGAACCTCAAACAGTTCATCCAGTGTGCCGTAGCCGCCGGGGAAAGCAACCAAGGCCCTGGCGCGCAGCAGAAAATGCATTTTGCGCAGCGCAAAATAGTGAAAGCGAAACGCCAGCTCCGGGGTGATGAAAGGGTTGGGGACCTGTTCGTGCGGCAGGGTGATATTCAACCCAATTGAACGCGCACCAGCATCGAATGCCCCCCGGTTGGCTGCTTCCATGATGCCTGGCCCGCCGCCGGTGACGACGACGAAATCACGCCGTTGCGCACATTGAAAGTACCGCGAAATCAGTTCCGAGAAACGGCGTGCTTCCTCGTAGTAGTGGGCCTGGGCCAATTGTCGCCTGGCTGTAGCACGTGCCTGTTTCAGCTGCGACTTCGAGCACCCGTTGGTGGTTTGTGTATCGCAGTCGGCCATGCTTGCCTGCGCTTCTTCCAGGGACACGACGCGAGCACTGCCGAACACCACAACCGTTGATTCTATGCCCTGCTTGCGCAGGCCTTGTTCAGGCTTGAGCAGTTCCAGTTGCATGCGTAAGGGACGCAGGTCGTCCTGCTCCAGGAATTCGATATCTTCGTGTGCCAGTCGATAGGCCGGTCCGTTCAGAATTGCCTCGCGCAAACCCTTGCGCTGGTCAGAATCATTCATGTTTGGTACTCCGTGTTAGCCCGCATTTTTCATGAAGGGTTCGAGGAGCAGGGCGAAACTGGCTAAGCAGCTTGGACGATCGCCCGCAGAAGCATAGCCGTAGCTATGCTTCAAGGGTGATCGTTCGAGATGCAACGCCAGATTTGGCCTGAACTCGAACAGGACAAATCGTAACCACTCCACAACGCATAAATTCATTGCTATCGCCTTGTTTATTCGTAAAATATGACCAGTAACTGTCCGCCTTCATGAAATATGCGGGTTAGTGCGGTTTGCATGACAACTCCTGCAAGAATTGTTTTTGCCCAATGCAGCGGGCTCATTGCAGGCGGCCGCGGACAAGTAATGTGGCCAACGTCAACGTGATCAGCGCGATCACCGCCAGTGGCCAGGTGTTGGCAATAATGTCGGATGCCGGCATCGCCTTGAGGAAGGTGCCTTCGACGGTGACCAGAAAATGCTTGAGCGGGATGGCCTGCGCCATCCATTGCAGCACCACCGGCATGTTCTCCACCGGGGTGGCAAAACCCGACATCAGTACAGCTGGCACGCCGATGGCGAAGCTGCCAAGGATGGCCTGTTGTTGCGTTGCCGAGACCGACGAGATCATCAGGCCGATGCCCACCACCGACAGGATGAACAGCAACAGGCTAGGCAGCAGTAGCCAGAACGAGCCGGTAAAAGGTACGCCGAACAGGAACGCCGCCGCGGCAATCATCATCAATCCCAGCACGGCACCGATGGCAAGTGCGGGTGCAGTCTTGGCAACGATGATTTCCAGTGTGCTGGTGGGCGAAACCAGCAACTGGTCGAAAGTACCCAGCTCGCGCTCGCGGGCAATCGACAATGACGTGATCATCAGTGCGCTGAAGAAGACCAGGATGCCCGACAGGGCCGGCACCACGAACCAACGGTAGATCAGGTTGGGGTTGAACCAGTGGCGAACGACAATCGGAGATGCGCGCTGCGGCTCTTTCCTGGCCGCGCTACCCACCTCCGCTGCAATGGCGTTGAGATAGCCAACCGTGATCTGACCGGCATTGCTGCGTCGGCCATCGACGATGACCTGCACGGTGCCGGTGTCGCCGGCAGCAATATCGCGCGAGAAGTTCGCATCCATGTTGAGTCCGGCGATGACCTTGCGTCCATCAATCAATTCGCGCAATTCATCGCGACTGTGCACCGTGTGCACCTGGCTGACAAAATCGGCCGCGGCAACGCGTGCCACCAGTTCATGTGACCAGTGACCGGCATCGCGGTCGAGCACAGCGATATGGGCATTGCGCACTTCCAGGGTGGTGGCGAAGGTGAACACCAGCAGTTGCATCAATGGCGGCACGAACACCACCATGCGGCTGCGGGGATCGCGCAGGATGCTGAGCAGCTCCTTGACCATCTGCGCCCGGAGGCGGGCATTGAAGAAAGTGTTGAACAGCCGCCGCATCACTCAGGCCTCCAGGTTTTTGCGGGTCTTGCGCTTGGCGATCACAAAGAACAGCACGCCAATCGCAGCCATCGCCGCCAGATTCGGAATGAACACCGACCAGACGTCGCCGGCCAAAAATACCGTCTGCAACGAGGACACGAAATAACGCGCCGGGATCAGGTAGGTGATGGCCTGGATTGGCAGCGGCATGGCGTCGATCTCGAACAAAAAACCCGACAGCAGGAATGACGGCAGGAAGCCCGAGAACAGTGCGAGCTGCGAGGCCAGGAACTGGTTCCTGGTGATAGCCGAAATCAGCAGCCCCTGACCCAGCGCGGGAATCAGGAACACCGCCGACAGTGTCAGCAGTGCCAGCAGCGAACCGCGTAACGGCACATCGAACACAAACACGGCAAGCGCCGCCGAAGCCAGTGTGGCGATCATGCCGAGCGCGAAGTAGGGCAGCAGTTTGCCAATCAGGATTTCGATGACCGAAGCCGGTGTCGACAGGACGGCTTCCATGGTGCCGCGCTCCCACTCGCGCGCGACCACCAGCGCCGTGAGCATGGTGCCGATGATCGTCATCACAATGGCAATTGCGCCGGGCACCAGCGCCCGACGGCTTTCGAGTTCGGCGTTGAACCAGTAGCGTGGTTCCAGTTGGATCGCCGCTGCCGGTGCGCTGACACTTCGCCCCGCGGCCCAGGTCTGCACTACCCCCTGGGCATAGTTGGCGACAAAATTAGCTGTGTTGGGCTGCGAGCCATCGGTGATTACCTGCACCAGCGGCTGCGGCAACTGCGATGCCAGCCGGCGTTCAAAATCCTGCGGAATGACGACGAAGCCGCGCAGCGTGCCGGACACCACCTGCTCGGCGACCTCGCGGCGATCACGTGCCGGTGTCACCTTCAGGTAGCGGGTACCGGCGAACGCGGCAGCCAGTGACTGCGCGGCAGCGCCATCGGATTCCAGCACCACACCGATACGCACCTCGCGCACATCCAGTGACACGGCGTATGCGAACAGGAACAGCAGCACCACGGGCAGCACGAAGGCGATCAGGATGGTGGACGGATCACGGATCGCTTGCAGACTTTCCTTGCGCACCAGCGCGAGCAGGCGCCGCCGGTCGAATCGGCGACTGGCCCGCGCCTGATTGGTCTGGCCTCCGGGTGCGGCGCCGGTGTGTACCTCGATAATTTCGTGGCTCATGCGGCGGCCTTCGCGGTTGCATCCGCCGCGTCGTCCAGTTCCGCCGACTCGACCAGATGGATGAAGGCGTCCTCCATGGTCGGGTCGGGATTGTCGTCACTCCTGGATGCACGCTTCAGCGCGTCGGGCGTGTCCAGCGCGATCAGCCTGGCGCGGTACATCATCGCCACGCGGTCGCAATACTCGGCCTCGTCCATGAAGTGGGTGGTGACCATGACCGTCACACCCTTGCGCGCCAGGCCGTTGATGTGGGTCCAGAACTCGCGCCGGGTGATCGGATCGACTCCCGAGGTCGGTTCGTCGAGAAATAACACCGGCGGGCGGTGCATCAGCGCACAGGCCAGCGCCAGGCGTTGCTTGTAGCCCAGTGGCAGCGAATCCGGCGAGGTGCTGAGGTATTGCTTCAAGTCGAAGGTCTCGATCATCTCGCCGATGCGCTGGCGCTTGGCCGCGCCCTCCAACCCGTACACCCCGGCGGAGAATTCGAGGTTCTGCCGCACCGACAGCAGCCCGTACAGGGAAAATTTCTGCGCCATGTAGCCAAGCTGACTCTTGGCCGCGCCCGTGGCATTGCGCAGGTCGAGTCCGACCACGTGCGCCTCACCTTCGGTTGGTTTCAACAAACCGCACAGCATCTTGAAGGTGGTCGACTTGCCAGCGCCGTTGGGTCCGAGCAGGCCGAAGATCTCACCCTTGTGGACTTCGAAGCTGACCGCGTCGGTGGCGATGAAGTCGCCAAAGTGTTTGCTCAGATCCTGGCACGACACTGCGATGTCCGAATCGAGTTCGACAACATGCATGCGCTCGGCCAGCGCCGAGGTGCCGCCCGGGCCACCACCGAGCAGATCGATGAACGCGTCCTCGAAGCGTGGCTGTACGGGTTCGAGTTGCGCGCCAACCTCGCCAGCCAGTGCATCGATCTCTTCGCGTCCGGCATCCTCACGCAATACCACACGTACAGCATCGCCCTGGATCACGCCGTCACCGACGGTGGGCAGTTCCAATGCCTGCGACAATACGGCGCGGCGTTCGTCGCTGACGCCGGTCAGGCGGAAGCTGCGCTGCTTCAGGCGATCAGTGAGCTCCTGCGGCGCACCGTCGAACTCGAGTTTGCCTTCGTTGAGCAGCAGCACGCTTTCGCAGCGCTCGGCCTCGTCGAGGTAGGCCGTTGACCAGACCACGGCCATGCCATCGTCGGTCAACGCCTGCACCATGCGCCACAGATCCTGGCGGCTGACCGGATCGACGCCAACGCTGGGCTCGTCCAGCAACAACACCCTGGGTTTGGCCATCAGCGCACAGGCCAGCCCCAGCTTCTGTTTCATGCCACCGGAGAGCTTGCCAGCCAAGCGCGTGGTGAACGGCCCGAGCCGGGTGAAGTCGAGCAGGCTGGCGAAGATGTCGGCGTGTTGATCGGCATCCATGCCACGCAACTGCGCGTACAGGCGCATGTTCTCCATCACCGACAGATCTTCGTAAAGGCCGAAGCGCTGCGGCATATAGCCACTGGCGATGTGAATGGCATCGTTGTCCGCAACCACGTCGAAGCCGGCCAACGACACCCGGCCCCCATTCGGCACCAGCAGTCCTGTCATGATCCGCATCAGCGTGGTCTTGCCGGCACCATCGGGCCCGACCAGACCGGTGAGGCGACCGTAGCGGATGTCGGCGCTGAAACCGCGCAGGGCCTTGACCTCGCCGAAATGCTTGGCCACGTTGTCGATGACGACTGCGACGCCCTGGTCACGCCTGTGTCCGCTGACGGTCGTGGCGTGCGCGCTCATCTTATTGTTCGCTGGCGGACTGGTCGTGCGACGGGTTGATGTTGACATCGACGGTCACCGGCATGCCCTGGCGCAGGGCCAGATCGGCATCGGTGACTACCACGCGCAGCCGATAGACGAGGTCGGTGCGCAGATCGGTGGTCTCCACCGTCTTCGGCGTGAACTCCGCACGTGGCGAGATGAAGCCGATCTGGCCGTGGTAGGCCTTGGTTGAAGAATCGGTGTACACCAGCACCTTTGCGCCCGGCGCAATGCGGCCAAGGTCCGGCTCGCTGACGTAGACGCGCACATACACTGGATCACGCAGGCTCAAGGAGTACACCGGCGTATTGCTGGCCACCATGCTGCCCGGCTCGCGCACCCGCGCAATCACGGTGGCGTCATTGGGTGCCACAAGCTCGGTGTCGGCCAAAGCAGTGTGCGCCTGGGCCAGCGCCGCCTCGGTTGCGGCCACCCGCGCCTCGCCGATGGCGATGTCCTCGCTGCGGAATCCGGCCGTGGCCAGCGACAGGGCCGCTCTGGCTGCGGCCAGGTTCGCTGCGGCCTGATCAAGCGTAGCACGCGCGGCATCGACCGTCCGTTGGCTGGTCGCGGCCGATTCGAGCAGGGAGTTCTCGCGTTCGTAGTTGAGCTTGGCTTCATGGGCGGTCGCCTGCGTCTGGTGCACACGCTCCCGGGCCTGGTCGATTTCCTGCGGGCGGTTGCCGCTGCGCAGCTTGTCCAGTTCGGCCTTCGCCGCGCCGAGCTCGGCCTTCGCTGCCGCCACCTTGTCGCGATACGGTTCGGCATCGAGCCGCGCCATCACCTCGCCCGCACTGACGCTGTCGCCTTCATCGAAGCTCATATCGGCCACGCGGCCGGGCTGGCGGAAGGACAGTTCCACTTCGCGGATGTCGACGTTGCCATGCAGGCGCAACACATCGTGATTGCTGTTATCGCGCAGCAACCAGAACGACAGCAGGCCACCAATGGTGATCGCGACGATGGCGATCACGATCCAGCGGATTTTGCCGGTGAGAGGTTTTGGGGTTTTCATGGTTGGGCTCCCAGTCGCAATACTTGTTCAGCAGGGTTGCGGTGCTGAGGTTTCCGCCCCGCCTGCCATTGTGCCGACTTGATACGCTTCAGGCGCATGTCGACGCCGCTCCGAAATGGCATTGCACACGCTGGCCGGACTCTGGCACCGTTACGTCCCATCCCCGCTCTGTGTGCAGGCGATCGGCGAAAGCGAGCGCCGCCGTCTCCTCACCGTGCACCACAAAGGTTTGCGCGGGCGGTTTGCGGAAATTCGCAACCCAGTCCAGCAAGGCTGGTTGATCCGCGTGCGCCGAGAGCCCACCGACGGTGTGGATTGTGGCACGCACCGGGATGTCGTGGCCAAAAATCCGCACCCGTTTGGCACCGTCGACCAGCCTCCGGCCCAGCGTGCTCTGGGCCTGGAATCCGGTGATCAGCACGCTGCATTCGCGCCGCGGCAGGTTGTGACGCAAGTGATGCTTGATGCGACCGGCCGTGCACATGCCGCTGGCGGAAATGATGATGGCGCCTGTGTGGACCTGGTTCAGAGCCATGGATTCCTCCACGCTCTCGGTAAAGTGAAGAAAGGGCAGGTTTTTGCCTATTGCGTACCAGCCGGCAAGGTCCCTGGCATTGTCATCGAACAGTTCCATGTGTTGCTGCGTGATCCGTGTGACCGCAGTGGCCATAGGCGAATCGACAAATATCTTCAGCCCTGAAAAGTGCCCTTCGCGGGTGAGTCGGTGCAGGTGGTAGATGATTTCCTGGGTGCGGCCAACGGCGAATGCGGGGACGATCACATTGCCGTGTTCGAGGGTGCGTTCGACAATCGCGACCAGTTCGTCCTCGGTCGCGGCCAGATTCTTGTGCGCGCGGTTGCCGTAGGTCGATTCGATGACCAGAATGTCGGCATCATCGATCTGGGTCGGATCCCTGACGATCGGGCGCCCCGGCTGGCCGAGGTCGCCACTGAATACGAGCTTGGTGGTGTGACCATTTTCTGTGACCCAGACCTCGATGATGGCGGAGCCGAGAATGTGGCCCGCATCGCGGAAGCGGCAGCGCACTCCGGTCCCGGGCACAAGTTCCTGGTCGTAGTCGACCGGCTGCATTTGCTGCAGGCATGCGTCCACGTCCTTGAGTGAATACAGCGGTGTCAGCGTATCACTCTTCGTGTTACGTGAGGATTTGGCGTAACGCTGTGCGCGCTCGGCATCACGCTCCTGGATATGCGCGCTGTCGGGCAACATCACCTCGAGCAACTCGACGGTCGCGGCGGTAGTATGGATCGGGCCGCGGAAGCCGGCACGGGTGAGCTTGGGCAGCAATCCACTGTGGTCGATGTGCGCGTGGGTCAGCAGCACGAAGTCGATGGTTTCCGGATCAAAAGCAAACGGCTTGCGATTGCGGGCCGCGGCCTCGCGGCCACCTTGGATCATGCCACAGTCGACCAAGAAGCGGGTTTCCGCTGTCTCCACCAGAAAGCACGAGCCGGTTACCTCGCGCGCCGCGCCGAGAAAAGTCATGTTCATTGCGTATCACCTTCGGAAGTTCGGGGCGCCAACAGACGCCAGGCCACCATCGCTATACCTGCCCACACCAAGGTACGCAGGCTCATTGCAATCAACGTGCGTTGTTCCCAGGCACCGCCCAAGGTCACGTGGGCGCCAAATGCCGCGAACGTGAGCGCCGTTGTTGCGGCGATGGTAATGGCCAGCCGCACCGCCCAATACCGAAGCAGCCACAGCCCGACACCAGCAATGAGGTAGGCAAATCCCGCCACAAAATTGAACCAGAGCACTAGCTGGCCCATTAAAGAACAAGACTGCACCGCCTTCCTTGATGGTCAGCAGGCCGAAACTAATGGTGATCAGGGCAATCACCCGGATCCAGATAACGCGTTTTCCGTTTGTTGTCATGTCCGCTTCATCCTGGCTTGTCTGAACAGTTGCCGGCGATTCGTTGTGGTTAAAACACCAGCGGCGTTCAGTCGTGGGCGATCGGTTGCTCGGTGAATTGGTATTCCTTGAGCTGTCCGGAAAAGACCGGATCCCGACGTCGGATCCACTCGAGCAGCATGGCCGCATGCTCCTTCTCTTCGTCGCGGTTATGCGCCAGGATGGCCTTGAGCGCTTCGTCGTCGCAGGCATCACAGCGCTGGTTGTACCAGTCGATTGCCTCAAGTTCTTCCATCAACGAAACAATGGCGCGATGCATATCGCGCGTTGCGGGCGAAAGATCTTCAAACCGTTCGTGGAAATTAGTGCTGGACATGGTTTGTCTCCTTAGTCAAGTGTATGGAAAAGTAAGAATTTCGAGAGCCGGGATTTCATCCAGTGTTCTCAATACCGCGCCGGTAAATTGCAAAGACGCCGGATGCCGCCTGGCGCATATGGGCGACATCACCGAGCAGCAGAGCCTGCATGACCAGCCCCTGAATCGTGCCGATGAACAGTGTGGCCGCAGCGTCACTGTCAAGTGACGGAGCTAATTCGCCATTGGCCTTGCCCGTTTCTAGCAGGTGCTGCAGGCGCTGCCGGTAATGCTGAAGCATGGTTTGTACCATGCGCTTGGCCGGCGTGGATTCGGCACGCTGAAGTTCACCAAACATCATTCTGGGCACACCTGGATGTTCGGCCACGAACTCGATGTGCGTCATGAACATCGCCTGCAAGGCATCCACGGTCAACTCAACACCTTGCGCAGATCGGTTAATTCGGGCCAGCAAACGCTCAGCCACCCACTCCATGACCGACTGCCAGATGGCCTCCTTGTTGGGAAAGTGCCGAAACAGCGCACCTTGGGTGACGTGCATGTGCTTGGCGATGTCCGCCGTGGTGATTTCGCTGGGGTTTTGCCTGCCGGCAAGCGCCACGACTGACTCAACGGTGACAGCGCGGCGCTTTTCTGCCGGAAGATTTTTGCTGCGGGTGGGCATCATTTCCTCGTATAAGATAGTAATTGATTACTATCTTATACG
>JAJFKZ010000060.1 GCA_021772955.1 Gammaproteobacteria bacterium | reverse complement strand
TCGCCATCCTTAAAGAACATGGCAGCGGAGAACGGCGCGTGGCGCTGGATCCACCCAGCTGCAAGAAACTGATTGCTCAGGGACATCGGTTACAGGTGCAGCGCGAGGCCGGCACCGAGGCCGGTTTCAATGATCAGGCTTATCAGGATGCCGGTGCCAGCGTGCTCGACGATGCCGCAGCCACACTGGCAGGCTGCGACTGTCTGCTGTGGATCAATCCGCCAGCGTCTGCCACCCTCAAACAATTGGCATCCGGTCGCACCCTGATCGGGCAGATGCTGCCGGGCCTGCATGATCATCTGCTGGCGGAATTGCGTGCCGGCAAGCACCTGGCCCTGGGCATGGAACTGGTGCCGCGCATCAGCCGTGCACAGAGCATGGATGTGCTGTCCTCGCAGGCCACGATTGCCGGTTATCAGGCCGCCCTGATTGGTGCTGATCTGTGTCCGCGGGTGTTTCCCATGCTCACCACCGCCGCCGGCACCCTGCGTCCGGCCAAGGTGGTCATTATCGGTGCCGGTGTGGCCGGCTTGCAGGCCATTGCCACCTGTCGCCGACTCGGCGCCCAGGTAGAAGCTTATGACATCCGTGCTGCTGCACGCGAGCAGGTGCAGTCGCTGGGTGCACGCATGATTGATACCGGGGTCGATGCCGAGACCGAGGGCGGTTATGCCCGGGATCTGACCGATGCCGAAAAGCAGCAGCAGGCTGACGCACTGGCCAAACATCTGGCCATGGCCGATGTGGTCATCAGCACCGCTGCCATTCCCGGCCGTCCGGCCCCCAAAATCATCACCAAGGCCATGGTTGACGGCATGCAGTCTGGCGCGGTGATCATTGACCTGGCGGCTGAAACCGGCGGCAACTGCGAGTTGACCCAACGCGGCGAAACCATTGTTGTCAATGGCGTGGCCATCGCCGGTGTGCTCAATCTGCCCAGCCGGGCACCGCTGCACGCCAGCGAAATGTACGCCCGTAATCTGCTGGAATTGCTGAAGCTGGTGTTCGCTGAGGACGGCAGTGTTGCCCCGCAGCTGGACGATGAAGTCATTGCCGGTTGTCTGCTGAGCAAGGACGGCCGGATCGTGCACAAACTGTATGCCGACAAGGAGAATGGATGATGCAAGGCTTTCTGACTTTGTACGTGGTGATGCTGGCAGCTGTGGCCGGTTATGAGCTGATTTCCAAGGTACCTGCGGTACTGCATACGCCGTTGATGTCCGGCTCCAACTTCATTCATGGCATCGTGCTGGTCGGTGCGATGGTGGCGCTGGGCCAGGCCCATACCCCGCTGGAACAGACCATCGGCTTTGTCGCCGTGTTTCTGGGCGCCGGCAATGTGGTTGGCGGCTACGTCGTCACCGAACGTATGCTGCAGATGTTCAAGCGCAGCGATCAGCAACAAAAACGTGCTGCCATTGACGATGATGAGGAGCAGTCGGCATGAGCGCGTGGATGGACAATGCCCTGATTCCCGGTGCTTATTTTATCGCCGCACTGGTGCTGATCCTGGGACTGCGGGCCATGAGCAGCCCGGTGACGGCCCGGCGTGGCATCGTGCTGGCAGGTCTGGGCATGGCGCTGGCGGTGCTGGTCAGCTTCGTGCATCCAGAGGTCATGGGCAATTACCTGCTCATGATCATTGCCATCGCCATCAGTGGTGTGCTGGCACTGGTCAGCGCCAAACGTGTGCCGATGACCGATATGCCGCAGATGATTGCACTCTACAACGGCATGGGTGGTGGCTCAGCGGCAGCCATTGCGGCGGTCGAACTGCTGCGCGTCCAGGGTGGCCATGAGGTCAGTCTGCTGCTGGCGGGCATTGCCGGCAGTGGGGCGTTGATTGGCGCGGTGGCGTTTTCCGGTTCGCTGGTCGCGTTTGCCAAGCTGCAAGGCTGGATGAAGAAAAACTGGCGCTTCCCCGGTCAGCAGTGGGTCAACCTGTTGCTGTTCGCGTTGACGCTGATCGCCGGATTCATGCTCATCACAGGCATGCAGACAGCGGGGCTGTCAGCACCCATGCTGATTCTGGCGTTCTTTGTCATGGCACTTATTTTTGGCGTGCTGATGACACTGCCTATCGGTGGTGCCGACATGCCGGTAGTGATTTCACTGTATAACGCGCTGACCGGCCTGGCGGTGGGCCTGGAAGGCTATGTATTGGACATTCCGGCGATGATGATCGCTGGCGTAGTGGTCGGCGCTGCCGGCACCATGCTCACGCAGTTGATGGCCCGGGCCATGAATCGGCCGCTGTCTAACGTGCTGTTCGCCGGTTTTGGTACTGGCGATGATGGCGCTGCTGTCGCTGGTGGTGACGGCAGCATGACCGCCATCGAAGCGGTCGATGGTGCCATTTTGATGACCTACGCCGAGACCGTCATTATCGTACCCGGCTACGGCATGGCCGTGGCCCAGGCTCAGCACCGCATCTGGGAGCTGACCCAGATCCTGCGCAAGCGCGGTGTGCGCGTCAAGTTTGCCATTCATCCGGTGGCCGGGCGCATGCCCGGGCACATGAACGTGCTGTTGGCTGAGGCTGGCGTGCCGTATGATCTGATCGAAGACATGGAAGACATCAATGACTCCTTTTCTCAGGCCGATGTGGCGCTGGTGATCGGTGCCAACGATGTGGTCAACCCGGCCGCACGCGACGACACCGCCAGCCCGATTTATGGCATGCCGATTCTGAATGTCGATCAGGCCAAAAACGTGATCGTCATCAAGCGTGGTCGCGGTACCGGCTTTGCCGGTATCGAGAATGCGCTGTTTGTGGCCGACAACACCAAGATGCTGTTCGGCGACGCGCAGAAGATGGCCCAGGAGCTGATCGCCGGGGTCAAGACGCTGTAGTTTGCTCAATTTGTTGTCATGGCATGGTCGTGCGCGGCTTCATCTCGTTCCCATGCTCCGGCGTGGGAATGCCTGAGCCGAAACGTTCCCACGCAGGAGCATGGGAACGAGACAAATGCTGTGCAAGGACCGAAACGTTCCCACGCAGGAGCATGGGAACGAGGCAAATGCTGTGCATGGGCCGCAACTCCCCCACGCGGGAGCATGGGAACGAGGTATGAGGGAGCATGGAAACGAGCCACAATCCGGGATAAAGTTAGCAAGTGAGCTAGCGTTGCCGGGAAATGTCATGTCAGCGCGTGCTCAGCGCCGGTCATGACCAATGGCATACACAGGACATTGCAATAAACGAAATAGGTGTTATAGTGTTGTAAAACACTAGAGGATAAAAATCATGTCAAAACTACGCGTCTTCCCCTTATTGGCTGCCGTGCTGCTGCTGGCAGCTTGTGGCAAGGATGAGTCCGATATCGGCGCTGCCGGCGGCGATCCGTATGCCCGGGTGTCGGCCGATACCGCCTACTTCATCACCAACATTGACAATATAGACCCGGAACTGCAGGAGTTTATCTGGCAGCAGATGGTCGTGCCGATCAATGATGCCATGCAGCATATCGCCAGCGATCCGCTGTTGTCGGATGAGTTGGAAGAACAGCTGGAAGATGACCAGAGACTCCATATCCTCAGACTGCAGGAAAAACTGCTAAAGTTTCTTGCCGATATTGGATCGCCACAGCAATGGCAACAAAAAACCGGGCTGGCTACCGAGGGCCAGGGCATGATCTACGCGCTGGAGCTGTTCCCGGTGATCAGCCAGCCAGTAGCTGATCAGGCCAAACTGGAAGCGGTGATTTTCGATGCCGTGGATGAACTGGAGCTGACCGCCGGTGTGGTCGATGTGGACGGCAATCCGGTCAACGCCGTGCACGGTGATGCAGACGCTATCCCGGTTGGCATGTACTGGAGCATCAGCGGCGATCGACTGACCACGACCCTATTGCCGGATGCGACCGCTGCAGCGTTGCTGCCGATGGTGTTTGGCAACCAGTACCCAAGCTTGCCAATGGCAAACGCGACCGTCACCCAGATGAACAAAAAATACGGTTTCGCCGATATCGGCAGCGGCTTTTTCAAGCCCACAGCCGTGTTCAAGGTACTTACCGATACCAGCAGCCAGACCCACACCATGCTGTCGGCCGTGGCCGACAGCACTAACGATGATGGCCTGCAGGACATGCTGGCGTTGGTGCAGAATCCTGTGTGCGTGGCGGAAATAAATGACCTGCTCAGCCGTGTACCACAAATCAGTTTCGGCATGACCGAGTTCAGCAAACAGGCTTACAGCTCGCGTCTGGTCACAGCACTGGACCAGCGTACTCGGGAATTCGTACAGGCCATGCTGGGGGATGCACCGATCGGCAATGACCCCGGCGGTCTGTTCAACATGGCAATGAACATCAGTGTCGGCAACAGTATCAAGGCGGTGCGAACCATGGCCGAGACTGCGCTGGCCGATCCATTCGAATGTGAACCAATGCAGTATTTCAATGACGCTGCACAAGAGCTGGTGGATGCCACCAATACGACGCTCCCGCCGTTCGTGGGCAACCTGACCGGCTTCGCCATGCAGGTTTCTGATATCGGCAGCATCAATTTCTCAGATGATCATTTCGATACCGCGGCCATGCTCGATAAGCTCGATGCCAGCTTCGCGCTGTACACTGACAACGCGCAGATGCTGCTCGGCATGGGCCAGATGTTTCTGCCGCAGCTCAACGGCGTGGATCTGCAGCCGGGTGCTGCGCCACAGGTGATCGATGTACCGGAATTGGGCATGTTGCAGCAGCCGGTGTATGCTGCGCTGACAGAAAAAGCCATCGGCATCAGCTACGGTGACAACAGCACGGCGGGGCTCAGCGACATGCTTGCAGGCCGCAATGCCGTGGCCGACACACTGCTCACCGCTGGCATTGATGGACAACGCTACCATCAGCTGCTGAACGATGCCATGCAGCAGGCCATGGAGCTGGAATCAACAGAGGAAGCTGACAATCCGGAAGCTTATGAGGAGCTGCAGCGCACGCAGGAAATGCTACGCAAGAACCTCCAGTACATTGATAATCTGGGACAGAATTTCAGCAGCCTGCGCATCACTGAAGATGGTCTGGTGATGGACACTCGACAGGAATTGGATCTGCACTGATCACAATCCGCCCCCGGACGGCACAGCCGTTCCGGGTGGCCGAGCCATGCACGATCGCAGCTGCATCAAGCAGATGCATCAAGCCGGGCCAGCTTCGCCCTGCTGCTTGAACACTTCATGAAACAGGTGGGCTAACTCGCCCACTCGGCACACAGCCACTGATCAAAGCCTGGCCTGCCGGGTAAAGCCATCCAGCTCCACCAGCAGATCACGGCGACAGATATCGCCGTGCAGCGCTTGTAGCTGCTGCCGCCGAAACCCGGCAGCCTGCATTTTGCCCAACACCAGCGGCCAATCAGCAGGCCGACGCAGGTAGATACGCAGACACAATTTCTCGGGATGGTAAGGCATACCGGCTGCCGTCACCAGGCTGTGCAGATTCAACAGCATTTCATCAGTCTGGGCGGCACAGTCATCAGGATAGGCGGTCGCATGTCCGGTCACGCTGGCGGTTCCTGACAACAGCAGCAGGCTGTTGCGGGCATCCAGATCAAGGCGGCTGGCGCGGGAAAAATTGGGACTGGCCGGCCCATATTGAATGGGGTACTCCCAGGCACTGGTCTGGCGCGGGTTCTCGACATTCATCGGCGCCAGGGTACTGGACAACCAATAAAACACCGCTGCAACAGAGCCACTGGTCTGCTGCTCAGGGTGGGCGGGGATGCCGATCGCGGTTGCTGCCGGCATCGGTCTGGGCACGGCCAGCTGAGTCAGCGCCTGTTCGCGACCAAGGCAGAAATGCCGATAATGCTCAGCATCGCCTGCACCGGTATTGATCTCCGGCAGGTAATGCCAGATCTTCAGTAATTGTTGGTGGTTGCTGTTGCGCAAATGACCTAGCATCTCAGTGTAGGCCCAGCGCATGCGCTCTCCATAATCGCCGTTGGTCGGTACTTCAAACCGCAGCCAAGTGCAAGCCAGATGCTGATTGTAGCGATGCTGCAGTTGCCAGCTGGTAGCACTGACGCTGCTGGTCTGGATCTGATCGGCGACCACCCAGCGCTCCTGGCAGGCCGGGTCGGTCAGCAGTGGCAGTGGCAAGCTCCAGACTGCGGCATCGGGTTGCCGTCGCAGCCGGATGTCTGCCAGCAGCAGTTCAGCGTTGGTGTCTGGGCTGGTCGACGCTGGGTCGATGCAAATAAGCATGCCGAATCGAAGCGCAGCTGCAATTAATCTTGCAGATCTGGCAGATTCTGAAACAGTCGTAGCGACTCCGGATTGGCCAGAGCATCGGTGTTTTTGACTTCGCGGCCATGCACCACATCGCGCACCGCGATCTCGCTGAGCTTGCCGCTGATGGTGCGCGGCAAATCGTCCACGGCGATAATCTTGGCCGGCACATGGCGTGGACTGGTGTTGGCCCGCACGGTTCTGCGGATACGGTTTTTCAGATCACCGGTCAAACTGTGGTCGTCTGCCATTGTTACGAACAGAACAATGCGTTCGTCATATTCCCACTGCTGGCCAATACACAGCGCTTCGGCAATCTCCGGCAGCGTCTCCACCTGGCGATAAATCTCGGCGGTGCCGATGCGCACGCCACCGGGATTCAAGGTGGCATCGGAACGGCCATAAATGATGACGCCGCCGTGCTCGTTAATGCGGGCAAAATCACCGTGCGACCAGATACCGGGAAACTTGTCAAAATAGGCCTGCTGGTAGCGGCTGCCGTCAGTGTCGTTCCAGAAGCCCACTGGCATGCACGGAAACGGCGCCGAGCAGGTCAGTTCGCCGGTTTCGTCAAGCACTACCTCACCGGCGTCATTGCGGATCTCGACCTGCATGCCCAGACCGGTGCATTGCAGTTCGCCACGATACACCGGCAACACCGTGCAACCCAGCGCAAAACAGGACACGATATCGGTGCCTCCGGAAATCGAACTCAGGCACAGGTCCTGTTTGATATCCCGATAAACGTAATCAAAACTGTCTGGCAACAATGGCGAACCGGTGGACAAAATGGCTCGCAGGCTTGACAGATCATGGCTTTGCCGTGGTTTTAGTCCAACCCCCTCCCAACCGGAAATGGATTTGGCGCTGGTGCCCAGCACCGTGATGCCCAGCTCATCCACCAGATCGAACAGCGCTTCCGGTCCAGGCCGAAACGGTGAGCCATCGTACAGTGTAATCGTGCAGCCACTGGCCAGCGCTGACACCAGCCAGTTCCACATCATCCAGCCGCAGGTGGTGAAATAAAACAGGTTGTCATCGCCACTCAAATCAGTATGCAGTTGATGCTCCTTCAAATGCTGCAACAAGGTGCCGCCGGCGCCATGCGTAATGCATTTGGGCACCCCGGTGGTGCCGGATGAAAACAGGATGTACAGTGGATGATCAAATGGCAGACGCTGATAGTCCGGCACCGCGCGGTCTTTGGCCTGCTGCAGGCAGTGTCCCCACAACTGTGAATTGGGCAAGCTCATGGCCACTTCGATGCTACTGTCTTTGGCCACATAGGGGATCACGATGACGTGCTCGATGCTGTCGATGCGCTGGCTGATTTGATGGATATTCAATGAGCAGTCATGACTCACACCATTGTAGGGACAGGCGGCAGCGGCGATCAGCACTTTCGGCTGGATCTGACCGAAGCGATCACATACCGCATTGACCCCAAAATCCGGCGAACAGGATGACCAGATTGCACCCAGGCGAGCCGTTGCCAGCATTGCAATCAAGGTTTCCGGCAGGTTAGGCAGGTAACCGGCGACGCGATCACCGACCACCACGCCCATCTGCTCCAGCACGCAGGTCATCAATTCGACCTGTTCAAGCAGCTGCGCGAAAGTCAGTTGTTTGCGCTGGCCTGCCTCATTGGCAAAAGACACTGCCACACGCAGCGGCTGCAAATCGGCATAGCGCAACAGGTTTTCGGCAAAATTCAGCCGTGCCTGAGGAAACCAGCTGGCACCTGGCATCTTGTCAGCATCGACCAGCACCGGGCCCGTACCGGGCTCGCCGACCACGCCGGTAAAATCCCACACCGCCTGCCAGAAGGCTGCCGGTGCCTGTACCGACCAGCGCTGCAGATCGTGATAATCGATCATCGCCACGCCATGCCGCTCGGCCACGAACTGGCTGAATTGGGTGATACGCGCAGCGGCGATGTGCCGAGCCTCGGGTTGCCAGAGTATTTGTTGTTGACTCATGAGTGGATTGACATGTTTAGTTGTACAGACAGCGCATCAGGCCAGCTTTTTCTGCAAGGCCGGGATCACCTCGAACAAATCGCCGACCAGGCCGATATCTGCAATTTCGAAAATAGGTGCATCGGCATCCTTGTTGACAGCAACGATGGTGCCTGCATCCTTGATGCCAGTGATGTGCTGAATGGCGCCGGAAATACCAAAACACATGTACAGATCCGGCGCGATAATCTTGCCGGTCTGTCCGACCTGCAACTCATTCGGCACATAGCCTGCATCCACCGCCGCACGCGAAGCGCCAACTGCCGCGCCGAGTTGCTGCGCCAGTTGGTAAACCATCGCGAAGTTATCGCTGGAGGCCAGCGCACGACCACCGGAAATGACGATGTTGGCGGTGGCCAGATCCGGGCCATCACCGCCCGCATTGGTGTTTTCGACAAAGCGGGTATGCTGTGGATGTTCGGCCTGGGTTTGCAGCTTGACGATCTCGGCAGTGGCGTCGGCACTGTCTGCGGCCGGCCACGAAGCGGTACGAGCGGTGGCCACAACTTTGCAGTCTGGCGGCACGCTGACGCGAATTATCGCGGCACCGGCGTACACCGGCCGCTTGAACTCACGCTCGCCCAATACCTGCATGATCTCGCTGACCTGGTTGACACCGATCAGCGCTGCAGCGCGCGGCAGTACATCCTTGCCGAACATGCTGGAAGGCGCAAGAATGTGTGTGTAATCTGCCGCCATGGCCGCCAGCTCCGGTGCCAGGTGCGCCGCCAGTGGCTGGGCAAAATCGGCATGCTCGCATTGCAACACCCGGCTCACACCGTGCAAGGATGCAGCCTGCTGTGACACTTGTTCGGCATGGTCACCGAACACCACCACATCAATGTCAGCGCCGTTGTGTTCCGCGATGGCGCGGGCACAACTGACGGTCTTGGCAGTCGCTGCGGCGAGTTTGCCAGCGGCGTGTTCGGCCAGTATCAATATCTTGCTCATATCATTGTCCTGTTAGCGCTCAGACCAGGCCGCGGCTTTTCAGCTCGCTGACCAGTGCATCCACATCCTCGACCATGATGCCGCCACCACGCTTGGGTGGGGCTTGCCAGTCATCAATGTGCAAATCCAGGCTGTCATCGGCATCGCCAAGCTCGCTGGCCTGGACCACATCCAGCGGCTTCTTCTTGGCTTTCATGATGTCCGGCAACTTCACGAAACGCGGTGTATTCAAGCGTAAATCGGTGCTGATCACCGCCGGCAGATCCAGCTCCAGCACTTGCAATCCATCATCGACTTCGCGGGTGACGCGCACGCTGTCGCCCTGCACTTCCAGCTGTGCCGCATTGGTGGCCTGCGGCCGCTGCCACAAAGCCGCCAGCATCTGCCCGGTCTGGTTGTTGTCATCGTCGATCGCCTGCTTGCCCAGCAACACCATGCCGGGCTGTTCACGCTCGATCAGCGCCTTGATCAGTTGCGCCGCGCGCAATGGCTGCAATGCTGCATCGGTAGCGATCTGAATGGCCCGATCGGCGCCCATGGCCAGCGCCGTGCGCAGCTGCTGCTGACAAGCGTCGCTGCCCATGCTGACCACCAGTACCTGCTCAGCATGCCCGGCCTCGCGCAAGCGCAGTGCTTCTTCCAGCGCAATCTCATCAAACGGGTTGATGCTCATCTTCACGCCATCGGTTTCCACGCCGCTGGCGTCAGACTTTACCCGCACACGGACGTTGTAATCAATGACCCTTTTGACCAATACCATGACTTTCATAACGATAAGCATCCTCGAACATTGGAACTTGCACAAAACATAATATGATAAACCTTCACAGCTTGAGTCACAACGGATGCAGAGGTGTTTGGGGACCAAAGCACGATGGAAATCCGAGATGAATCGCCTGTTCTGACAGCACACCTAGCAGACAGACCGGTAACCGGAGTCGATCTTTCATCTTCAGCAAAAAAACCGCAGTGACGGCGAACACAGCTCATCTGTCCCGCGCAACCACCAAATCGCCTGCAGGCAGGCTCCTGCATTGGCCACAGTGTAGTGTAGGAGCGTGCTGGCACGCGAACAACCTCGAATCCTGCGGATTGTCCATTTTAGATTGCGTACAGGCTCCTACAACGGCATCATGCCTAGCCCTAAGTAAGCCAGCCTCCATTTTCAAAATGTTTTCTGTAGATGATGTCAAAAATGTATGCCTGGAACCCTTGATCAAGCTGAAGTGACAAGATGACATCAGAAAGCACTGTTTGTCTCTGTTTTCTCACAAAATGAAATCATGCTAGTTTAGAGACCCCACAACTGATAGGAGCGAAATAAGCCAGCAGATTACTTAGACATGAAAGCTTTATTGGTTAATGTTTCATTAAAACCCCAGATCAGCTTGCGCTCTACTTGCTGATCAGCAACATCTAGTTTACCTGAATACTTTTTGTTGAAATCGATCAGGTCACACCATGTCAATGCAACATATTTTGTTGACTTCGCTATCTCTATACACTCATCAGATGAGGCAATTTTTAAAGTTGATTTTGATGAACTATAACAATATTCAATCTCCTTCTCTATTGTCTCACCAATATTCATTTTTTCAATCTTATCACTGAAAAACATTAGTATAAATTTGACATCTTGATTAATGAATTGACGCTCAATTAATAGTTTATACATAAGTGAATATTTTAATATTTGATCTTGGTTCTTTTTACCCCCTAACTTCAACTCATTGGCTACAAGTATTTTAGCATCAGGGTTATAACTAAGATTATCCATTTGCATCACATTAATCTTTGTGCTACATCCAAATATACCACTGTTCCCATGCGTATACCATTTTCCGCCTTGTTTTAAGTCGATATATTTTCCATAGAATTCATCTAAGTATTTATCACTCACCAAACTCCAAAATATATCAAATTCCTTGTTCAAATAGTCTTCAGAAAAATATTTTGCTCGTCTAAGCGCCTCTCTTGGTGATGCAATGCTTGACCCAGGGCGATCATATCTTCTGTTTTGTTCAGATATTGCCATCTCATCATTGATGAGTTTTGCTATATATTTTTTTCTTTCAACAATATTAAGTTTCATTGCTTCTTCGCCATCTAGCCATTCAATTATCCTGTCTCGGTACTTTGTTTTCGTTATCCCTAGTACATTGTTAGTGCCCCAGAGCAACCACTCAAGCATATTTGAAACTCCAGTTGTCCATGATATATTCTCTTCTAAAGTATCTATACCACCAAATATATTAAGGTATTTTTTACGTGCGCTCATTTATCACCTATATTAGCTAAATACATCAATTATTTATTATATATATTTATTTCGATGCCACTAAAGAGATTTTTTAACTACCCGTTCTCAATTCAATACTATATACTATATCTATATATGCATATCCAATTCATTTTTCGCTCTATAGCCAATTGCATCTTTGGTCCATAATTCGGCACTTCATATTTACTGTTCCATAGCGTCGGATATCCCAGCGTATGTAACTACGATCCAATCCACGGATCCTACTATTCAATCATCGTCAATCTCCACAGGTTACAACATATCCACTACCCCCACTGGTAGCAGCGCTCGGCTCCGGCTATGATAAAGCCTAGCAGCAACACAACTTCACACAGGGAAGGACATGGGGCCGATCAGCGATTTCATCAGCAGCATCACCGTTACGCACAATTCGGGTAAAGCTACAGAGCACAGTTATCGCTCGGCATTTGAGGCATTGTTTGCCCAGCTCGACAGCACCATCGACATCATCAACGAACCCAAACGTGTTGCCTACGGCGCACCGGATATCGCCATCCAGCGCGATGACATTGTCATCGGTTACCTGGAAGCCAAGGATATCGGCATCGATCTGCGCAGACTGCATGGCAGCAACAAGGAGCAGCAACAGCGCTATCTGCAGGGCTGCCCGAACCTGATCTACAGCAATGGTCTGGACTGGGATTTCTTCCGCAACGGTGACATGATCGCCTCGGTTTCAATCGGTCAGGCATTGGCGGAGATACACCCCTATCCAGAGCAGTACGACATCCTGCTGCATCAGTTGCAGGATTACATCAGCCAGCGTCCGCAGACCATCACCAGCCCCAAGGAACTGGCCCAGCGCATGGCTGGCAAGGCGGTGTTGATCAAGGACGTATTGCACAACGCCCTGCTGGATGACGAACACGGCGATAGCGAGCTGATGGCCCAGTACAACGCCTTTCGCGAGCATCTCATTCACGACATCAGTATTCCCGAGTTTGCTGATATCTACGCCGAAACCATCGCCTACGGCATGTTCGCAGCGCGCCTGCACGACCAGACCTTGAGCGATTTTAGCCGTCAGGAAGCGCTGGAGCTGCTGCCCAAATCCAACCCTTTCTTGCGCAGCCTGTTCGGCTATGTCGCCGGTCACGATCTGGATGACCGTATCGCCTGGATCATCAACGATCTGGCCAAGCTGTTCCAGGCCACCAACGTGGCCGAGATCATGCAGGGTTTCGGCAAGCTGACCGGCCAACAGGACCCGTTTCTGCATTTCTATGAAACCTTTCTCGCTGCCTACAACCCACGCAAGCGCAAAGCCCGCGGAGTCTGGTACACGCCTGAACCGGTGGTCAACTTTATCGTGCGCGCGGTCGATCAGGTATTGCAGACTGAATTCGGTCTGGTCGATGGTCTGGCCGACACTTCGAAGATCAACATCGACTGGGATGTCGGTCAGAAAGATCGCAAGGGCAAGCCGCAGATGACCACCAAGCAGGTGCATCGGGTGCAGATTCTAGATCCGGCCACCGGCACCGGCACCTTTCTGGCCGAAGTCATCAAACAGATCGCACCGAAGATCAAAGGCGTCGCTCCGGGCATGTGGAGTCACTACATTGAGCAGGATCTGATCCCGCGCCTGCACGGTTTCGAAATATTGATGGCCTCGTATGCCATGTGCCACATGAAACTGGACATGATCCTGACTGATCTCGGTTACAAACCATCCAATACCGCACCGCCAAGGCTGTCAGTGTACCTGACCAACTCACTGGAACAAGGCGAGGTCACCGAGCAGACGCTGTTTGCGCAGTGGCTCAGCCGCGAGGCCAAGGGCGCCAACAGCATCAAGCACGACATGCCCATCATGTGCGTAATTGGCAATCCGCCATATTCAGGAGTCAGTTCTAACAATGGCGAATGGGCCAAAGAATTGATCGAACCCTACAAAAAAGAACCCGGCGGCAAGGTCAAGCTGAAAGAGCGCAACCCAAAATGGATCAATGATGACTATGTTAAGTTCATCCGCTTCGCCGAACATATGATCTCAAAGACTGGTGAAGGCGTCCTCGGTTTCATTACCAACCACGGTTATCTTGACAGCCCGACCTTTCGCGGCATGCGCTGGCATTTAATGCAGAGCTTCGACATTCTTTATCTACTCGACCTGCACGGTAACTCGAAAAAGAAAGAAGTTGCACCCGACGGATCTAACGATACGAATGTGTTCGATATCATGCAAGGTGTTGCCATAATAATCGCAGTCAAACGTCGTAAGGAAATTGAAACAACCAAGAAGAAGCCCATCGTTCCGGCTGAAGTGTTCCACATAGATTTTTGGGGGTCGCGACAGCAAAAATACGATCGCCTTCAACAGTCCGAACTGAACAGTGTGTTATGGACGAAGCTGGACCCAGATCCCAAATATCTGATGTTCTACCCGATCAACCGGAAACTCTTGGAAGCCTATGATGCCGGGTTCGAACTAGCACGGTTCATGCCGATGAACCAAATCGGATTCCAATCGCACAGGGATGGATTCGCCGTTGCCTTCGAAAAGGCTGTGATAGAAAACCGTCTGAACGACATGCTAGATGATAGGCTCACCGATGATGATTTACGAAAGAGGTATGATCTATCTGACAACAGGGATTGGCAAGTAAAAGCCGCACGGAATCGAATAATGGCTGATAATATGCTAAATGAAAGGATCGTGCCTTGCGAGTACAGGCCGTTTGACCGCCGCTTCTGTATGCTGGACGAAACGATGATGGACTATCCCCGATGGTCCTTGCTCAAGAACACTATGCCTGCTGACAATTTCGGCCTGAACTTCGTCCGGCAGACAAAAGCTTCTTCATGGCAACATGGGTTAGTCTCGAAATACCCGGCTCCAGCCGTCTTTGTCGAAATTAAGGACGGCTCAAATTTCGCGCCGTTATACATTCTTGATGAAATTGACCAATCACGCCGCGTCAACTACGACCCGAAACTGTATGCCAAGCTGCAGGCCATGGCCACACACCCAGAACATGGTAAGCCGGATGAAGTGGAAGTATTCGATTACATCTACGGCGTGCTGCATTGCCCGGCCTATCGCGAGACCTATGCCGAGTTTCTGAAAATCGATTTCCCGCGTATCCCCTGGCCCGCCAGCCCGGGCGAATTCCGGGACATCAGTGCCAAAGGCAGGCAATTGCGCCAATTGCATCTGATGCAGCCCGATGCCATCGGCGAGACACCCTACCCGTTTACCAACGAAGGCGACACCGTGATCCTCAAACAGCGCTACTTTGATGGCAAGGTGTGGATCAACCAGCAGCAGTATTTTGATCAGGTGCCTGAGCTAGCCTGGGGTTTCTACATTGGCGGCTACCAGCCGGCACAGAAATGGCTGAAAGACCGCAAGGGCCGCAAGCTGTCCTTCGACGACGTCAAGCACTACCAGAAGATCATCAAGATTCTGGCCGAAACCAACCGCATCATGCAAACCATTAACATGACGCTGCCGGAATAATTAATGATCGCTTGCAAGCAAGCTCGAAACCTTCGGCTTGCACATTTTTGCCTGCGAGCGGGCTCCTACAGATGTTACGTTGAATATTATGATCAACACTGGCAGCGTGGAAAACTACTTCATCATTAGCTTGCAATCCAGCCGCAGCAGCGACGCCATCGCTGGCAAAACAACCAGCGTCAGTAGGGTGGATACCAGCAAACCAGAGATGATGGTCCAGGCCATCGGTGGCCACAGCGTGCTGGCGGTGGTGGTCAGCGGATACAGCCCAGCCACGGTGGTGGCGGTGGTCAGCAATACCGGTCGTGTTCTGCGAGCTACAGCTTCGATCAAGGCTGTGTGCAGGTTGTGGCCTTCGGCCAGTTGTTGATCGACCACATCCAGCAGCACAATAGCATTGTTGACGACGATACCGGCCAGGGCAATCACGCCCAGCAATGCCATAAAACCAAACGGGTATTCGGTCAGCAACAAACCCGGCACCACGCCGGCCAACGCCAGTGGAATCGTCATCAGGACCAGGCCCACCCGACGAAACGAATGAAACTGCAGCAGTAAAAAGAACAGCAGCAACAGCAGCCCCAGCGGCAGGGTACGAAACAGCGCGCTGTTGGCCTGGCCGGACGAGCGTTGCGCG
>JAJFKZ010000059.1 GCA_021772955.1 Gammaproteobacteria bacterium | reverse complement strand
CATCGGCGAAGCTGCCATCGCCCTGATTGATGAACACGCGATCACTGGCGCCGAAGGTTGGAAAGGTGGCCAGATACAGATCCTCCCAGCCATCGTTGTCGAAATCCTGAAACACCGAGCCCCAGGCGACCGCGTTGTAATTGATGCCAGCTGCGGCGGATACTTCGATGAACAGTTCCGCGCCCTGGGCGGTCTGGTTCTGTAGCAGCACTTGCTCTTGAAAACCGGAAATGAACAGGTCCAGATCGCCATCATGATCGTAATCGGCCCAACTTATCCCCATGCCGTCGACCGGACGCTCGGCACCGGTGTCCGTTGACACATCACTGAAACACCAGCCGCTGCAGCCGGGGCCATCGTTGCGATACAACAGATTGCCCTGTTGCTTGTCGTTGGCGAAAAGCAGGTCACTGCGACCGTCATTGTTGTAGTCGATGATGGTGACGGCAAAGCTCAGTCGGCGCAATGGTGTCAGATCACCGAGCAAGTCGGTGACATCGGTGAAACCGCCATTACCGTTATTAAAATAGAGCCGGTTGTGGTGAATCGGGTCTTCCGGGTCAGGGTTTTCATCCGGCGGCAGCGGAAACGCGGCCACCGCCAGATCCGGCCAACCGTCCCCGTTCAGATCACCCCAGGCGGCCGATTCGCTGCGCCCGGCAAAGGCCACTCCGGCCTGCAGGCCGACCTCCGTGAACCCCAGGCCGGCATCGTTGCGATACAGGCGATCTTGGCCATAGCAGGCCACGAACAGGTCTGTGTCGCCGTCGTTGTCATAATCGACAAAGGCCACACCGCCGGAGCGGTCGTCATCGGCAATGGCCTGCTGAAAAGCAGGTGCAGGGATGAAGTCCATACCGTCATTAAGATAAACATGACTGGGACTGGCTGAGGCCGTCACCACCAGATCCAGGCGCCCGTCGCCATTGAGATCAGCAAACCCCTGTCCGGTGATCATGTAGTTACCTCTGTGCAACAATGCCTGGGCAACGGGATGTTGTGCAAACAATGCGGGCTGGGCCATGACCGTGGTCGGCAGCGAACAGATCAACAACAGGGCAATGGTACGGACACGGCCAGGCATTATTCAAAGCCATCCAGCAAGGTCTGCTCGGTGTAGAAAAACTGATACAGTTGGTTAGCATCCAATGCATGCTCATCCCGGTGTCCGTTTGGCCAGCGGATGCTGACGCTGACTTGTTGCTGCTCACCAAGGCCGAAATGCTGAATCAGGCTGCTGTTACCGCCACGCGCCTGGCCACTGGTCACATCACGCAGTTGCGTCAGCCCCCGGCTGTCGGTCACCCTGATGCGACTGCCAATGGCATCACGGTTGATGCTGGTGGTGTTGCCATCCAGCCTTATTGCCAGCCAGTTGCCGGTGTCGCTGCTGACATTACGGTACAGACGATAGTCGCTGTTGTTGTTGCACACTACAAGATCCTGGCTACCATCGCCGTCATAATCCCACTGCGAAGCACCCTGGGTTCTTTCGGCATTGCTGGCGTTGCTGGTCAGTGATACATCCTTGAACACAGCCATGCCATTGCCCTGATAGACGCGGTCGGTGTTATATGGGTAATCAATATTGCCAGTGGCCAGGTAAGCATCCAGACGTTGATCATTGTTGAAATCGGCGAAGTGCGTGGCCCAGCCGACGGCATCAAAATTCAGTCCGGCAGCAGCGCTGATCTCAGTGAACGCCAGACTGCCCTGATCGAGATCATTGCGCAACAGCACCTGTTCGCTGATGCTGGAGAAGTACAAGTCCATGTCCCCGTCATGGTCAATGTCACCAATGGCAATGCCCATGCCGAACACCGGGCGATCAGAGCCGGTCAAAGGGGCTACCTCGGTCAGACACCAGCCGTCACAACCAGGGCCATCATTGCGCCACAGACTATTGCCCTGCAGCTTGTCATTGACCACATACAGGTCCACATCGCCGTCATTGTCGAGATCGCTGAACTGGGCTGCCAGCGCGGTGCGGCCGCGCGTTGCCACATCGAGCAAATGACTGATATTGAGGTAGCTGCCATCAGCTTGACTGAGCCAGATTTGATCCAGATTGTCGGGATTTCCCAGATCCGGAGTGGTAGTCGATGGGTAGCTGCCAACAAACAGATCCAGCTGACCGTCCTGGTTGATATCGCCCCAGGCCACGGTTTCTGAATTACCACGATGATTGACCTGCAATGTGGCAGTCACATCGGTAAAGCCGCTACCTTGATCGTTACGAAACAGGTAGTTGTCAGAGCTGCAGGCCAGGTAAAGGTCGGGCCAGCCATCATTGTTATAGTCGGCCGCAGCAACGCTGCCACAGTTGGATGTTGATGGGTTCAGTGCTGCAGACAGTGGTGATTCAGCAAAACTGGCTTGTGACGACTGCAAAAAAAGCCGGTTGGGAGCAGTAAAGCCAGTCAGGAAGATATCAAGTCGGCCATCCTGATTGAAATCGGCTATGGCTTGTCCACAACTGGGCTTGCTTGCCGAATGTGGTGCCAACAGGCCGGTTGCTGCGGTTTCGTCAGAGAATTCGATGGCCACAGAAACCGTGCACCAGCCAAATACAACCACGGCAGTGAACACGATCTGTAAGCTTCCTTGCGCATAGTGGTGCAACCTTCCTGGTCGCGTCCATCGATGTCTTGGCACTTGGAATCATTATAGCTGCATCAATTTGCAGGTCTGAATATAGGGCAATTGCGTGGAAATGGCAATCAACCCGAATCAGCGGTGCCCGGCTATTCTGGTTTTGGGTGACGGCCTGCAGCTTGCATTGAGATCAATGCCTGCTGACAAATAGCCATAGCTGCATACTGGTTACCAGGTTCTGATCGCCAGCCAGGCAAGTAGGTGTGTCAGGAGTACCAGGCCAGTCAATTGCCAGCGCAAGGATTGCAGCCACATCGGCGTGCCGGTGGCCGGGCGCACAACATCCAGCAGGCCGATGCCGGCAAAGCCAGCGGCCAGTGCCAGCAGTTGCCAGCCGGGACGGGGCAGCAGCACTGCGCTGACCGCAATCAGGCTGGGAAGTATGGCCAGCAAATAGGCTGGCCATGGATGGGTTGACTGTAGCGACGCCTGACCCCAGCGCATACCGCCCAGAAATGACAAGACCACCGCGCTGTAGACAATGAAAACCTGCAACGCAAAGCCGTCGAACAATGGCCAGCCGAAATGCAGGTTGATGGCACCGGCAGCGAACGGCAGCACCCCGGCATATCCCAGCCAGCGGGCTGCTACTGGTGTCTGTTGTTGGTTTTTAATCATGCAATTTCCAGGATAGCCTGCGCAGACGTCGTGGTAATTGGTAGACTGTAGCAGAACGGATTCCCTGACTGCGGATTGCTGCCTTGTTGCGCTATGCCATTGAAAGACTGCTGACAGCGATACCTACCTTGTTGTTGCTGATCACGCTGGCGTTTTTCCTCATTCGCCTGGCGCCCGGCGGGCCGTTTGACAGCGAGCGCGTGCTGAGTCCTGAGATCGAACAGAACCTGAATCAGCTTTATCATCTGGATGAATCATTGCCGGTGCAGTATTTCCGTTATATGGGGCAGATACTGCGGCTGGACTTTGGGCCTTCCTTTCAATACCGCGACTGGACCGTCAATCAGTTGATCATGCAGGGCTTCCCCGTGTCACTGACGATTGGCGGTTTCGCTTTGCTGGGTGGACTGATTTTGGGTGTGCTGATCGGTCTGTTGGCGGCGCTGCGGCAAAACACCTGGCCCGATTATACCCTGATGTCACTGGCCATGGCCGGGTTGTCCATTCCGGCCTTTGTGCTGGCGCCACTGCTGGTGTTGTTGTTTGCCGTGAAGTTTGGCTGGTTGCCAGCCGGCGGCTGGGAGTGGCACTGGCAATATATGTTGCTGCCAATCATCACGCTGGGCATGCCATTGGTGGCGTATGTGGCACGCCTGACACGAGCCAGCATGATTGAGGTGATGCGCAGTGCGTTCATTCGTACAGCCCGCGCCAAAGGTTTGCCGATGTGGTTGATCGTGCTGCGACACGCATTGAAACCAAGCTTGTTGCCAGTGGTATCGTACCTGGGGCCCGCTGCCGCAGCCATCATTGCCGGTTCGGTGGTGATCGAAAAAATCTTTACCGTTCCGGGCCTGGGCACGTATTTTGTGCAAGGAGCCTTGAACCGCGACTATACGCTGGTGCTGGGGGTGGTGATCTTCTATGGCATGCTGATCATACTGTTCAATCTGCTGGTTGACCTGTTGTACGCCTGGATGGACCCACAGATTCGTCTGAACAACCGGATTCGGCATTGATGTCCATGCTCGGACAGTGGCGGCAAACCCTGTGGCTGCAGCGACCAGGATCGTTGTGGGCTGATGCGCTGGCCAGACTGATGCGCAATCGTGCTGCGATGCTGGCCTGTGTGTTGTTGCTGCTTCTCGTCGTGCTGGTCTGTGCCGGACCACTGTTAAGTCCTTGGGATGCTGAAATACCCGATTGGGACAACGCCTCGATGCCGCCAGATTTATCCAGCAAGCATTGGTTCGGGACCGATGCCATTGGCCGTGATCTGTTCGTACGGGTATTGGAAGGTGGTCGGGTATCCTTGCTGGTGGCGTTGCTGGCAACCATCGTCAGCCTGGTCATTGGTGTCAGTTATGGCGCTATCGCCGGTTACTTCGGCGGTCGACTGGATGCCATGATGATGCGCATGGTGGACATTCTTTATGCCTTGCCGTTTTTGTTTTTCGTGATCTTGCTGATAGTGATTTTTCAGCGCAATATTCTGTTGATCTTCATTGCCATTGGTGCCATCAACTGGCTGGACATGGCGCGTATCGTGCGTGGTCAGACCTTGAGCTTACGCAATCGCCCGTTTGTGCATGCCGCCGAGGCCATCGGCGTGCAATCAAAATACATCATCAGCCGACACATCGTGCCCAATCTGCTGGGTGTGGTCGTGGTCTACGCCACCTTGACCATCCCGCAAATCATTCTGATGGAGTCATTTTTGAGCTTTCTTGGCCTGGGTGTGCAAGAACCGGCCACCAGCTGGGGGGCGCTGGTCAGTGATGGTGCCCAGGAAATGCAGACGGCACCCTGGTCCTTGCTGTTTCCCGGTATGTTTTTGGTGGTAACGCTGTTTTGCTTCAATTTCATTGGTGACGGCTTGCGCGATGCGCTGGATCCCAGGGAGCATTTGTGATGGCTATCGATCCGGCGTCATCAGGTGATCAGGCGTTGCTGCAAGTCAGCGCACTGCGGGTCAGTTTTGCCACTGCCGACGGTGAGCTGCAGGCGGTTCGCGCTGTGGATTTCAGCGTTCGCAGCGGAGAAATTCTTGCCATCGTGGGCGAGTCAGGCTCAGGCAAAACCCAGTTGGCCATGGCATTGATGGGCCTGTTGGCAGAAAACGGCAGTGCCAGCGGTAGCGCCATGTTTCAGGGCCATGACCTGTTGGGCTGCGGTCAAAAGCAGATGAATCGCTTGCGAGGCAGCAAGTTGGCGATGATTTTTCAGGATCCGGAAAGCACGTTGAATCCGTACATGAGCATTGGCAGGCAAATGAGTGAGGTGCTGGAACAACACCGTAATATGCCTCATAAGCAGGCCTGGCTGGTGGCCGAGGAGATGTTGCATCAGGTGTGTATCGACGATGCGCATGAACGCATGCGTCAGTTTCCGTACGAGCTTTCCGGCGGCATGCTGCAGCGCATCATTATTGCCATGGCGCTACTTTGCCAGCCTGCTCTGCTGATCGCCGACGAGCCGACCACGGCTCTGGATGTGACCGTACAGGCCGACATCAACAGACTGATGCTGGATCTGCGCGAGCGCTATCAGACCGCAATCATTTTGATCACCCACGATCTCGGCATGGTGGCTGGATTGGCGGATAAGGTGCTGGTGATGTATGCCGGTCAGACCATGGAGTATGCAGCGGTAGCGGATCTGTACCAGCGGCCCGAGCATCCCTACAGCCGCGGGCTGTTGCGAGCGATACCTCAGTCTTTCAGTAACAAACTGGCTGCGTTGCAACCAATACCGGGCAATCCACCCAACCCGATGCAGCTACCCAGCGGCTGTCCGTTTCGAGATCGCTGCGAGTATGCTTTTGCCGATTGCACGGCAACGCCACTGCTGCGACCGGCCAGGCACGGTGGTCTGATCGCGTGTCATCTGGACCGGTTGCCGGAATGAACATGCCTGCTGCTGAAGCGCAATCCGTGGTTCTGAAGGTGGTTGATTTGCACTGCAGCTACGCCATACACCACGGCGGATTTTGGTCACGAAACCAGCCGCGAAAACAGATCCTCCACGGCGTCAGTTTTGAGCTGCAACGCGGTGAAGCACTGGCTATCATCGGTGAATCAGGCTCCGGCAAGACCACATTGGCGAGGGCCGTGCTGGGCTTGCTGCCAGTCGACCAGGGCGAAGTGTACTGGCGCGGTGAAGCACTACTGACATTGCCAGCCGAGATCTTGCGCCTGCGTCGCCGTGACCTGCAGATGGTGTTCCAGGATCCGCAAGGATCGCTGAATCCACGCATGACCATAGGCGATATTCTGGCTGAACCCTTGCACACGTTTTTTCCTCGTATGGCGTCCGTACAGGTGCGCGAGCGAGTGCGTGGCATGCTGAAAATGGTGGGCTTGCTGCCGCAGGTTCTGCACCGCTATGCGCACGAGTTTTCCGGCGGTCAGTGCCAGCGCATTGCCATTGCCAGAGCATTGATACTGAATCCACGCCTGCTGGTCTGCGATGAACCGGTATCAGCACTGGATGTTTCCATTCAGGCGCAGATCATCTATTTGCTCAAGGATTTGCAGCGCAAACTGCAGTTGTCCATGCTGTTCATTGGTCATGATCTGGCGCTGGTGCCGTATCTGTGTAACCGGGTGCTGGTGTTGTACATGGGGGAAATCATGGAAATTGCCGACTGTGAGCGACTTTATACCCAACCCATCCATCCCTATACCAGGGCCATGCTCGCGGCCATTCCCAGACCAGACCCAAACTGGCAGCCGACACCGATCAGCGCAGCCATGCATGATCCGGCACGGTCGGATCTGCAGCGACCGGCCGGCTGTCTGTTCAGTAACCGCTGTCCCCATGTACAAGATCGCTGCCGCAGTGAACGGCCGCGACTACGGCAGGTGCGCCGACGCCAGGTCAGCTGTCATTTTGCCGAGCAATTGATGCAAAGCTCTGACGATATTCAAGCCAATGACTGACTTGTTAGTCAGCCCCGTGTAAAATCATGCTTTCTGATTCCAATAAGGTATGCAATCCATCATGAATCTGAAACTGATCATCCGGCTGCTGAGTGTGACCGGACTGCTGTTCGTCGCAGCTTGTGGCAGCGACAAACAGGTGCGCCCTGAGGATCGGCCTGCAGTCCCGCGCAGTATTGTCATTGGTATGACAGCTGATGCGATACAGCTCAGTGCCTTTGAAAACATCTTCGCGAACATTTTGCGTACCGAAGGCGAAGTGGTCTGCCTGATCGCCACCGGCTTGCCGGACCTCAGTGCCGGCATCACCATGGAAACTCTGAACCGGGCCGCAGCATCGGCGCATGTGGATGCGGTCATCATCAATCGTATGGTGGATGAGTCACAACGCGGCAGCAGCGCTGGTACTTTGCCCGAGTACCTTGATCAGATCACGCCGGTGCGGCGGGTGGAAGCAGATCAGGGGCTGATCGAGAGCCGCGCTTTCAATATCACCAACGGCGAACTGCTGTGGAGCCAATGGTCGGGCAAGGTCAATCCGCGTGGACGCCTGCAGGATCTGGCTGAAGAATCCACCAATGTGGCGAAAAAACTGGCCAAATCCAGAGTATTGTTCGAAATCAACTCATGAGCTGATGGCTATACCAGTGGTCCTGCAACATGATAACGACCGGTTCAGCGTTCCTGTGGCGTTGTGCTGCTAGGCACCGTGCGCAGGTAATGGCCGTCGCCCTTGGCCAGCACGGTAACACCGCAGCGCGACACCACAGGAGCGCCCGAAGGGTTGGCCGGTCAGCGTCCATGGCGGTGTTGCGACTCTGGTAAAGGACTCAGGTCATTCACTGCGAGCCGCGCCTGGCCCTGAACGCTGACCGACCAACTGCATCCGTCATTATCATGTTGCAGGACCACTAGCAACCTTACTGATTGACGATGACCTCAATCAGCCAGCGTCCGTCAAGATCCTGAATAACACCCAGACGCTGCCATTGTTGCAGGGTCTGCGCGGCAAGTTGTGGATCGTGCAGCAGACTGGTCAGGATTTGCCGGGCTGCGGTAGCGCTGGTCTCGGCGTGGATGGCGGCGCGCATGCCGCTGCCTAGCATTTGCAACTGTCCGGTCAGGCTTAGGCTACCGGCTGGTGCTGTGATCTCCAGGTGCTCGATATGCAGCACGGGCTGCGTGCTCAAAAGGGCTGCGGTCTGTGCCGCCAACGTCAGTTGCTGCAAAGTTGCGGGCTGGCGTTGGTAGGCCGAGTACGACTGCAGCCAGGCCAGTAGGGCCGCGCGGTCGATTTGCGCAATGCGTAACTGTAATTGCAGCGGTCCGATTGCGTCTTCGATGCTGTGCCAGGAAGCCAAATCAAGCTTCAGCTGCAGGTCTCCGGCAGCAGGCCATTGCAGATCGATATGCAGCTGCTGCAGCGCCAGCCGGGTTGATGGCCCAGTCGATAACGCTGGCAAATCCTCGCGACACTGCTGCCTGGTGGTTACATTGATGGCCCCTGCATCCAGTTCCAGCGCGCCCGCTTGCAACCAGTCATCCAGACTACCGATGTTCAGCTCCAGCAGCAGTTGTTGCCATTGCAGTTGGCTGGTCGGCAGGCACAGGCGTCCGAATGGCTGACTGAAAGTGCTGTTTAGTTGACTCCGGCTGTGCAGGACCAAAAGTCCATTGTGGGGACCGCTGACGGCAGGCTGAGGTGTGCGCAAATCGATGCTCGCTGGCAGTTGAGCATGCCCGGTCATGTGACCACCAAGACTGCCGTCAAGTTGGAACTTCAGCGCAGCTGGAGGCGGTTCCTCACCATTGTGATTCTGGCCGACTGGACTGGCATCAGTAATGCTCGAGCCGTCGACAGTTTTTCTGGCCAAACGCAGATCGCCACGTAGGCGCAACATACCGAAGCCGGGTGGTGAGCGCAGAATTGGCCCATGCTGCAGCATCGCGTTCAGCACGAATTGAACACGCGCACCGAGCTCGTTGTGAAGGCGGATGCTGCTGCTGAAAATACCAGGCTGGGTGCTGTTTACGAGCGCAGTCAGCTGCAATTGCTGCTGGAGCTGCTGTCGAACGAGCAGGCCCAGCCCGGCGCTGGTGGCGACGTAACCTAGCAGTAATATCAGCATGACGGTTAGTGCTCGCCGCATATCAGCACAGCCACAAGGAATCGAACACTATAATAACGTGCTTATGGATTTGACTTCACAACCCTGGCAGCAGGCCCGCGCACTGTGTCAAAGTGGCATGCAACAGTTGGCGCTGACTGCAGATGCTCAACAGCTGGATCAATTGATTGCTTATCTGCAGGTCATGCTGGTCTGGAACCGCAGTTACAACCTGACTGCTGTGCGTGAGCCTGTGCAGGCGGTGAGCAAACACCTGCTGGACAGCATGAGCATCGTATCGTGGCTGGCCGATGGCCCTGGTCTGGATGCGGGTAGCGGGGCCGGCCTGCCGGGTATCCCGCTGGCCATCATCAGACCAGAGCAGCGCTGGCTGCTGCTGGACAGTAACGGCAAGAAAGTCCGGTTTCTGCGGCATGTCTGCAGGCAGCTGCAACTGCGCAATGTCACGGTCATGCAGCAGCGACTGGAGCAACTTCAGCCGCAGCAGGTTGCTGCGGATTGGCGGCCTGTGCAAATCGTCACGCGCGCGCTGGCGCCAATCCGCAAACAGTGTGAATGGGCGCTACCCTGGCTGCAGCAGGGGTCACGCCTGTTGGCCATGGTCGGTGAACTGGCAGGGGATGAGGAGCTGCAACTGCCGGCCGGTCTTGGTATTGTTGCCAGCATTGCCCTGCAGACAGGCAATTCGGCACAAGATCAGCGCCGGCATCGGCATTTGCTGATCATTGCCCAGCCCGGTGACTCAGAATGATGTCACAGCAACCTCAGCAACGAGCGCTTGATTTATACTGCAACCATGACTGAAATTATCGCCATAGCCAATCAAAAAGGTGGTGTGGGTAAAACCACCACCACCATCAATCTAGCCGCCGCTCTACAGCAAATGCGCAATCATGTGCTGGTCTGTGATCTGGATCCACAGGGCAATGCCACCGTGGGGCTGGGCGTGGGTGCGGCGGATTTTACGGTCAGCGCCTGCGAGTTGTTGCTGCAGGAGTGCGAGTTTGAGCAGGCCGTGGTAGGGCTGGCGGCCGAGGGCAGCAAATACCGCTTTGATCTGCTGCCAGCCAACAACGATTTGACCGCTGCCGAAATCCAGTTGACCCGTCAGTCCGGCTGTGAAACGCGCTTGCGTGACATATTGCAAGGCTTGCCCAAAAACCGTTATGACTATGTGCTGCTGGATTGTCCGCCGGCTCTGAACCTGCTGAATCTGAATGCCTTGACTGCCGCCGACAAGGTGTTGATTCCGATGCAATGTGAGTACTTTGCCATGGAGGGCCTGGCAGCGCTGGTCAACACTGTTCGACAAATCCAGGATAGTGTGAACCCCGGTCTGAAGATCGAGGGCATACTGCGCACCATGTACGATGTGCGCAACAATCTTTCCTTGCAGGTGTCCAGGCAACTGGCTGAGCATTTTGGCAGCCAGCTGTACCGCACCGTGGTGCCCCGCAACGTCAGGCTGGCAGAAGCGCCGAGTTTTGGCGAGAGTATTCTCACCTACGATGCCGATTCTCGTGGTGCGATCGCGTATCTTGGGCTGGCAGGCGAATTTTTGCGCAGGCGCCAGAGTGCCGCCAGCACCCCAGCCCCGGCAATTTGAGTAGCAAGCAGATCATGGCAACGAAAAAACCTACTAGCAGCAAAGCCGCACCGCGCAGCACCAGCAAGCGTAATGCGCTGGGGCGCGGGCTCAGCGCCATGCTTGAGCGCAGCGATACCGAACAACAGCAACAGGATCAAGCCAGCCTGCGGGAACTGCCAGTGGATCTGATCCGGCCGGGACGCTACCAGCCGCGCATGGTGATGGACAAGGCTAAGCTGCAGGAACTGGCGAATTCCATCAGTGCCCAGGGCATGGTGCAGCCGGTGATTGTCAGACCCATCGCCGATAATGCCTACGAACTGATCGCCGGTGAGCGTCGCTGGCGTGCGGCGCAGTTGGCTGGACTGAGCCGGATTCCAGCGGTCATTCGAGATGTCAGTGATGAAATCACGGTGGCAATGGCGCTGATTGAAAACATTCAACGCGAAGATCTGAATCCCCTGGAAGAGGCCGGGGCTCTGCAACGCCTGATCACGGAGTTCGAAATGACGCACCAGCAGGCTGGCGAGGCAGTAGGGCGTTCGCGAGCTGCGGTCAGTAATTTGCTGCGCTTGCTGGAGCTGGAGCCGGCAGTGCAAAAGCTGGTGCACGCCGGCGAACTGGATATGGGGCACGCCCGTGCCTTGCTCGTGCTGCGCGGCAATGAGCAGATTGCAGCGGCCCGACACGTGGCGCAAAAGCAGCTCTCGGTTCGCGCCACCGAACAGTATCTGGCCGGTCTGCAAAAGCAGAATGTGACTGCTGGCAAGCGTAAGCCAGCGGGGCAGAGTGTCGATACCTTGCACTTGCAGCAAAAACTCAGCGAGCAGTTGGGAGCGCCGGTGCAAATCCGGCACAAGGCATCCGGCGCGGGTCAGTTACTGATCAGTTACCACGATCTGGATGAGCTCGATGGCATCATCGCAAAGTTCAGCGACTAGTGGAGAATGATGCAGGATCAGGTTATACTACAGGGCTGTTTACAAATAATTGGTTGAGCAACGATGAAAGCTGATATCCATCCCCAATACCGGCCTGTGGTTTTTCAGGACACCTCGTCTGATTTTGTTTTCCTGACCCGGTCTACGATCAAGACCAAGGAAACCATCAAATGGGAAGACGGTAATGAGTACCCGCTGGTCAAGCTGGATATTTCCAGTGCTTCGCACCCGTTTTATACCGGCAAGCACAAAGTGGCCGATTCCGGTGGCCGGGTCGACAAGTTCAAACAGCGTTATAGCCGTTCTTGACGGGTCGTTCTTGACGGGTCGATCCTGATTGGTCGATCCTGATTGGTCAATCCTGACGGGTCAGTCCTGGTAGGCTGATTTAGATGGATCGCTGCATGGCGATCAATACAAGCGTTACCAGCAACATTGCTGGTAAGTATTGCTGGAAGACGCTGCGGGCCGTATCAGTCGGCTAGTCGTCTGAACTGCTGATGGGCGTGATCAGCGCGCAGGCCATGCACAAAATGAACGAGCTGCTGCAAGCGACACTGGTCTGGCTAGACCGGCCTGGATATGGATCCGGGAATTGAACCTGACACTATTAAATGCCAGGTGAAAGCAGCTTGCAATGACTGCGGTCTTTGCAGTGTTGTCGATGGGCCTGACGCACTCAACAAACAATGTTGCCATCGCCATGGGTCATCCTCACACAGGTTGCCCTCACAGGATCACCCTGATTGATGCGCCATTACCACATTCTCGCTGTTGTGGGTGAATGCCATGCGACAGGCTGCTGGCACGATACATTCGATAGCTTGTCCATAAGGCAGAATGGTGTGACCAGTCGTTTCTGGGCACTGCCAGTGACCACAACACAATAGTCAAACCCTCAAGGAGTAGCCAACGTGAGCGATAACAAGGTCAACATTACCGATCCGGTCAGCGGCAAAAGTCTGGATCTGCCCGTACACACAGGCAGCTGTGGTGATCCAGTGCTGGATATTTCCAAATTGCACAAGGAACTGGGCTATTTCACCTACGATCCGGGCTTCTCCGTAACCGCCAGTTGCTCCAGCGAGATTACCTTCATCGACGGTGATCAGGGTATTCTGCGCTATCGCGGCTATCCGATTGAGCAATTGGCCAATCACTCCAGCTTCATCGAGGTCGCCTATCTCTTGCTGTACGGCGATTTGCCGGCACCTGCCGAGTTTCGCAAATTTGAGCACGACATCACTCGGCACACCATGGTGCATGACAAGCTGAACACCTTTTTGAAAGGCTTTCGTTACGATTCTCATCCAATGGCCATCATGTCTGGTGTGGTGGCATCACTGGCCGGCTTTTATCATGACGATTTTGATATCAAGGATGCCGAAGAGCGTGATTTGACCGCCAAGCGTCTGATCGCAAAAATGCCGACCATCGCCGCAGCGGCCTATCGTCATCACGTGGGCTGGCCAACGGCTTATCCACGCAACAGCCTGAATTACACTGAGCGCTTCCTGGATATGATGTTCTCGGTGCCGGCAGAGCCTTACAAGATCAACCCGGTCGCCGCCCGGGCGCTGGATCTGCTGTTCATTCTGCACGCCGATCATGAGCAAAACGCCAGTACCTCAACCGTGCGCCTGGTCGCCAGCACTGGCGCCAACCCGTATGCCTGTATCTCGGCCGGTATTGCCGCGCTTTGGGGGCCGGCTCATGGTGGTGCCAATGAAGCGGTGTTGGACATGCTCAATGAAATAGGCAGCGTCGAGCACGTGGGTAAATTCATTGCCAAGGCCAAGGACAAGAATGATCCATTCCGGTTGATGGGATTCGGTCATCGTGTCTACAAGAACTTTGATCCGCGCGCGCAGCTGATTCGCTCAGCATGCCACGATGTGCTGGACGACCTTGGCATCAAGGATCCGTTGCTGGATCTGGCCATGGAACTGGAAAAGATTGCCCTGGAAGATGACTACTTTATCGAGCGCAAGCTGTATCCGAACGTGGACTTCTATTCCGGCATCATCTACAAGGCGCTGAATATCCCCACCAGCATGTTCACGGCCATGTTTGCCATCGCCAGAACCTCAGGCTGGGTTGCACAATGGCTGGAACAAAGTGCTCAGGGCGGTCGTATCGGTCGTCCGCGCCAACTTTATACCGGTGTTGCCGAACGGGATTATCTACCCATTGATAAACGTTGAGAGAGCCTTAAAGCACCAAGCAGTAGGAGTAGGCGGGTGGTGACGAATGTGGACTGGCAAAGCGTGACGGACGCGTTGCGCTCCATCCAGCTAACTGTGACCTGCCTTAGCTTGTAGGCCGGATAAGCGCAGCGCATCCGGCAATCCCTGGTTTGCAATATAGCCGCAGAACCTCATGGATGCTCCATCGGCCGGGTGCTCGGGAAGATCGCCGCTGGCATGGCTGACTTCAGCGACCGTAGCGCGCGTCGGCCCGTGCAGAGTTATTCAGAGGTTCCCTAAGCATGGCCAGAAGCTGTTGTCTGCTGGCCCGACGTTGCGGCAAGCCGTCGACCGGACTCGGCGGAGATTGGCGCAAGTCCACAGTGCTGAACAGGCACAGTTCACAGGCGTAACCGCGCCAATCCAGCTGCAGCAATTGTATGGTTCTGAATGTGTTCTGGTACCATCGGATGCGTCTTTGGGCTGGTGTAAACGGCACTTTGAGGTCCAGCAGCAGGCGCACCATGTCATCCGGCTGATCCCTGAAGACATGCAAGGTAATGCTACTGAATTGGTCTGCAGTGCCCTCCAGGACCGGGCCGACGAGGCGTGGTCGCAAGTCAGAGAAATGCGCCATTACCTCCAGCGCCACTTCCTGCAATTGTCGTAGCGTTATGGCATGATCTGCAATGAACAAGCTTTGATAAGTACGCAATTCCTGCTCGATTTCGTGGTTACTGGGTAAATGCCTTGTGGTAGCAATGCCAATGCGTTCGGCGGCCTTGCGTTTGGCGGCACCGTAATTGCGCTGACCTTCATGCGTGATGATGCGAGCGGCTTCAACTGCTATGGCCCGGCGCTGGTCTTTTCCCGGCATGATCCTGGCTCAGATTGGTTGCATACGATGATATTCACATACATGATAGACTTATTCACCTGACTATTGCGATACTCATCTTGACCAGGAACGCAAGGACAGCAATTGCCTGAGAAGATACATAATAATACAGAGGCCGCTGATATAGCCGTGCGCATTTACGCTGGCGATCAGACCGCAGAAAAAGCATTGCTGGACAAGTACTTTCAGCCGATGTTGGCACTGTTGCGCTTTCGCTGTCACGATCCGGCAGTAGCCGATGATTTGTGCCAGGATACTTTTCGCATCGTCATCGAGCAACTGCGCTCCAAACCCATGGACAACCCCGAGGCCCTTGGCGGCTATGTGCGCCAGATAGCCATGAATCTGTTCATCAATGAGCTGCGCCGCAGTGACCGGCAACGCACCAGCACGGATCTGGAAAGCATCGATCGACAATCTGCCGAGCAGCTCACCGCCTATGACCTGATCCAACAGGAGCAATCCAAAATTGCGGTCGAGGCCATGCTGGCAACCCTGAAGACACCGCGTGACAGGCAGGTGTTGCGCTTGTTCTATCTGGCCGAGCTGGATAAGCAAGAGATCTGCATCCGACTGGATCTGAAGCCGGCGCATTTTGATCGGGTCCTGCACCGTGCCAAACAGCGTATACGGGAACAATTACAAAAAAACCAGGCTGCTGGTGAGAGAAAACCGTGAGTCACATGTCATTAGTAGCAGTAAGCATGTGGCTCAAGGACGAGCCCTCTAAACTCAGGGTAGGATTATGAAGCAATACGAAGCACAAATTGATGCCTACGTAAGGGGAGAACTCTCTCCTGCTGAGCAATCCGTACTGGAGTTGGAGATACTGGAGAATCCGGTCATGCTTATGGAGTTCGAGATCGCTGTTGCCATGCGCAAAGGCACACAGCAGCTCGAGCTTCCGTTGGTCAAGGAAGCGAAGTCCAGCTATTGGTGGCAATCATGGATAGGCCGACCGATGGTGACAGGGGTAACGATGGCAGTGGCCGTTGTTGCTTTGGTGCAGTTGGCTTCGCTTTCCAGTCGCGGTGACTTGAACAGGGATGCCCAATCACCGACGGCGCTTTCTGCCAACGTACCGATTTTGACATTCTCCAGAATACGCTCAGCACGTGAAAACACTGATTTTTCAGTGGTCACGTCAGTTGTCGGTATGGAAGCCGATATTGCTGTTCTGGAGCTCGAGATTGATTGGCCGCCTCAGCCTGTTTATGAGGTTACGATTGCCGCGCAGGATGCTGCTGTTGATGCGACCGCTAAGGTAAATCATCAGCAGGAACACGGCAAAGCTGAATTGACACCTCAAGTGCTTTCCTTGAATCCCGATGCCAGAGGTTATCTGGTGCTGGCCATGCCTACGCGTGATCTGCCAGCGGGAGATTATCTGATAACAATAAAACCGGGTGCAGCCAGCTCAATGGCGGACGATTCAGAGTCAGTCCAAAATGGCACCGGAAACAAACAGCATGATGCACTTGCGCAGGTACAGCAATATACGCTGCGCGTCAAATCCACGAACTGAGAACCATACCCCGCCCACTTTCGAGGATTAGACTAATGTCTTACACCAAGTCATTTGCACCAAGCCAAAACAACATCAAACTGATTTCCCACTGCAACGCATTGGACTGTAACATGCTAGCAAGCCCCAATAGCATATCCAGATCCTGGTTCAAAAACATTAGTCTGGCAGCCATCATGCTGCTGGCTGTTACCTCGGTCAGTGCCCAGGACAGCATTTTGCAGAACAGCGTAGCCAGCAACTGCAGTTCAGGCTATGCCGAGACCTGGATCGTCGGGCAATCCTGCTTTATCGGCAGCAGTGCCGATGTCAAAACCGATGACGCCATTCACATCAGCTGCAGCGGCAACAATGAATACAGTATTGCCTTCTACCTGGAGCCAGCAAACAGTGATCCTGCCGCAGGCAGTCAGGCTGTGGCGCACAAAGTCTGTCCCGGTAACGGCTACATCACCAGTAATGCTGATGGCGAACAGGTACTGCGCTGCAATTTCTGGGAGTCCAGCGACAACATTGCCAAGCAACTGGATATCCAGCTACAGCCGCTGGTGACAGGCCAAAGTGGACGCTCCATGAACTGGAAAGTCAGCGAGCAGGAAAATCCCAATGTGGTCTGTGGTGTCAGCGGGCGGCCCAACGACGACAGTGATACCGCCGGCAGTGGCCGCACCTCCTGAAGCCAATGCTAAACGGAGTCAGAACCATGCATAACAATAAAAAAAATCTACCCCGTTCACCGGCAATGCTGGTAATCGCAATCTTGTCTCTGTCGCTGCTGTTAGGTGCTGACGCGGTTGCTGTCAGCACAGCTGGAGTGAGTGATAACAGCTATCTGCACACCAGCGAAAGCCTGGCCTTGCAAAGCGGAGACAGTGTCGAGCTTGATATTCCGACCAATAGCCGTTTTCTGCTGGTGCAAAACAACGGTATCGACAGCATTGCGGAATTGCGCAATGCCGATGACAGCCTGGCATCCGCCGCCGCCACCTGGCGCGGGAGGGAAGGCCGTTATGTGCTGGATTTGAACCAGGCCAATAATGCCACAATCAGGCTTTACAATCCCGACAATTTTGTCATGCATGGTATTGTCGAGTTGCGATGGCTGGACGAGCAGGCGCTAAGCCAGCAAGCGGTGACGGCATTGATGCATTGGAGCCAGGCTGCGAACTTGCATTTGCAGGCATTGTACGGTGATGCCAGCCAGCGTGATGCTGCGATTGCGGCCTACCAGAAATCTGCTCGATTGCTTGACGGTTCCGAACTGTCAGACTTGCTTGGTGATCTGCATTACGAGATTGCCCAGGCCCAGCGAAACGCCGGCCAGCTGGATCTGGCCCAGGCCAGCTATATCCAGGCTCTGACCACCTACCAGCTGGAGAATAATAGAGCTGGTGTTGCCATCGCCTACAATGCTTTGGGGCGCACAGCCAGAAGTCTGGGTGATCTGGACGAAGCCATACGCCTGTATCAGCTCAGCCTTGCCGAGCGCCAGGGTTTGTCAGGCAAAGACAATCCATATAATGCAATGTATCGCGCAATCACATTGAACAACATCGGTATTGCAAATCTGGAAAGGGACAGGTTTGATGCATCAATTGATGCATTTCAGGAAGCGCTACCATTACTAGCCGGTGTGCCTGATCAGTCGGCAGACGCAGTGCTGACGATGTCTGCGGCGGATGTAGGTAAATATGGCGACTTATCCGAAACCGTCAACACCATGAACAACCTGGCGGTGTCCAACGCCGCCATCGGAAAAGTTGGTCAAGCTGCAGCGCTGTATAAGCGAACCATGGCGCTGGCCACCGAGACCAACCAGCCCAAGCGGGTCGCTGATGCGCACTTCAATATCGGCAGGTTGTTGCTGGATCTGGGTCAGCTGGATGCAGCTCTCAGGCATCTGGACAGTGCCGCCGCCATGTTTGCGGACTTGCAGAACGATTTCTGGTATGGCCAGACGCTGGAATGGATCGCCAACATTTACACTGCCGTGGGTGAACACGCTGCAGCCGAAGACTATTTGACCAGGGCCTTGGCCTTGAGTGGTGAAAATCAGCGTCAGCGTGCCAATGTGCTCAGTCGACTGGGCAATGTTGACTATCAGCAGGACGAACTGGCCAGTGCTGATTATTACTACGCACAGTCGTATGACAGCTTCGCCAGCAGTGGCCAGCCCGGTTCAGCCGCGGTGGTTGCCAGCGAACACGCGCTGGTGGACATGGCTCAAGGCGAGACCGACGTGGCACTGCGCAAGCAACGCCAGGCGATTGCCGTGCTGGAGCGCCTGGGCCAGCCGCGTGAGGCCGCCAGAGCCAGGTCAAGACTGGGGCAATTGCTGCTCGAATCCGGCGACATTGAGGCCGCCGAACGCGAATTGACTGCGGCTTTGACCGGGCACCGTGCCGTGGGTGATCAGCTGTTTGAGCTGGACACTCTGGTGGCTTTGAGTGACGCCAGAAACGGACAGGCTGCGCTGGATACGATCAAGCAGGCAGCCACGCTGGCTTCGTCCATCCGCTTGCATACCAGAGCGCCGCAACTACAGACCAGCTTCAGTGCCAGTCGTCGCAATGCCTATGCCAAATACATTGACCTGCTCACAGCTGCCGGTCGCACGGCCGAAGCCTGGGCGGTCAGCGAACACGTCAGGGCGCGCAGCCTGATGGATCTGATTGACGCTGACCTTCAAATCACCAGCGATACGGTCATACGTGAACGCCGGGATCATTTACTGGAAACATTGGCCAGCAGCAAGTCAAGCTTGCCAAAACAGCAACTGCGCAGGCAGTTGGATTTGCTGGAAAGTCGCATTCGGGACAATATCTCCATAGCAGAAATGAATGAGTTCCGTCCCGACGCCAAAGCGCTGCAAACGAAACTCGCTGACGATATTCTGATGATCAGCTATTTTCTCGGCGACCAGCATAGCCATATGTGGCTGGTGACAGACAAGACGCTGGAACACTATCAACTGCCATCAGGTGCGGCGATTACCGACACGGTGCATGCCTTGTCAGACGCGCTACGCAGTCAGAGGCAATCACCAGCTCGCATTCAATACACGGCGCAATTGCTGCGTGATCAGATTCTGCCGCTCGATGATGCTGTGTTGAGCAATCGAGACCTGGTTATCGTTGCCGATGGCAGTCTGCAGTCAGTACCGTTCGGCCTGCTACCGCTGGCACAAAATCAACTGCTGATGGATTACAGCACCATCATGTATTCACCATCGGCGCGACTGTTTACCATGCTGGATAACAAATTCCGCGTCAGTCCGACCAGTATTGCCGTGCTGGCAGATCCGTTGTCAGATAACACCAGTATGCTGGCCATGAACGATCAGCCTGGCATAGGTGCAAGTCAGTTGTTTGCACAGCGTGCTCTGCACCAATCAGCAATCAATGTAGATCGGTTGCCCGGTGCACGTAACGAGGCCTTGGCCATACAAAACAGCGTAGCGGCGGTACGCGGTCTCGAGCCAATCAGGCGCATCAACGTCAAGATGGGCAGTGAAGCCAGTCACGATTTTGTTATGAACGGCGGTTTGCAAGGTTACGGTATTGTGCATTTTGCTACGCATGGTGTGGTCGATGCGGACGTTCCAGAGCTCTCTGGTCTGGTGCTCGCTGATGCTAGCCAGTCAAATCAAAGCATGAGTTATCTGCGGCCACACGAAATTGCCAATCTTCAGCTCGATGCTGATTTGGTTGTGCTCAGTGGCTGTGAAACCGGCATTGGCAAGTCACTTGCTGGAGAAGGCCTGATGAGCCTGAGTCGACCCTTTTTCGTGGCAGGCGCGAGACAAGTCATATCCAGTCTGTGGAAAGTTTCCGATCAAGCCACCGCCGCACTCATGCAGCATTTTTATGGACATATGCTGAATGACAAAGAATCTGCAGAAGTAGCGCTGCGCAAGGCCAAAGAAGACATGCGTGCAGATCCGCAGTGGCAACATCCCTACTTCTGGGCGGGATTCGTGATCCAGGGTGGGCGTGCTGAATTTTCCGTGCAACACAATTCAGGTTATGCACAGCTGGCTCAGTCGCCGGTCTGGGATCAAAGCGCATTTGCTGCTGTGCTGATGGGTACAACGAGTCCATAGTTTGCTGCGATAATCTGCGTTGTTTGGCTCTGCAAAGCCCGCGCACTGTCGATCCTCATAACCCGTCCTTGTCGACGGGTTTTTTTATACCAGCAAGCGCCTGTCGGACTTCACTGACTGTAGCGAGGGATAGTCAGTTGAAGTATTTCATACAGTTTGCCTTTGCCGATACTCCCAGGCACAGTGCCAACACCTAATCCACCATGCAATAGTTGCTCAATTCGTCTATTCGTGGTCTGCTGCTAAGGCGCTTGTGATATGCCATCAATGGTATATCATGAGAGCTTTCCATGCAGATCGAGAGCAAATTCATCATGAGTAGCCAGATCCAGTACATTTTGCTTGGCACGGTTGTAATGTTGTTGACGTCGCCGCTTCTGGCACAACCCGACTATGCCGAGCTCGATCAATTATCAGCCGATGCCTATACTCAGGTGGTGGACTGGCGACGGCATTTTCACCAGTATCCGGAATTATCCAACCGCGAATTCGAGACCGCTAAAACCGTCGCTACAGCCTTGCGTGACATGGGCCTGGAAGTTGAAACCGGCATCGCCCACACCGGTGTGGTGGCGTTGCTCACTGGCGGGAAACCTGGCCCCATGGTGGCGTTGAGGGCGGACATGGATGCATTGCCGGTGACCGAGCAGGTTGATCTGCCGTTTGCGTCTACCGTGACCAGCGACTATCAGGACAAGCAGGTTGGTGTTATGCATGCCTGCGGACACGATACCCATATGGCGATGTTGTTAGGGGCGGCCAGAGTTTTGTCAGCCGTGCGGGATGAACTGGCGGGTTCGATCTTGTTCATTTTCCAGCCAGCCGAAGAAGGTGCGCCGCTGGGTGAACAGGGCGGTGCTGAATTGATGCTGAAGGAAGGATTGTTTGAGCGCTACCAGCCACAGGTCATCTTTGGTATGCACATTGGTCTGAACATGCCCGCCGGGAGCATTGCGGTTCGTTCAGGTCCGGCCATGGCGGCGGTGGATTATCTGCGCATCAATGTACACGGAGTACAAACTCACGGTGCCCGGCCCTGGGGAGGAGTGGATCCCATTGTGGTGGGTGCGCAAATTGTGCTGGGATTGCAGACCATAGCCAGCCGCCAGCTGAATCTGACCAAGGCACCGTACATTATCACGATCGGAAAATTTGACGCCGGCGTGCGCAACAACATTATCCCCGACGAGGCCGAAATGCACGGTACCATTCGCAGTTTTGATGCAGCCATGCAAGATGACATGCATGCCCGCATTCACACCACTGTGGAGCATATTGCCGCCAGTGCCGGCGCCACAGCCGATGTCGAGATCATCCGCCAGTATCCAGCCACGATCAATGACCCGCAGCTGACTGCGCAAATGCTGCCGACGCTGGAGCGAGTTAGCGGAGCTGACCCGGTGCTGACGCCGGAACTGGTAACCGGGGCTGAGGACTTTGCATTCTACGCGCAGCAAATACCGGGTATGTTCATTTACCTTGGTGCGGCAGCACCAGGTGAAAATGCCAGTGAATTACCCAGCAATCACTCACCACTGTTCAAGGTGTATGAGCCGAACATGGAACTGGGCGTCAGGGCTTATGTGCAACTGGCCGCTGATTATCTCGCCGCTGATTGAAAGCTGAATAAATCACGGTGGCTGTGTTGCCACTTAATGACAGGGGAAGTGCAGCATTGACAGTTTGGCTGCATTGATCGTGTTTGCGAATGAAGCGCCAGCAGCCAGTCACTGTTCGATCAAATGAAGTTTGTCATACCGGCGCAGGCCGGTATCCAGTCAATTTAATCGGCGTGATGCAGTCATGATGCTGGCCCATTGTGAAAGGGTAGGAATTGCACCGTTGGTGCAATGGTCTGTTTCACTGGACCCCGGCCTGCGCCGGGGTGACGAAAATAGGGCCCCATAACAATAGACATGGGTGGCTTTTCCGCAGTAGATCAGTATTAAGTCCGACAGGCTGCTAGGCCGAATAAGCACAACGTATCCGGCAATTCAGCCAGTCACCTGCCGGATGCGCTACGCTTATCCGGCCTGCGCACGTCTATAATTAGCTCGCTCGACCCTGCCTGAAGCCTGACCATGCCAGCAACAGCAATAGCAGGGCCAGAGCCAGCAAACCGGCAGGCGTGAGCGCCGGTACTGCCGGTGGTGGTGGCAGCGGCGGCGCATCCTCGCCCAGGTTGCGGGCAAACAGATACACCAGTCCGGCCTCATCCAGACCAGTGTCGGTGGCGTCATCCGCACCGACGGCGATCAGGTTTTCTGATACACCGATGGCGCGGCCAAAACTGGATTGCGGCTGCGGCTCGGTGGCGAACAGCTTGTCGTTGATTGACCACACACCGGCAGCATCACGCTCAAGCACATAGACAGCACCACTCGCTACGGCATTGCCAGCGGCAAACGGCGCACCAACCGCGGCCAGATCACCGTCAGTGGCAACGGCTGTGCCGAGCTGGTCACCACCGTTGGCGTCGTCGGCCAGGAGTTTCTGTACCTGGATCCATTGCTCGTTCGGTTGGCGCTGGAACACGTAAATCGCACCGCGATTGTTGATGCCATCGGCATCGTGGCTGGTTGCAGTCACGATGGCCTGCAGGCCGGTCGGATGCGGTGCCATGGCAATGGCAATACCAAAACCGTCAAAGGCTGCGCCATCATCGGCCACGAGATCCTGCATCAGCATCCAGTTGTTACCGGCATCGCGTTGCCAGACCTGTGCCTTGCCCTGAAAAAAATTCCCGCCAACCGAGGCTCGCGGTGAACCCAGCACGGCAATGTCGCCTTGCACGGCAATGCCGGTGCTGTAAGCATCAAAGGAGAGACCGTCCGGATCCAGCAACTTGGCATCTTGTTGCCAGCTGCCATTGTTGAATGAATAGGCATAGCCAGCGCCTTGATCAACGTTGTCACCATCGGCCTGCAAGGCACCACCCAGGATGGTGTTGCCGTCACTGGCCAGCGTGGTACCCAACTCATCAAAGGTTTGTCCGTCACTTGCGGTCAGCGCAGCATTTTCCAGCCAGATTCCCGTTGCATCCTGGTTGTAGACATACAGCACGCCTTGCCACTCATTGCCATCCACATCCGCCCGCATCGCTCCGATCACCGCCAGATCATCAACCAGTGCCACTGCCGAACCGTAGCGGTCGTCTTCGGCACCGTCACTGGCCAGTAGTGTCTGGGCCAGGTTGATATTACCGGCTGCAGAGACCGTGTAGAGATGGGCGCTGCCTTGCAATACCGAGCCGTTCACTGAGGAGAAGCGCTGGCCGACCAACAGGTTTCTGTCATCCAGCGTGACGGCACCACCAAAGTTGCTGCTGATCTCGGCAACCGGGCTGCTGATGGCGTCCAGTTGGCGCCAGTCCTCAGCTGCCGGCTCACCGGCAAAGCTCACCAGCATAGGCAGCAGTGCCAGCAAAAACACCGCGGGCTGAGCTTGCTTGTGTCTGGTCAAAGTCATGCTGCCATTCCAATGGCAATGTGCTCAATCAAAGTAGTCATGATATTGTTCGGCCTGGTGCAGCGGTGGGTACAGTGGTGAGGCAGAGAATGCTCGTAACAGGGCGGGCTGCCAGTCCAGCGACAAGGACTGCAGCGTGCTGGTCAGCGTTGGCTCAGGGTCGGTCAGCAGTTGCTGGCTGTCGATTTCGATGATCCGCAGTTGTAGGGTCTGCCGCGCCTGGCGCCAGTATTGTTGTTGCGTCTGCCACATCGAGCGCATCAACTCCAGATCCTCGAAGCCGGACCAATGCCAGCTCAGCATGAGCTGTTCGATAGTGGCATTGAGCATGATCACCGTGGCTTGTGGAAACACACGCTGCACACTCAGTAGTGCCTGTACCGGCAGTTCCAACGCATCCACCAGCACGGCTTCCGGGTGATGTCCCAGTTCCTGAACGACGCGCTTTTTGTAACCCTGACGCATGGCCAGCCATTCGGCTTCGGTCAGGCTGGATAATTCATCCGGGTCACGCGGCCAGGTGAGCTGACGCAATCGTTCCAGAGCGCCGCCATAGCGCAGTGGCGATTCATCACTTTGCAGCGGACGATCCAGCAGGCAATCAATGTCGGAATGCAGATTCAGCGCCTGCAGCAATTGGCGACGGCCGCTACCAGGCCAGCCGAGCACGAAAACCGGTTGCAGCCGCACGCCGCCAGGTGCCGACGGTGACCAGGAGCGAATCACATCGGCATTGAACAACTGTTCGGGTGTTGGCGGCAAGCTGGCCAGCGGGTCAAGACTGTCACCGTCTGGTCGATCATTGATACTGTTGAGTATCTGTGCAGGCTGACGTGGAAGATCATCCAACAATTGCAGTACCATGGCATGGTTTGCAGCATGATGCTGGCCACGAGCCCGAAGTTGGAGAATGGCCCGATGCAGCTCGGCATTGATGTCATCATGTGCCGCAAGGTCTTGTAGATTCTGGTCCAGTTGCGGCAAGTCGATAGCGGCAGTGGCATCGGCAAACAGCGCCTGCGCATATGCCATGCATCTGAGCCAGCAGGCTGGGGTCTGCTCCTGTTGACGCTGTGATAACTGGTTCAATGCCTGATGCGCGGCGTCGGCTTGAGCATGTGCTACCGCAGCCTGGGCCGCGAGCAGATAATCTTCATCATCACCATCGGCCTGCAGTTGTTGGCCCAGGTAGTGGGCATCGGCAAAGCGTTTGGCATTCAGATAGGTACGCAACAACAATCGCTGTGCCGCGCGATCGCTGGCCGGGCATTGTTGTAGCATTTTGATGCAGTCCTCAAGTTGACCGCGGCGCAGGTAACATTGGCCCAGCAGGCGAATTATTTCAGTGTTGTCCGGTTGCGCAACATGGGCTTTGTCCAGCAGGGTCAGCGCCTGGCTCACCAGCCCGGAGCGTAGATAGGCTTGCGCTGCACCGACGAACACCTCGGGGCTGTTTGCGCCACTGCTCAACAGTGATCGCCAAATGGCCAGGGCGGCATCGACGTCGCCGGTTTGCTCCAGCGCTTGCGCATGCCAGTAATTCAATTGCGTTTCATGCGCGTAGGCGCCCTGTTGCAGAATTTTGGCATTGCTGAAGCACTGGGCTGCGAATCCGGCCTGACCGGCCAGCAAAAAAGCGCGTCCAAGCTGCGTCTGGCAATAAACATCCTCCGGGTTCAGTTCCACGGCCTGCTGCAATTTGGGCAAGGCCTGATCAGGACGGTCACGTTGCAGCTCCACAACCCCCAGATGGGCGCAGATGGTGGCCTCAGTGGCGGCATCGTTGCGCACCGCCCGGCGCGCTGTGCGCAATGCTTCATCAGCTTCCTCCAGGCGACCGAGTGTCAGCAGTGCGTAGCCATATCCCAGCCATGCCTTGGCTTCATTGGGGCTTAGCTCGGCAGCTTGGCGATAGCTTTCCCGCGCTTCCTCAATATGACCCAGACGCATGTTCAGGCCACCCATGCTGTAGTGAAACAGGGAGCTGGATGGTTGTAATTCGATTGCTTGACGCAAATAATCTGCAGCGTTGTCAAGCTGCCCCTGCTTCTGCCGGCACAAACTCAGCATGTACAGTACTTCATGATTGTTTGGTTCATCCGCAAGCATTCGTGCATACAGGGCATGCGCTGCTTCGTGGTTGCCGTTTTGGTAGTAGTCCAGCGCTTGTTCAACGGACTGGTCGTGCAATGGTTCACTCATGGGCTTTTATCTGTTGGTTGATGCGTTCAGCCAGGGTTTGCTCCAGCCAGCTGTGCAGCTGCCAGTTGCTGATGAAACCGCAGTGGCCTCCGTGTTGATGTATCTCCAGCTGCAGATGGGGGTGCACTGGCAAACTTGCAAAGTCGGCGATTGGAATGATCGGGTCATCTCTGGCAGTGATGATCGTGGTCGGTACCTGTACTTGCAGCAGATAGTCGTTATTGATAGTGTAACCGGCCAGATAATCATCAATGCTGTCGAAATCGGTGTAGTGTTCGACCAGAATGCGGGTCATGGCATAAACGCCTTTGGCCTTGTCCCAGTCACAGTCACCGTACAGCTCTGGAAACAACTCCTGTTTCAGTCGCAGTGAGTGACGCCATTTGCGCATGAAATAATGTTCATACACGGGAAAACCATGTTCCAGCTCATGCAGCACATGCTTGGGTACCAGCACCGGGCTGATGGCAAACACATGCTGCAGCGGATTGGGAAAATCTGCTGCGTGGCAGGCGGTGCGCAAGGCGAAATTGCCGCCCAGGGAAAAACCGGTCAGGTAGGTTGGCAGCTTGCTGTCACTGGTAATCTGGCGAACAGCCTGCACTACTTCCTGCAGCCGACAGGAGTGAAACAGGCCTGAGTTCAGGTAGTGCGAATCACCGTGATCGCGAAAGTTCAGGCGCACGGTGGTGAAGCCGCTGCGCCACAAGGCATCACCCAGCGCCAGCATGTAACTGGAGTTCGCCGAGCCCTCCCAGCCGTGCAGCATGATGACCAGGCCGCGTGGCTTGGCACTGCGCGTGCGCACCGCCAGTAATCTGGTTGCATCGGCGAGCGCGATGATTTCCTTGCAGCTGGCGTTTTGATAAGCCTGCACGCGGCGGTGAATCAGCCAGCGACGCAGTGGTCCACTGGTGAGAATACTTTGCACGTGGTTATTGGCAAGCAGGCCAGAGGCGGAAAAAGTCATGCCACTATTATGCAGCCTCATGTCGCGGCTTGCTGCCCAACGTGAGTGGCAGATCATTCGGATTTGGCGCATAACAATGACGAATCATGGTTTCGGCCTGCAACGCGGCGGCCTTGCGCTGCAGTTGCGGTGTGGGCATGAGTGTTGGCAGGTAGTGGACCTCAACAGTTTGCGCGCCACAACCCAACAAGCGCAACAGACTGACGGTGAAACTTTCGCGTTCCCGAAAGCGGGATCTCTGGCTCAATCCACCGGCATCAACATAACGCAGGCACAGTGGTTGAATCGGCAGCATGGCATCGATGGCCGGTGCAAACAAGCGCGCGTAAAAATGCCCCACACCCGGGTGTGTGGGCACACCGCCTTCCGGGAAAATCACTACGTTGGTCTGTGCTTGCAGTGCCGCCTGCATACTGCCTCTAACCTGATCTGTGGATTGGTTGTTGCCGCGTTCGATAAACACGGTTCCGGCAGCGGCGACCATGGCGCCGAACACTGGCCAGGCACGGATCTCACGCTTGGCGACAAAATGCATTGGCTGCAGGCTGAGCAAGACGATGATATCCTGCCAGGATTGGTGATTGGCCACCAGCAGTGCATGGATGCCCGGCCAGTGCGCACCAGCATGAGCAAACCTGACCACACGCAGTGAAAACACCCACACGAACAGGCGCGCCCAGAGGCGCACTGTATGCTGGCTCAAGCTCAACTGACCATAGCGAATGCGACTGCCGAGCGGGTTCACCAGCACCAGCGCCAGCAACGAGAACAGCAACAGCAGCAGCAACAGGGGTACGCGCCAGAGCAAACGAGCGCTGACGCGCAGTGCTAAACCAGACATGCCGGATCAGCCAACTGCGGCGGCGGGCACAATGGCTGTGGTCAGCCGACCCACGCAGACCAACTGCTGTGCAGGGTTGTGCAAGCGTACATCCCAGACGTGGGTTGTGCGCCCGGTATGCAATGCTTTGACCGTGCCCGTGACCGTGCCGGTGGTCATGCCACGCACGTGATTGGCATTGATTTCAATGCCCACAGCGCGCAGACCAGAAGCGGCCACGAGCAGATAGGAGGCAACGCTACCCAGGCTCTCGATCATCACCGCTGAGGCACCACCATGCAGCAGGCCGTAGGGTTGATGGGTACGTTGGTCAACTTGCATCGCGGCCTGCAGAAAGTTCGTGCCAACAGACACAAACTGCAGGCCGATACGTGCATCCAGAGTATTGCTCAGTTGCTGGTTCAACGCTCTGAGGCTGACGCCATTTTTGAGGAAATTGATCATCATGGAGATTCTCGGTGTTGGGTGCCGCAATTCCAGCAGCAAGCAAAGTGGCTGCCATTGGGTTCGTGACAATCCGGACATTGCCAGTCTGGTTCATCTGCTTCGGCGCTGCTGTCGAACTGTTCTTGTAACAGCCGAAGGGCGGTTTGCTCCTGATGGGCCGGAACCCAGACCGATGGCGCTGCACCGTGGCTGTAGAGTACTTCTACGGCCACGCCCCAGAGTTCCATCTGGCGTAATTGTACCGTCAATCCGGCGGCTTCCAGTGTTACCCTGGCCATGCCGGCCTGCAGTGGATCATAGGCGATGAGCACGCGTTTCCAGTTCATGGCGGGCACGCGGCTGTCATCCAGCGTACATTCGAGGTGGAAATCACGCAGCTTAGCCTTATATTATCAAGTTGCATTACATTCAATGACCCAATTTAACGCCAAGTATCAGCATAGGTGTCTACATCCATTTAAAACCATGACAGATTTTACCGTTACTATCAGTACCAGCGGCAATCAATTCAGTGTACGTGCCGATGAAACCATTCTCGCTGCTGCGCTGCGCCAGGGCATCATGCTGTCTTATTCCTGTCGCAATGGCAGTTGTGGCAGTTGTCATGGCAAAGTCCTCACAGGCCAGGTGCATTACCCCTATCAGCCACCGCTGGCACTGGACCAACAGCAGCTTGAGGCTGGCGAAGCTTTGTTCTGCCAGGCAGTACCATTGACCGATCTGAGCATTGCGGCGCGTGAAATCGACGCTGTTCGCGACATTCCGCTGCGCATGCTGCCGGCCCGAGTGCAAAGCCGGGAGTTGTTGACCGACAATATCGCCAAACTAAAATTGATTTTGCCCAAGGGTCAACGCTTGCAGTACCTGGCCGGACAGTACATCGACATCCTCATACCAGGCGGCAAGCGCCGGGCCTTTTCTCTGGCCAGCCCGCCGCACGATGAAGAAGCGCTGGAGCTGCATGTACGCCATGTGGCCGGTGGCGATTTCAGTGAGTACGTCTTCAATGCAATGCCCGAGCGTGCCATTGTGCGCTTCGAGGGGCCATTGGGCACATTCTTTTTACGCGAGGACAGCAGTCGGCCGATATTGATGATGGCAGGTGGCACCGGTTACGCGCCACTCAAGGCGATGCTGGAGCATGCTGTGCACAGTGGTTTGAGTCGTTCGCTGCACCTGTTCTGGGGGGCACGCAACCTGGCCGAGTTATACGCTTTTAAACAAGCCAGTGAGTTTGCCCGCCAACATGCGCACATCAAATTTGACGGGGTGCTTTCAGAACCACAGCCCAATGACGCCTGGCAAGGCGCGACGGGCTGGGTGCATGAAGCGCTGTTGCAACAGTATGGCGATGATCTGGCCAGCTACGATGTCTACATGAGTGGCCCTCCAGCGATGATCGATGTTGCACGGCATGCCTTCGCTGACGCCGGCTTGCCTGAGCAGCAGTTGTTTTATGATTCCTTTGACTTCGCGCCGAGATCACCCTGAGCAGCAGTCTGTGCGGACGCTACAGCGTCTGTTTCGGTGGCGGGGCGGAAGTCAGCCGGCACCGAGGCCATATCGCCAACTGCATCATCATCATCGGCATGGTAGCTGATCACAGTATCCTGCCGTCTGGCCGTGCTTGGCGCGTCCGCAACATCCGGTTGGTTGGTGCCCGGACGCGGTTGTGTTGGGCCTGATTGTTTCGGGCTTGATTTGGCTGCGCCGGGTATTGTCGCATTGGACTGAGACAGGCTGGACTGGGCCGGGCTTGAGCTGCTGCCGGATTGTAGTGAAGGGTATTGATCAGCCGGCAGTGATGTCGCGCTGGCTGTTGCTGCGCTGAGCGCCGGCGCAGGATAAATCGGGCGCAATTGCGCTGCGGGCAGTGGCCGAGTCGAGCCAGCGTTGGTTACAGCTGCGGCTGCCTGACTGGTGGTCAGCTGCAAAGCGTTGTAGTAGCAGTTGGCGGCGGCATGACTGTCACCTTGTTGTTCGAGCAGTTTGCCTAATTGTGTGTAGGTCGCTGCATCCGCTTGCAGACGCAGACTTTCCTGAAAATAATCGCGCGCCTTGCCCCATTTTTCGGCCTGTAAATAGAGTTGCCCCAGCAAGCGCTGAATGCCGGCATCGTCCGGGTGCTGGCGTTGCCATTGCAATGCTCTGGACAGGGCGAGTTCAGTCGTTTCTATGTGACTGCTGGCATAAATGGTCAACAGCCTGGCATGTGGCTGGCGCTCCAGGGCATGAATCAGCACACCCTCGGCAAGCCGGGGAAAATCAAAATGCAAAGCTTGCTCGGCATAGCTGGCAATGATCTCCGGTTGCTGACGCTGGGCCCGTAACAGGCTGTCCCAGCTGCGTTGCAGGGCATCGGCATCGGCCGCAGACTGCAGTTCATTGATCACACTCAGACGCTCCAGATCCGCGGCGCTGCTGCGATCCAGCAGCCCGGTTTTGCGCAGCATCGGCAGCAATGCTCGCAAAGCTTGCCAGTGGCCTAACTCACGGTAGCAGCCAGCCAGCATGCGCAAGGCCTGGGGGTGGCGTCGGCGCTGTTTCAGGCAGTGCTGCAGTATCGGTATGGCCAGCGCATGCTGGTTTTTGTTGATCAACAATCGGGCTTTGCTGAGCTGAATCAGAAAGCGGGTTTTGGCATGGCCGTCATCAGCTGCCTGCAGGTAATGCTGTTGCCTCTGCGCCGTAGCAGTGCGGTCACCATCCAGATGCTGTTCCTGACCATCGGCAGCACGCGCTGCAGCCAGGTAGCCGGCTACTTGCATGTCGCTGCCTGCGGCTGACTTGCTCAACGCCAGCTCAGCCTGGCGCCAGTCACCTTCGGCCAAAGCCAGCAGTCCCTTTTCCAGCCGCCTGCGCGCCAGATTCTGAGTCGCACGTCGCGGCAGCGACAGGAACCAGGTTACCAGGCGCAGCGTCAGCATGATCAGCAGCAGCAGACCGATCAGAACCAGCACGTTGCTTTCCAGAGTCCAGCTGCCCAACTGGATGAGCACGTAACCGGCATCCTGCGCAAACATCGGCGCCAGCGCCACCGCACACAACAGCGCGCCGATGATCACAATGATGGTAATCCAGTTGCGCATGATCGTTACCTGCGCTGCATGCTGGCACTGGCCTGCATACTGGCCAGTAATTGCATGGCCTGGTCGGGTTGCGGCCAGCGTGGGTTCAGCTCGATCTGGTCGAGTTCGCGTAGCCGCTGCTGCGCTGCCGCCACGCTACGATCATCGCTGACAAACCACTGCCCGATGAAGGCATTGATGTTGTCTAGGCTGCTGTGCCAGGCATCTTCGCGCTGCTGCAGGGCAAGCAGGGCGGCCGTGCGCAATTGCAATTGCAGGTGGCGCTTGAGCTTGAGCTGTTCGTCAATGTTCAGTTGTGGCTGGTCGGTGTTGCGCACGGTGACCAGATGGCCAAGATTGCCGCGCAGCTTCTGCCACAGACCGGCGTCGGCTGTGCTGTTCGCTGTTGTGTCGGTGCTGGCCGGTTCGCTGCTGCGGTCATTGCTGTGGTCTTGCTGCAGCGGCCAGTCCCGGGAGGCATCCGCCAGTCCATTCAGTTCGGCTAGCAGGGTATTGACATCGGTCACCGCAACGCTGGCCAGTTGCGCGCGTTCACTGCTCAGTGCCTGTTGCAGGGCGCCGACCTGTGCAGCCGTGATCAGTCCGGCACCGGTCGGCAGCTCCATGAGAGCCCGGGCGGCCAGATCATAGGCATCCAGCGCCGCCTGCTGATTGCCATTGAGTAACAGTTGCTGGCGACCGCTGCGCAGCACCGAGCTGATCTCGTCCAGTCGCTGCTGCAGTTGCAGCAAGGCAAACTGGTGCTGGATCTCGGCTTCACTGTCGTTTTGGCGGGCTTGCAATTGTGCCACCGTGGCTTCCAGCTCGTTCATGCGCCGCGCCTGATTCTGCTGCTGGCCCTGCAGTTGATTGATGCTGGCGGTCTGCTCGCTGCTGGTGCTGGCAGCAGCACTGGACGTGGTTTGTACGGTGCTGTCCAGCGCGCTGATCCGGTGTTGTAGTTCGGCTTGCTGGCTGGTGCGATCCTGCAAGTCATCCACCGTGCTGCGCAGTTGGCGCAATTGCTGCTGTTGTTCGGAAAGCGCACTGTCGATCTCGCCAAGCCGCGGATGGTTGGTCAGTGCCGCTGCTGCCATTTGGCCGGCATCGGGTGAACTGAAGTAAGTCATGCCCTTGCTGACCAGCAACAGGCCCAGCGCAGCGCATGCCAGCACGGCCAGCAGCAGACTGAGCCAGGTCAGTGCACCGGGGCCGGGGTTGTCCCGGCTGGTCGAGCCATGATTGCCAGTGCCGGAAGGGGGGCTGTCTGCATGGCGAGGAGCTGATGCAGCAGCCTGTGCGCTGGCATGGGTAGCGGTTGGTTGAGGTTTTGTTGCCGGGTTTGGTGCTGGACTGCTGTGATCATCACGCACAGGTCTGCCGCCGATACGATTGACCGGGGCGGTCGCAGGCGTTGCTGTTGCAGCCGAGCTGCTGGCCTGCTTGCGGGTGGCCTTGCTAGCGGCTTTGGCGACCTTCTTGTTGCCGGTCTGCTTGCCGGAACGCTGCTTGCTGGTGCTTTTTTTGCTGTCTGCCATGATGATCTTGTGATGCCATGCTGCTGATGCCAAAGGGGCGAATTGCAGTTGCTGCGGCCATGCTCCTTGATTGCATGCTGATCAGACCGGCTTGTTCGTGCCAAGTTTGATCAGTGCATGCCAAGCTGCTGCAACTGCTCTGCCAGGCTTGCCGTGTCCGGCGCCGTAGCCATGCTTATTGTAACAGCATCAAGTTCTTGCAGAAGCCGCTGTTGCCGGGCAGACAGCACCAGGTGCTGTCCTGCAAGCAACCTTTGCCAGAGCTCGCCGATACGACTGTCGGTTGCTGCCGCTGCCGCAAACTGCAGCTGTAAAAAGCGTATCGACTCGGAACTGGTCCACAGCGTCAGCAAGCCACCCGACCAGTCGGTGATGCGCTGCACAACAGCGGGCTCAAGCGCGGCCGGGATACGACGGTACACCGCCAGCTCCCGCACTTCGGCGCCGCGCTGTTGCAAGGTCGTCAACAGCGTGCTGCGTCCGCCCGGAGCATTCAGGATCAGGATGCGCTGGTCGCGGCAGTTGTGCAGCGTGGTGTGCTGCAATAAAGCCTCGCTGGTGTAACCGGCACCGGCTGGAGGCGCAATGATTGCAACACCTGTGATCGAGCATCGACGCAGATGCTGGTCCAGGCAATCCAGAGAACCTTTGCCCAGCACCGCCATCGACGGCCAGGCGGCAGTTAGCAAAGCCTCTTCACCGAGCAAGGTGAAGGTCTGCTCGATGGCATTGATGCTGGTAAAGATCCAGATGTCATCGTGCATGGCAGCAAGCCGAAGCTGACTGACAGACACTGGCACTGCTGGACCTGCAATGCGTATTCCGGGTAGATTGACGCAGGCCAGGCCACGCTGTTGCAGCGCCTGTTGTAGCGCCACACTGGTGGTCTCGGGACGGGTGTTGATGATCAGATGCATGGCCTGATTATGCGCTTTTACATAGTCTGGATGATTGCAGCAGCATAGCATTATCGATTGTGGAATGGCTTGGTATACGCATGGAAAAACCGTATTGTGTTGCCAGGGTCGAGGGTGTGAGTTACACTGTATCGCAAAAGCGATACATTTTGAGGTCCATTATGAAATCTGCCACCATTCCGCCGCTTCGGGTCACCCCAGATCTCCGTCACGATGCAGAAAGCGTGCTCAGGGATGGCGAATCCCTAAGCAGTTTCGTTGAGGAATCCCTGCGCAGGCAAATTGAGCGCCGGAAGATGCACAAGGAGTTCATTGCAAGAGGATTGGCTTCCAAAGAGGCGGCGAGATGCTCTGGGAAATATGCCTCCAGAGATGATGTTATGGATTCACTACGCTCAATCCTGAATGCTGAGCAGCAAAAAGGGTGACCTTTGCTATTCGCTTCACACTTGAAGCAAAATCCGATCTTGAACGCTTGTATGGCTATCTGGCAAAGCAAGCTCCGGGGTCAGCCGAGAGAGCGCTGGAGATAATAGATCGTGCCTGGACACTGCTTGAGGATTTTCCGTTTGTCTGTAGAAAGGCTGAAGAGTCCAACCCATTTCTCAGAGAACTCCTGATCCCATTTGGAGATTCTGGTTATGTCGCCCTGTATGAGATCGAAGATGATCAAACTGTCACTGTTCTCGCCATCCGGCATCAGCGTGAAGATGACTATGACTGAATGAGCTCACCAGCAGCCTGTCGGACTTAACCGATCGTAGCGAGGGAAGGTCAGTTTGAGAAAGATTTTTCGATCTATTGAGGAGAATAGTGAGCCTATTTAACGAAAAAGATCGGAAAATATGGCCAAATCGGACATTCCCGCAGTCGATTAGTGTTAAGTCCGACAGGCTGCTAGTTGGATTGATGGAGCCTGAGAAATCCGGCTAACTGCTCGGCCAATGCTTCGGCCAGTTTTGGTGCCGCCGTACGTGCTCCCTTGACCTGAGCATGGGCTAGTCGTGGTGTGCCTTGTTCCGGGTCACTGCCGAGTACCCCGTGCATGACCACCTCATTGCTGGCTGGCAGTGCTTCGGCATACACGCCCAATGGCGTGTGGCAGTCGCCCTGCAGGAGCTCGATGACCCTGCGTTCGGCGCTGATCAGGTCGGCATTGGCGGCATCGTGCAACTGGTCCAGCAGTGCGCGCATGGCCTGATCATGGCGCCGACACTGCACCGTAACCACGCCTTGGGCGGCGGCCGGTACCCAGTCGGGCGTTTGCAGCACGCTGGTGATGCGGTCATCAAGACCCAATCTTTCCAGTCCAGCACAGGCCAGCAGCAGCGCCTGACAGTCGCCATCATCCAGGCGTTTGAGCCGGGTCTGTACATTGCCGCGCACCGGCAGGCAGGTCAGGTCCGGACGCCGCTGCAGAACCTGAATCTGTCGGCGCGGACTGGAGGTGCCAACGATGGCGCCCTGCGGCAGGCTGTCCAGATCGGCGTAGTCACGACTGACAAAGGCATCCCAAGGGGTGGCGCGCGGCAGGTTGGCAGCCAGACAAAGGTCCGGGTGCATCTCGGCCGGCACGTCTTTCATGGAATGCACGGCCAGATCTGCGCGGCCATCCAGCAGTGCCTGTTCCAGCTCCTTCAGAAACAGGCCCTTGCCGCCGATGGCAGCCAGCGAGCGATCCAGCAGCTCATCACCACGGGTGGACAGTTCCAGCAGCTGCACTGGTTGCTCGGTGATGGTTGCCAGCAAGGCGGCGCAATGCTCGCTTTGCCAAAGGGCCAGAGGGCTACGACGGGTGGCGATGGTGATTGGGTTCATGGTTGTGCAGGTCAATGCCGGATGGATGTAGGTCTGAGGCTTTGTAGCATGGGTATTCTAACCCGTATACCCGAACGCGAACAGTTAGTAGAAGCTTTTGTAATGCAATGGCGCGAGCTGTTGCATGTCAGGTTATTGGCTAGCCCGCCTAGGTCATGAAGGCGGACAGTTACTGGTCATATTTTCCGGATAAACAAGGCGGTAGCAGTGAATTTATGCGTACTGGCGGGGTACACTGGAGTGGATACGGTTTGTCCTGTTCGCGTGACCCACTGGCTTCTGCGGGCGATCGTCCGACCTGCTTAGCCAGCTTCGTCCTGATCCTCGAACCCTTCATGAACTAGGTGGGCTAGACAAACCGTGCAGCAGCTCCTGCAGTGATTGCCGGTAACGACGCGAGATTTCCGGACGCTGCTGGCAATCGCGTAATTTGACTAGCAGTTTGTTGCCATCGGCGTGGTGAATGCCGATGATTCGGCTTTTCGCCACCAGCGCGTTACGGTGCACGCGCAAAAAATAATCGCCATGCAGCTGTTCCAGCTCGCGCAGGCTTTTGTGGCTGATGTGTGCGCCGTGATCGTGATGAATGCAAGTGTATTTATCGCTGGCGATGCAGCAAGCTATGCTCTCGATTGACAGCCAGTGCTCTTCGCGTCCCAGGCGTACGGCGATGGTTGGCGACGAATCCTGCTTGCTGCGGTGCGACTGTGCCAGCCGTTGCAAGGCTTCCAGCAGGCGTTGTTGCTGGATCGGTTTCAACAGATAATCCACGGCCTGCAATGCAAACGCAGCGACTGCATGCTGTTCGTGCGCGGTGGTGAAAATGATGGCCGGCCGCAGCGCTGCTGGCAATTGCTGCAGTTTTTCCGCCAGCTGCATGCCATCCTCGCCGGGCATGTTGATATCCAGCAACAGCGCATCGGGACGCATGGCGACGATCAACTGCCAGGCGCTGGCGGCATCGGCGGCCTGCGCCACTGCATCCACTTCCGGCAATGTTTCCAGCTGGCGTTGCAGCCGCTGTCTGGCCAGCGGCTCGTCGTCAACAATAAGCACCCGCATGGGGTGCTGCTTGTTGTTATTGTTCATGCCGGCGTATCCAAGGGGCGTGTGGCGGGGAGCAGCAGTTGCGCAGTAAAGCGCTGGGCGGTGATGCTGGTGTGCAGCTGCACCTCGCGTTCGAACAACAGCTGCAGACGCCGGCGCAAATCACTGATGGCGGTGCCGGTGCCGTTGGGCGCACTGTGGCGGTCTGGTCGTTGTTGTGGGGCGATTGGATTGTTGATGCTGATGCGCAAGCGTTGACCCTCGATCTTCGCCAGAACCTGGATGGTGCCGCCCGCCAGTGATGGCTGGATGCCGTGCAGCACGGCATTCTCCAGCAACACCTGCAAGCTCAATGGGGGCAATTGCCAGCGCGGGTCCTGTTCCAGACCGGGCTCGATTTGCCAGTCCAGTTGCAAGCGCTCGCCCAGACGCCATTGCATCAACCGCAGGTAACGGCGCGCCAGTGTGAGCTCGTCGGCAAGGCTGATCAAACGCGAACGCGGGGCCAGTGACTGGCGCAAAAGATCACTCAAATCCTCAATCGCGGCCACCGCGTGTTCGGGTTGTTGTTCGACCAGCGCAGCGATGGTGTTCATGGTATTAAACAGAAAATGAGGCTGTACCCGAGACTGCAAATTACGCAGCTCGGCACGTGCTTGCTGCTGTTGCTGGGCACGCCAGCGGTTTTGAATGAACAGATAACGCAGCAGACTGCCGGTCAGTACGGCGCTGATCAGCACACTGCTGAACAGGAATGACCACTGGCTGGCGGTTGCCGGCAGCAGCGGCAGAAAACGGCTGCTGCCAAGCATGAACACCAGCTTGGCCAGCAACGCAGCAGTCAGGATTGCGGCCAGCCACAACAGCATCCAGAACAGCTTGACTGCAAACTCGTCAGCCACTGTCATGCGGCGCTGGAACAGGCCGCTGAGCAAACACCATACAAACACGATGATCAGGCTGACCCAGCCGCTGTAAATCGATACCAGACCGGCCAGCGACCAGTGTAACGGCAGCCCATGCCCGAGCACATACACCAGGCTGCCAATCTGGCCCCAGAAAAAGACCTGCAACAACACCGGCAAGGTGCAGAAATCGGGCCAACTGTCAGTGCTGATCGGCGACTGAGTCATCGGTCGACGGCGCGGGTGAATTCAGCCTGCATGTGCGGATTTGATTCGGGCTGCGATCCAGCTGTCCACCGCAGCCAATTCCTCGGGCAGGACACCATGCGCCACCGGGTAAGTCTGCCAGGTCAGCGGCAGGCCGAGTTCCTGCAACCAGGTTGCGGCCTGCTGGCCCAGCGACAATGGCACCATCGGGTCGACATTGCCGTGGGCCATGAAGATCGGGGTAGCGCGGGCAGCGGGGCTGCTGGACAAATCAGGCCTGGCGGGCAGGTAGCAGGATAGGCCGATGATACCGCCCAGTCTGGCGTTATTTGTGCTGGTGCCTGGCGCTGTGGGATCGGCAAGTCCTGAATGCGCAAGTCCGGCCTGTAAGGCAATCACGCCGCCCTGGGAAAAACCCGCCAGAATCAGCTGCTGGTCACTGAGCTGGTGTTCGCGCTTCAACTGCTGCAGCAGCTCTTCAATGAGCGTACAGGAGGTCTGCATGCCGGCTTCATCGAGGTCTCTTGCGCCGGTCAGCTCAACGCTGCGAATGTCGTACCAGGCGCGCATGCGCACACCGTTGTTGATGGTAACCGGCTGCACCGGTGCATGCGGAAACACAAAGCGTATGGCGAGTTGGTTACACTGCTGCAGCACCGGCACAATGGGTTCAAAATCATGGCCGTCGGCACCCAGTCCATGCAGCCAAACCACTGCTGCATCGACCTTGCCGGTCTGACTGGCGGTGCTGCTGAGGCGACTGAGCCCTTCCAGATTGCTGTTCAATGCCGCTGAATTCATGTGCTGTCCTTGTGGCTGCGGTAAACTAGAATGTGGTCATGTCTGTTGTTGAGTCAGTCCTTATGTTGAAGTTTATCAGTGTTTTCATGCTCGTTGCCATGTTGCTGACGCTGACTGCCTGTGGACAGAAAGGCGAGTTGTATCTGCCCTCGGCCGAGTCCGTGGCGCCACGGCTTGATGATGGCGAAGACGATCGGGCCCGGCAGGCGGCTGACGAAGACCCGGCTGCTGCCAATGAAGATGATGATGAACAGGATCAGCTTCCGGCATGATTGAGCGGCAACCCGAGCCGGAGCTGATGGACAGCCTGGCACAGGTAGATGCCTATGCCAGCGCTGATTTTGTCGCATCCGATCAGGCTTTCGTCGAACGTCTGCTGGCACGGTTGCAACCGCTGCCTGATAGCGGTGCGCTGTTGGATCTGGGTTGTGGTCCGGCCTCGATCAGCATCCACGCTGCGCGCCTGATGCCCGGCTGGGAAATTACTGCGCTGGATGCTGGTCCGAACATGCTGGCGCAGGCCCGGCGCAATCTGGCGCAAGCACCTGCAGCACTTCGTGCACGCGTGCATTTGCAGCAGGCGCATTTGCCGGCGCATGCGCTCACACGGCGCTTTGCCGTGATCATCAGCAACAGTCTGTTGCACCATTTGCCGGACCCCGCAGTGCTCTGGCAGAGTGTGCGCGAGCTCGCGGATGCCGGGACCATGCTGCAGATCATGGATCTGTTTCGTCCACACAGCGCGCAGCAGCTGGAGCAGCTGGTCGCGACTTATGCCGGCGATGCACCGGATTTGCTGCAGCAAGACTTCCGCAATTCACTGCGTGCAGCCTACACGGTTGCTGAAATTCGCGAGCAATTGCTGGCCGCCGGACTGGGGCATTTGCAGGTGGCGACAATCTCCGATCGACATGTCGAGATCAGTGGCCGCAGATGAGTATCGATTTTGACAAGAGCCACGGCCTGGGCAATGATTTTGTCATCATTGAGCAGCGCAACCTGCCGCAGGCACTGCAACGGGAAACGATCAGCGCGTTGGCCGATCGCCACAGCGGCATTGGCTTTGATCAGTTGCTGGTGCTGTCGTCGTTTGTGCAGCAGACCGATGGCAGCACCTGGCGCGTCCAGATCTACAACGCCGATGGCAGCAGCGCCAAACAGTGCATCAATGGCATGCGTGCAGTGGCCTTATGGTTGCAGCGTCGGCAATTGCTACAGCAACCGACCGTGCTGCAGTTGGCCGATGGCACGGTTTTGGTGGGTGCGGCCGAACATGGTGATTATTACGTCGAGCTGGCACTGCCGTCCATGCATGGCTTGCTCAACCCCTGTCGGCATGCAGATCAGGTCTTCGTCAAGGCCTGTGCGGTGAGTGTCGGCAACCCGCATCTGATCGTGTTTTCTGATCAGCCCCAGCAACACAGGCAGCAGCTTGGTCAGTCCATGGCAGCCGCCAATGCAGTCTGGCAACGGCATGTGGATCTCAGCGAAGCGTTTCGAGAGCTGGCGCGAGATGGCTGCAATATCGGCTTCATCAGCTGTCATTCAGAGCAGCCTCTACATGTGCAGTTATTCGTCTGGGAGCGCGGCTCTGGACCGACCCACGCTTGTGGCAGTGCGGCTTGCGCTGCGGCTGCAGTCGTGTTGCATGAGCATGGTTTTTCCAGGGTTGTGGTTGAACAACCTGGCGGGAAGCTTATACTGGAGCAGATCAACAACCAAAGCTTGCGCGTTACCGGCGCTGCCAGACACGTTTTTAGCGGCATCCTGGATCAGCAATTACTGCAGGCGGAGTAAAATAAACAGCATGCAAAAAAAAACCAGCACGGATAAACCAGCAGTCGTTGGCAAAACCGCCAGCATTGAACAGGTGCTCGCCTATTTGCGCATGCACCCGACTTTTTTTGCCGAGCACCCGGAGCTATTGAAATCTCAGCGCTTGCCGGGTCAGGATCAGGGGCAGGATACGGTATCGCTGTGGCAACGTCAGAACCAGCTGCTGCGAATCGAACTGGAAGAACAACAACAGCGCCTGCAGCAACTGTCACGCGCTGCCATCAGCAACGAGCAGCTGCTCAATCGCTGGCACAGCTTGACCCTGGATCTGATGGCCACCGCCGATACCGTGAATTTCCTGGAACTTGTGGATGCGCGCTTGCGTAAAGATTTCGGTGCCGATTACGTAGTCTTGCAGCTGATCGATACGCAATTTGAAGGCACGGATCTGCTGCAGGTTGCGATGGTGCAGCGGGCAGCTGCAGATTACTTGCCTGAATTGCAACAAATGCTGGCTTCGACTTCGGCCTATTGCGGGCGGCTGATTGCGGACAAGCGGGAAGCGGTGTTTGGCAATGATCGACCAGCTTCAGTCACGCTGGTGGCCATTGAACAGCTGGCAGTGTTGGCCATAGGCAGCGACGACGCCGACCGTTTCGCGCCCGGTATGGGTGGATTGTTCATCGAATTACTGGGCAAAACTGTGGCCTGGCAATTGCAACGGCATGTCGAAGCGTTCCGCAAACAAGCCTGAACTCGCCGCCGCTGTTACGGCAGATGATCTGCCGGCCATGGCGGCTTACCGGCTCGATCTCGACAACCGCAAACTGTCGCCACACACGCTGCTGGCTTATCACCGGGATTTGTCCATGTTCGCGCAGTTGCTGATCCAGCAGCTGCATCTGGATGACGCTACGGTGCTCAGTCTGGAGCATCTGCAAGGGCTCAAACGCATGCAGGTTCGCGCCATGGCAGCGGCCTTGCATCGTCGAGGTCAGGGCGGGCGCAGCATTGCCCGTTGGTTGACTGCGGTGCGCGGTTATTACGCCTGGCTGCAGCGCCATGGCAAGCTGGACGACAATCCCGCGGTGGGCGTCAGGGCGCCTAAATCGCCGCGTAAGCTGCCCTCCACCATGGCTGTGGATGACGTCAGTGCATTGATGGACCTGCCGGCGGATGAGCCGCTGGCGATTCGTGACAAGGCCATGCTGGAGCTGTTTTATTCCAGCGGTTTGCGCCTGGCGGAGCTGGCGGCCTTGCACTGGACCGAACTGGATTTGCACAATGCGCTGGTCACCGTCACCGGCAAGGGTAATCGCCAGCGGCTGCTCCCGGTTGGACGTCTTGCGCTGCAGGCGCTAAGCGACTGGCAGCAATGCCAGCGCCAGTATGCTGCTGATCCTGGAGCGGTCTTCACCAGCCTCAAGGGCGTGCCGTTGAGTCATCGTGCAATACAGTATCGATTGCGCTACTGGTCCACCCGTCTGGCGCTGCCGGCACCGGTGCATCCGCACAAGCTGCGGCACTCTTTCGCCAGTCACCTGCTGGAATCCAGCGGTGCCTTGCGCTCGGTACAGGAACTGCTCGGCCACGCCAACATCAGCACCACGCAGATCTACACCCATCTGGATTACCAGCATCTGGCGAAAGTCTATGATGCGGCACATCCACGCGCCAAATCCAAATAGCCCGGGTGCGGTCCAGCAACAACGACTGAAATTTACGATGAATGCCGCCTTGCATGGGTTAGCTGACCGGTTGCAGGCCGCCGTTGCCGGTTTGGGCTTGCTAAGATGGAGTCCAGTCAGCCAAACCAATGTCAGGAATCACGCTATGCGCAAGATTATCAATTCTATCCGTCTCACGTTTCACTATCTGATTGCTATCATGCTGGTCAGTGCCATCGGCCTGTCCGCATTGCAAGCCCAGGAGCCGTTGACGGATGCCAGCTTCGATGGCTTCAAGTTGAGAAACATCGGCCCGGCATTGATGTCCGGGCGTATTGCCGATATCGCCATTCATCCCGAAAATCACAGTATCTGGTATGTGGCGGTGGGTTCCGGCGGGGTCTGGAAGACCAGCAACAGCGGCACCACATGGGCGTCTGTTTTTGACGGGCAGGGTTCCTATTCCATTGGTAGCATCAGCATCGACCCGTCCAATCCACACACTATCTGGGTCGGCACCGGCGAAAATGTCGGTGGCCGTCACGTGGGTTTTGGGGATGGCATCTACCGCAGTATGGATGGTGGCAGCAGCTGGGAAAACCTGGGGCTGAAGGATTCCGAACACATCAGCAAGATCATTGTGCATCCCGAGGATTCCAATACTGTCTGGGTGGCTGCGCAGGGTCCTCTCTGGAGTCAGGGCGGGCAGCGTGGCCTGTACAAGACCACAGACGGTGGCAAGCAGTGGCAGCGCACCCTGGTCAGCGATGAAGGCGACGATGTCTGGACCGGCGTCACAGATCTGGTCATCGATCCACGCAATCCGGATGTGCTGTACGCCGCCACCTGGCAGCGCCATCGCACCGTGGCAGCTTACGTCGGTGGTGGTCCGAACAGCGCACTGTACAAATCCACCGACGGTGGCTCAAGCTGGGACAAGCTCAGCAAAGGCCTGCCACAGGGCAACCTGGGCAAGATCGGGCTGGCCATCTCGCCACAAAATCCGGACGTGCTGTATGCCGCGATTGAACTCGATCGTCGCGCCGGCGGGGTGTGGAAATCCACTGATCGTGGTGCTTCCTGGAGCAAGCAGTCGGATACCGTTTCTGGTGGAACCGGTCCGCATTATTATCAGGAACTGTATGCCAGCCCACATGCCTTTGATCGCATCTATCTGATGGATGTGCGCACCCAGGTGTCGGACGATGGCGGCAAGACATTCCGTGCGTTGAATGAACAACACAAACACAGCGATAACCATGCCCTGGTGTTCCGTGCCGATGATCCTGATTACCTGCTGATCGGTACCGACGGTGGTCTGTACGAGAGTTTTGATCTGGCCCAAAGCTGGCGCTTCATCGACAATCTGCCGGTGACGCAGTTCTACAAGGTGGCGGTGGACGATGCCGAGCCGTTCTACACCGTCTACGGCGGCACCCAGGACAACAACACCCAGGGCGGACCGTCGCGCACTGATAACCTGCACGGCATCCGCAATGCGGACTGGTTCGTGACCTTGTTCGGCGATGGCCACCAGCCAGCTACCGAGCCCGGCAATCCCGACATCATGTATTCGGAATGGCAGGGTGGCAATCTGGTGCGTGTGGATCGCAGCAATGGCGAAATCGTCTACATCCAGCCGCAGCCGGAGCCGGGCGACCCGGCCGAGCGCTTCAACTGGGATGCGCCGATACTGGTCAGTCCGCATCAGCCGACCCGGTTGTACTATGCCTCACAACGAGTCTGGCGCTCGGATGATCGCGGCGACAGCTGGCGGGCCTTGTCCTCTGACCTGACCCGCAATCAGGAACGCGTCAAGCTGAAGGTCATGGGACGACAGTGGAGCTGGGATGCGCCCTGGGACATGTTCGCCATGTCCAATTACAACACCATTACCTCGCTGGCCGAATCACCCGTGCAGGCGGGTGTTTTGTACGCCGGTACCGATGATGGCCTGCTCCAGGTTTCCGCTGATGGCGGTGACAACTGGCGCCGCATTGATGTGGGTAAACTGCCCGGTGTTCCGGCCACCGCCTTCGTCAATGACATCAAGGCTGATCTGTTCGATGCCGATACCGTGTATGTGGCACTGGACAATCATAAATACGGTGACTTCAAACCCTATCTGCTGAAAAGCAGTGACCGCGGCCGTAGCTGGAAATCCATCAGCAGTGATCTGCCGGACCGGCATATCGTCTGGCGGGTGGTGCAGGATCATGAGAAGCCTGAGTTGATGTTTGCCGGCACCGAATTCGGCATATTCTTCACACTCGACAGCGGCAGCCAATGGCATAAACTGACCGGTAATGCACCGACCATCTCGTTCCGTGACCTGGCCATTCAGCGGCGTGAAAACGACCTCATCGGTGCATCCTTCGGTCGTGGCTTCTGGATTCTGGACGATTACAGCCCGCTGCGAGAAATCAGTAGCCAGGTGTTGCAACAGGAAGCGGCTCTGCTCAACACTCGTGATGCGCTGTGGTATTTCCAGCGCGGTGTACTTGGTTTTGGTGAAAAAGCCTCCCAGGGCGAAGCTTATTACACCGCACCGAACCCGGAGTTTGGTGCGGTATTTACCTACCATCTCGCAGATGGCTATAAAACCGACGAGCAACAGCGTCAGGAGCGCGAAAAGCCGCTGATCGAAAAAGGCGAGGACATCCCGTTTCCAGGCCTGGATGCAGTGGAAGCTGAGGCCAGACAACCTGATCCGGCAATTATCCTGACCGTGCGCGACGGCGACGGCAACGTGGTGCGTCGGCTGGAAGGTGCAAGCTCAAAAGGCTTTCATCGGGTGGCCTGGGATCTGCGTTTTCCGGCCTCTGATGCCATTGGCCAGGAGGCTGGTTTTGGCGGCCCGCCGCAGGGCCATATGGTCATGCCCGGTGAGTACACGGTAGAACTGGCCAAGCGTATCGATGGTCAGCTGACGCAACTGGCAGATAAGCGCAGTTTTCAGGTGGAGCGCATGACCAATGGCGCACTCAAGGGTGCGGAGCTGGCCGATACCGTGGCCTTTTGGAAACAACTGGCAGATTTGCAGCGATCCACCACCGCCGCCAATCAGGTCATCAGCGCAGCTCGCAGCAAGATTGAGTCCATGCGCACCGCTTTGCAGCGTTCGCTGACAAGCGTCGGCACACTGGATGCCGAGCTGTATGCACTGGACCAGCAGCTGTACAGCATTGCCGAGCAGTTCCAGGGCAAATCAGAGCTGGAATCGATCGGCCAGCCTCAACCACACACCATCGGTACCCGCATCTTTGTCGCCAGCATTGGCACGATGCGCTCCAGCTATGGGCCAACACCCACGCATCGGCGCAGTCTGGAAATTGCCAGCAGTGAGTTTGCAGATGTGCGCGAACAGCTGAATCAGCTCATTGAGCAGCGATTGCCGACACTGGAACAACGACTGCTGGATGCCGGCGCACCGTGGATTCCTGGCGGCCCTGTACCTGTAAGCGAATAGCACACCAGGCATGAAGGTAAAAAAACCGCAGTCTCAGGCTGCGGTTTTTTTTATGCGTGGAGATTCTTGAAGCTTATGTTGGATGTTTCGGGAATAAAAAAGATGTTACCTTCGTTACTGTTAATACCGGTGTGCTAGTGGTCCTTCAACTTGATAATACTGGATGCAGTTGGTCGGTCAGCGTTCAGGGCCAGGCGCGGCGCGCAGTGCATGGCCTGAGTCCTTTACAAGGGTCGCAACGCCACAGGAACGCTGAACCTGTCATTATCAAGTTGAAGGACCAATGTATCGGTAACAACATAAGCTAAGTAATCAGGGTGATTCGCTACAGGAATGTAAATATGAAACTTAACAAAAATATTATAATTGCGAGCATTGTCTCGATTCTTTCCATCTCCAGCGCACATGCTGTCTTGGTGACTGGTGGTTTTACCGGCAACTGGCGCAATGCAGAAACCGATGGCCAGGGTTTTCAAATGCAGGTGTTGCCGGATGGCCGCGCTGGTGCATTCTGGTTTACCTTTGATGGTAGCGGAAACCAAGTGTGGCTTTCCGGTGTGGGCAGCATTGCTGGTAATCAGTTGACCATGCAGATGCGTAGACCTGTGGGCGCTCAGTTTGGCCCAGGGTTCGATTCCAACGATATTCAAAGACTTGATTTTGGCAGCGTGACCATGACCTTTGACGACTGTAACAACGGTCAGATCAGCTGGCAGAGTGCTGATCCGCAGTTCGGATCAGGCAGTATGCCGATTGAACGAGTCACTGCATCTGCAGGCGTTAATTGTACTGGCTCGGTCTCGGACAACACCACATCAGGTGATCCGATCATTGATTTCCGTCAGTTTCTGGACAATCTTGGCGCATTTCCCGCCGCCACTGCGCGCATTGACTATGAGTCTCGCCCGGCACCGATTCGTACCGATTTTGATGTAGAACTGGAAGATTTGCCGGTGGGCGACTATCAGTTGCTGGTAGACGGTATTGAGCGCGCCATCATCAGCGTGGTTGCGATTGACACCGGCACAGAGGGTGAAGTGGAATTTTCCAGCCCGCAGGACGACGGTGAATTGCTGCTCGACTTTGAGCCACTGGGTGCGCTGATTGAAATTGCGGATGCCAGCGGCGTGCTGTTTAGCGGTATTGCCGACCCAGCCAATTCCGGCGGTGGTGGCGGTGGCGGTGATAATGGCAATGCACCTCCATTCGGAAACAGCGAAACCGAGGTTGATTTCATCAACACCGGACTGGATGCCGACGCCAGTGGTGACGTCGAGCTGGAGCAGCGTCCAGATCGGGTTGAGTTCGATGTCGAAATCGAGGATCTGGATTTAGGCAGCTATGAGCTTTGGGTCGGTGGTGTGATGGTTGCTGCAATCGAAGTAGTCACGGTGGATGGCGGCACCGAAGGTGAAGTCGAATTCCGCAATCCGGTTGAACCTGGCAAGCTGTTGCTGGACTTTAATCCGATTGGTCAATTGATCAGTATCCAGCAGGCTGGCAGTGTCTTCCTCGAAGTCGAGTTCCCGACCGAGTTGGGCAACGGCGACGATGATGACAATGGCGGCGACGATGACAACGGTGGTAATGATGACGGCGATGAGAACAGCATCGAAATCGAAGTCGACTTCGTCAACACTGGTGTTGATACTGATGCCAGTGGTGATGCCGAATACGAAGAGCGTACCGATCGCATAGAGTTTGATGTCGAAGTTGAGGATCTTGATGTCGGTGCCTACAACCTGATTGTCGGTGGCGCTGTGCAGGCCACCTTCGATGTGGTTGAGGTTGTTGGCGGCACGCGCGGCGAGGTAGACTTCCGCACCCCCAGCGATGATCCAGAAGATCTGCCGTTGAATTTTGACCCGCGCGGTCAGTTGATCGAAATCGAACAGGCCGGAACAGTCTTCCTTGCGGTAGATTTCCCGCAGGACGCTAATGGCGGCGACGACGGCGATGATGACGACGGCGATGATGATGATGACGACGATGATGACGACGACGATGATGACGACGATGATGACGACGACGATGATGACGATGATGATGACGATGATGATGACGATGATGATGACGACAACTGATCATTGCCCGATCATCTGAGGTTTGTCGGGTGATGCTCCAGGGATGGAGAGCTGGATGCAAAATGGATGTTGTACTTCGCCGACAAAGGTTACTGATCTCAGGTTCAATCCCCGGTGCAAGATCAGTAACCAGCCCGAACCCGCCCAGACTGTTGGGCGGGTTTTTTTTACAGATGATTTCTGTATTGCTATATGCTTACCTATGAATAACTCAATTATCGAGTAGAGGTCGTTGTGAGTAGACGTCGAATCAATATCACAGTCAGAGTTGTGCTGTTGCTGGCAATAGTTTGCTGGTTGCCGGTGCAGGCTCGGGCACTGGAGCAAGTGCGTTATGGTCAGCTGTTGCTGCGTTACATTGCAGCACTTGATGACGTAGAGTTGTTCAGTGAGGATGACGCTGAAGACGATGCCGAGGATGATGCCGAGGATGATGCTGAGGATGACGCCGAGGATGACGCCGAGGATGACGCCGAGGATGATGCCGAGGATGATGCCGAGGATGACGCCGAGGATGATGCCGAAGATGATGCTGAGGATGACGCCGAAGATGATGCCGAAGATGATGCCGAAGATGATGCTGAGGATGATGCCGAAGATGACGCCGAAGACGATGCCGAGGACGATGCTGAGGATGACGCCGAGGACGATGCCGAGGACGATGCCGAAGACGATGCCGAAGACGATGCCGAGGATGACGCCGAGGATGACGCCGAGGATGACGCCGAGGACGATGCTGAGGACGATGCTGAGGATGACGCCGAGGACGATGCGGAGGAGGACGCCGAAGACGATGCCGAAGACGATGCCGAGGATGATGCCGAGGATGACGCTGAGGATGACGCTGAGGACGATGCCGAGGACGATGCCGAAGACGACACCGAGGACGATACCGAGGATGACACAGACGGTGATGATCTTGACGATGATTTGACGGACGCTGCTGGTTCCGATTTTTCTGACGGTTCAATCGATTCAATGATCGAGCGTGCTGATGATGAAGTCTTCGATACGGTTTTTGATGATGCTGGTGATTTAATTACGCGC
>JAJFKZ010000058.1 GCA_021772955.1 Gammaproteobacteria bacterium | reverse complement strand
TGACGGTGGCGATTAGTCTGAGCACGGCGGTGAACATGATTTGTCAGCGCAGTTTGCGGCCGTTTGCGCAGACAGTGCAATCGCTGTCCACGGTGGCGCTGGTCGCCGATGAGGATGAGGCGGCAGGTTTGCCGGAAGAATACGAACCAGTGATTGCCGATGTGCATGAGCTGGATCTGCGCCGTCTGTTGGCCGAGGAGTTGTTGCTGGCGCTGCCGTTGGTGCCGGTGGATCCGAACAGCGAGCCACTGCACACGAAGTCAGTTGCGCAGACACACGTTAGCTTGCCGGAACGGTCGGACAACCCGTTTGCGATACTGAAAAAGTTGCACTGAGCGGAGCCATGAACAGCCGTATTATGTGCATTGAACAACCGTAATGAATAACCAATTGAGGAACTGAAAATGGCCGTACAAAAAAGCCGAAAAACCCCATCACGACGCGGCATGCGCCGCTCGCATGATGCCATCAGCATGCCGACCTTGTCGACCGATCCAACAACCGGTGAAATCCATCGTCGTCATCACATCACCGCAGAAGGCTTCTACAAGGGCCGTCGCGTCGTGGATGAGAAGATCATCGAGACCTTTGACGAAGATGCGCAGTAAACATCTGCGCTGATCGTTCGACTATGTCACGGATTTACAGCAGGATCGTTGCCAGCGGTAGTGCATTGCCTGAGCGGGTTGTGACCAACCACGATCTTGAACTGATGGTTGAAACCAGCGATAGCTGGATTCGCGATCGCACCGGCATTTCTGAGCGTCGGGTCGCCGCTGCGGACGAAACCACCTGCGACCTGGCCGAGCGGGCAGCACAAATGGCGCTGCAGCGGGCCGGTGTCAAGGCATCATCGCTGGATCTGATCATTGTCGGCACCACCACCCCGGATCTGATATTTCCGAGCACAGCTTGTTTGCTGCAGCACCGTCTGGGTGCAGACGAATGTGGCTCATTCGATGTGAATGCAGCCTGTTCCGGTTTTATTTATGGCCTGTCTATTGCCGACCAGTACATTCGCGCCGGTAATGCCAAACGTGTGCTGGTGGTCGGTGCCGAAACGCTGACACGCATGATTGATTGGGAAGATCGCTCCACCGCAGTGTTGTTTGGTGACGGCGCCGGTGCGGTCATTCTTGAACCGGCTATCGAAGCAGGTATTTTATCCACGCATATCCATGCCAGCGGTGCGCATGCTGATTTGCTGTGCGCTGATGTCGGCGTGTCCAGAGGTTTCCGCGAACATGAAAAAAACGCTGGTCTGCATGTGTTGATGAAGGGCAACGAAGTGTTCAAGGTTGCGGTGCGCACACTGGGGCGCATCGTCGATGAAACCTTGGGCGCCAATAACATGGACAAGTCCGAGCTGGACTGGCTAATTCCGCATCAGGCCAATCTGCGCATCATCAACGCCACCGCGAAAAAACTGGACATGTCCATGGATCAGGTCATTGTCACGGTCAACAAGCACGGCAATACATCCTCCGGGTCGGTACCGTTGGCGCTGGATGAAGGCATCTCTGACGGCCGCATCAAGCGCGGGGAAACTCTGCTGCTGGAGGCATTTGGTGGCGGCTTTACCTGGGGCTCGGCGCTGATCAAATACTGAGGGCTTGCATTTTTAGTATGACTAACACCATCGACCATGACCACGGCCACAAGCTGGCCTTGATGTTTCCCGGCCAGGGCTCCCAAACAGTGGGGATGCTGGCACAACTGGCGGCGGCTCACCCGGTGGTCGGCGAGACTTTCGCGACGGCCAGTGCGGCGTTGGGTTATGACCTCTGGAAGGTGGTCAGCGACGGGCCGGCAGAACAGCTCAATGACACCGCCGTTACCCAGCCTGCGCTGTTGGCGGCCGGTATGGCTTGTTGGCATGTCTGGCAGTCACTCGATGGCACACGGCCGGACTATTTTGCTGGCCACAGTCTGGGTGAATACACTGCATTGTGTGCCGCTGGCAGCATTGATTTTGACGTTGCCGTGAAGCTGGTTGCCGAGCGCGGCCGTCTGATGCAGGCTGCTGCGCCTGAGGGCGCCGGTAAAATGGCCGCGATCATCGGACTGGAAGACGTGGCGGTGGTCAATATATGCCATCAGGCTGCAGTCGAAGGTACGATCAGTGCGGCCAATTTCAACAGTCCCGGACAGGTAGTGATCGCCGGGGAAGCGCAGGCCGTAGACAGGGCCATGCAGTTGTGCAAGGACGCCGGTGCCAAGCGGGCGCTGCCACTGGCGGTCAGTGTGCCATCGCACTGCGCGCTGATGCGCCCGGCGGCCGAACAGCTTGGCTTTAGCATTCGTCAAATGAAGTTTGTGCAGCCGGTGGTTCCAGTCGTGCACAATGTGGATGCCGAGGTGCATACTGATCCGGCCGACATCGCCGAACTGTTGATCGAACAACTTTACAAACCGGTGCGCTGGACGCAATCCATCAACTGGTTGTTGGATCAAGGGGTCAGACGATTCGTGGAATGTGGACCTGGCAACGTGCTGGGCGGACTGGTCAAGCGCATCGCCAAGGAACACACTGTGGGTGCTGATGCCATTCATATTGTCCGGCTGGATGATCCGCAACAGCTGCAAGCGCTGCTGGGCTGACCCGGTCAACATCTGCGCAGCAATGGTTGCGCAACAACAATAGTCATTGAGGAAAGCAGACATGTCCGAACCGATGCCAGCAGCAGACACCCAGGCGCAGCGTGTGGCGCTGGTCACTGGTGCCAGTCGTGGCATCGGTGCGGCGATCGCCACAGCACTGGTCAAACAAGGTTGTCGGGTGTTTGGAACTGCCACCACTGCAGCCGGTGCGGAACAAATCAGTGCCCGTCTGGCGGCGCTTGATGCCAGTCAGCAAGATGCTGGCCTGGCCATGGATGTGAATGACCTCGACAGCATTGAGCAGGCTTTGTCAGCCATCAGCAGTCGGGCCGCGGCACCCGCGATATTGGTCAATAATGCCGGTATTACGCGCGATCAGCTGTTGCTGCGCATGACCGAAGATGACTGGCAGATCGTCATGGACACGGATCTGCGTTCGGTGTTCAGGCTCAGCAAGGCCTGCCTGCGCGGTATGATGAAGCAACGCTTCGGTCGCATCATCTCCATCACCTCGGTGATTGGCAGCATGGGCAACCCGGGCCAGGCCAACTATGCTGCTGCCAAGGCGGGCATCAATGCGTTCAGCAAATCGCTGGCGCGTGAAGTCGGCAGTCGCGGCATCACCGCCAATGTGGTTGCGCCGGGCTTCATCGAAACCGACATGACTGCGGATCTGGATCCGAGTCAGCGTGAAGCCATGCTGGCAAACATTCCATTAAACCGATTGGGTGCGGTCGATGACATCGCCCATGCGGTAGCTTTTCTGGCCTCGGATCAGGCGGCTTACATCACCGGTGAAACCTTGCACGTCAACGGTGGCATGTACATGGCCTGAGGCGCGGCTGACGCAGCGCGGAATGGACTGGTTTTAAGCTCTGCCTGCTATGGTTTTGGAGCATTAAAAATTAATTTTTTCAACTAGTTAAGTTTGAATAAGTCATAGGTATAGCGGCGTGGCATACGTTCGATTACAATGTTACGTCTTTCTTTAGATCAATCACCACCACAGGAAAAACATCATGAGCACGATTGAACAACGAGTTACCAAGATTGTTGTAGAGCAGCTGGGCGTCAAGGAAGATGAAGTTACGCCAAGTGCCTCCTTTGTTGATGATTTGGGCGCTGATTCTCTGGACACCGTAGAGCTGGTGATGGCGCTTGAAGAAGAATTCGAATGCGAAATTCCGGATGAAGATGCGGAAAAAATCACCAATGTTCAGCAGGCTATCGACTACGTCAAGTCCAACGCCAGCAGCTGAAGCAAAGCCTATGCCATATCCGGCAAATTAAATAATCGTCGTAACCATCGGGCAGATACTGTATGCGAAGTGAACGTAGAGTTGTCGTTACCGGTCTGGGGATCATCTCCCCGGTCGGTAATGACATCAACACCGCATGGAAAAATATCACCGCCGGCCACAGCGGGATCAGCGTGCTTAAGGAATTTGACGGTGCGCAGTTTGCCAGCCGTATTGCTGGCCAAATCAGTGATTTTGATGCAGCCGAGTGGATCGGGCCAAAGGATGCCCGCAAATACGATCCGTTCACGCATTACGGGCTGGCAGCGGCGATCCAGGCAATTGAGCATGCCGGTATCGACTTCGAGCAACATGATCCGACACGATCAGGTACCCTGATCGGTGCCGGTGTCGGCGGTATCCAGACCATTGAAAACACCTACGACGCCTACTTGAAAGGTGGTGCCCGGCGCATCTCACCGATGTTTGTGCCGGCCACCATCATCAACATCGTGCCCGGCCTGCTGTCCATACGCTATGGCTTGCAGGGGCCCAGTTTCAGCATTGTGTCTGCCTGCACTTCTGCCAATCACAATATTGGCGAATCAGCCCGCATGATTGCCTATGGCGATGCCGACCTGATGATCGCTGGTGGCTGCGAGTTCGCGACCACACCCACGGCCATGGGGGGCTTTGCATCAGCCAAGGCCTTGTCCACCAACAATGACAATCCGACTGCGGCCAGCCGCCCCTGGGATCGTGACCGGGATGGTTTTGTGCTCAGTAATGGTGCTGGCATGCTGGTGCTGGAAGAGCTGGAGTTTGCGCGGGCCCGTGGCGCCACTATTCTGGCGGAACTGGCCGGATTCGGCATGAGTTCAGACGCCCATCATATTACCCAGCCTCCAGAAGGCGGTGATGGTGCTGCCAGGAGTATGCGCAATGCGCTTGCCGATGCCGGTGTTGATGCCGCTCAGGTGGACTATGTCAACGCCCACGGTACCTCGACGTCACTTGGCGATCAGGCCGAGTCAGACGGCATCAAGCGCTGCTTTGGTGCACACGCTGCCAATTTGGTGATCAGTTCCACCAAGTCCATGACCGGTCATCTGCTGGGTGCTGCAGGCGGTGTCGAAGCGATTTTCTCGATCCTGGCCATGCGCGACAGCATCGTGCCGCCCACCATCAACCTGGACCATCCTGACCCTGGTTGCGACCTGGACTACACGCCGCATACCGCACGCGACATGCAGATCAACATCGCCTTGTCGAATTCGTTTGGCTTTGGCGGCACCAACGGCACCTTGCTGTTCAAAAAACTCAGTTAGATTGCCTACAAGCAGGCAGCGCAACACCACTTGAGCGCTGCTCCTGCTAGGCATGCGGCATCTGCCAGCTGATGTCTTGCCCAACGCCATGTAGAATAATTGCTGTGTCCGGGCTAGCCCGTATATTACATGAAGGGTTCGAGGAGCAGGGCGAAGCTGGCTAAGGAGATTGGACAATCGCCCGCAGAAGCCAGTGGGCCACGCGAGTAGTTCGGTAACGCTCAGAGTCAATGTGCTGGTGCGAATCAAGGCGCGGTTCGCAGGGAATGGCCGCTCCCTTGCCAAGAATCGCAACGCCGAGTCGCACTGGCACATTGGCTCCTGGTGGGCCGCCGCACAAGCGCCGTGGGCTGCGTTCTGCTCGCTTGAATTGACTACGGCCAGTCCTGCGCTCGCGCGCCTTGTCCACGGTGCTTGTGCGACGGCTGAGTGTCACCGAACTACTCGCGTGGCCCACTACCCGTAGCTATGGTTGAAGGGCGATCGTTCGAGGTGCAACGCCAGATTTGGCCTGAACTCGAACAGGACAAACCGTATCCACTCCACTATGCAAAATTTCAATGTTATCGCCTTGTTTATCCGTAAAATAGGACCAGTAACTGTCCGCCTTCATGAAATATGCGGGCTACTTTCAACATTACTGTATCCGCGCAATCGATTGGCCATTGCGCAGCTGACCATTGGTTGTGCCAGAATTCAAGGATGACAGCAGAATCCATGCATGTGAGTGAGCACCAGGCACAGCTGCACAGCGTCGAGCAAAATGAGTTGATCGATCTGGCCGAATTGCATCAGCAATACCCGGATGAGCTGCCGTTTTTGCTGCATAGCGCAGACCTGACTTCGCAACGCAATCGCTACTCCTTGTTGCTGGCGCGTTCGTCGGCCGAGCCGATCATAGCCTACGCCAAACCCGGAAAAACCGCTGCGACCAGTGTTGACCAGCACGCTGTGCAGCAAGGTTTTCTGCAGCGCCTGAAGCATGCCTATAGCGCTGAATCGGTGCCCGCGAGCGTCAGTCAGTTGCCGTTCATCGGTGGCTGGTTTGTGTATCTGGGCTATGAGCTGGCAGCGGAAATTGAACCGGTGCTGGAACTTCCTCAGGATCAGCATCCGATCGCCGCAGCCTGGCGCTGCGATGCTGCCGTGCTGGTCGATCATGAACGCCAAACGTCCGTGCTGCTGGCTGAGTCGACGGCGCGTTTGCGACAGCTGCGCAGTTGGGTGGAAACCATGTCGGCGACCGCCGCCAACAGGCAGACCATGGCAGCGCGCATGAACTGGCCAACAAGCCAGGCTAATGGCCCCCAAAAACGGCATCCACACTGGCACGTGGATTGCGATGATGGCCAGCAGTTTTGTGCCGGGGTAGAGCGCATCAAGCAATGGATTACTGCCGGTGATGTGTTTCAGGTCAACCTGTCCCGGGCCTGGCGTGCGCAGGCTTTGGGAGTTGGCGTGGATACGGCCAGCAGCCAGCGTATGGTCATGAGCTTGTACCGACGTTTGTGTGCGCACAATCCAGCCCCGTTTGCCGGGCTCGCGAAGATGTTTGGAGGCACACTGATCAGCGCTTCTCCGGAGCGATTATTGGCAGTCAACAACCGCGAGCTGGCCACGCGCCCCATCGCCGGTACCCGCCCGCGCGGTGTCGACCATGAGCAGGATCAGCGCCTGATCCGGGAATTACTGGACAACCCCAAGGAGCGCGCCGAACACATCATGTTGATTGATCTGGAGCGCAATGACCTGGGCCGCGTCTGTGCTGCCGGCACTGTCAGGGTGGATGAATTGATGGTCAGTGAGACCTATGCTTCAGTGCATCACATTGTTTCCAACGTGGTCGGTCAATTGCGTGCCGACCTGACGCCGGTGGACGCCATTGCCGCCATTTTCCCCGGCGGCACCATCACCGGTTGCCCGAAAGTGCGCTGCATGCAAATCATCGCCGCACTGGAACAACAGCCGCGCCGTTTCTATACTGGTTCCATGGGTTATTTGAGTCGGCATGGCAACATGGATCTGAACATTCTTATTCGCAGCCTTTGGTGTCAGGACAATGTCATCAATTGGCGTTGCGGCAGTGGCATTGTGGCCGATTCACAGCCTGCTGCAGAGCTGGCCGAAACCGAAGCCAAGGCTGCAGGTATCCTGCGCTGTCTGAGTGATCTGCATTGAAGACAGTCCTGCCAGATGGCCAATCTGATGTTCCGACGCGCGCCGGTGCCTATGCCGATGGCCTGTTCGAGACCATCGCTTTTCGGCGTGGCAAGTCGGCATTCTGGCCCTGGCACATGCAGCGCCTGCTGCAGGATGCACCGCGTTTGGCATTGCAGCCACCTGACAGTGAGTATTTGTACCAGCAGGCCTATGCTCTGGCGGCGGGCCGCGACTGTGTGATTCGCATCACCTTGGCTAGAGCGCACGGTCAGGGCTACTTTCCGGAACTGGATTGTGCATTGAATGGCCGCCAGGTCAGCTCTGGTGTGGTCAATTTTCAGCGGCGTGATTGGCCGCCAGATGCAGCTGCAGCATTACGGCTGGACTGGGCCGACATGCAGCTCTCCAGCCAGCCTCTGTTGGCCGGAATCAAGCATCTGGCCAGACTGGAACAGGTGTTGGCAGCCACCGAGGCCCGGCTACGCGGGCTGGATGAGCTGTTGTTGTGTGATGCCGACGGCTACCTGGTGGAAGCGATCAGCAACAACGTGCTGATCCACACGCAGGATGGTTGGCTGACACCGCAACTGCAGCAGTGCGGTGTGGCCGGGGTCATGCGCAACTGGCTGTTACAGCAAGGCTTGATCAAAGTCGCAAGACTGCATCGCTCAGATTTGCGCAAGCCGCTGGCCATCGCCTTATGCAATGCCGTGCGCGGGGTACAGTCGGTGGCCATGCTGGGTGATCTGCAACTGGACGACAACCGCGCAGTCAAGCCACTGCAGGCGGCGCTGGCCAGCTTCATTGACGCCCAGGCAAATACGGGTCAGGCTGAGTGCAAATGAATGAGACGCACAGCATGAACAAGTCCGGCAGCAACTGGCTGCGTCTGGTCATCGTTGCAAGCAGCGTGCTGCTGCTGCTGGCTGCGCTGACGGCTTATTGGGTATGGCTGCAATATCGGCAGTTTCCCGCGACCGTGCTGCTGCCGAATTCGGCATCGGAACAAACCATCATGATTACGCCAGGCAGCAGTTACATGGCCATGGTGCGCATGCTTGGAACCCTCGGTGAACAGCCTGAAACCTGGCTCTGGCGCTTGCACGGGCGTTTGCATCAGCCGGTGATCCACGCCGGTGAATACCTGCTGCGGCCCGGCACAACGGTGTCGCAATGGTTGCACCAGCTGAGCTCGGGTGCGGTGGTGCAGCATGCCGTGACCGTGGTGGAGGGCACCACCAGCGCTGAGATTATGACCCTGCTGCAACAGCAGAGCCTGCTGGATCAGCACAGCTTGCCAACCACTATTGCCGAGCTGCATCAGCAATTGTTGCAACGTACGGATTCCCCGCTGTTGCAACAGTCGGCAGCCGTGGTGCGAGAACAGCAACTGGACGAGCGGGCACTGCTGGAAGGCATGTTGTTGCCGGAAACGTATTTTTTTGTCAGAGACGAGCCGGCCATGGCATTGTTGCAGCGCATGCACAGCGCTTTGCTGGCGGCGACCATGCACAGCTGGCAAGCCTATGTTCAGCGCTTTCCGGATGCCGAGAGCCGCACATTGAAATCCCCTTACCAGTTGCTTATTCTGGCCTCGATTATCGAGAAGGAAACCGGCGTGGACAGCGAACGTGAGCAGATTGCCGGTGTTTTTCACCGGCGCTTGCAGCGGGGTATGCTGCTGCAGACCGATCCGACCGTGATCTATGGCCTGGCAGCCGACTACGATGGCAATATTCGCCGGCGCGATCTCACTACCGATACCGCCTACAATACCTACACACGCAAGGGGCTGCCGCCTGCTCCGATTGCCAATGCTGGCGCAGCTGCGATTGCTGCAGCGGGCCATCCCGCTGCCGGTGAAAGCCTGTATTTTGTTGCCAGTGGTGATGGTGGGCATGTGTTCTCAAACAGCTTGCAACAGCATCAGCGTGCAGTGCAGAGCTATTTGCGCAAATTGCGTGAGCGGCGGCAACCATGACGGTCGCGCCGACATTGCAAACGCCAGTGCCAGCCAGCTGTTTGCGTAGCCGGGATATGAATCACTACACTTGGGATCAACAATGAATCAACCAGACTTGCCGGGCCTGTTCATCACCTTTGAAGGCGTGGAAGGGGCCGGCAAAAGTACTTTGATAGCGGCGGTCAGGCATTGCCTGGATGAGCAGGGTGTGGATTATCTGGCCACCCGGGAACCTGGCGGTAACCCCACCTGCGAGCGAATCCGGGAGCTGTTACTGCATCGGCACGAGTTAGACATTGCGGCAACCGCCGAATTGCTGCTGATGTTTGCCTCGCGTGCACAGCTGCTGGAGCAGGATATTCTGCCGGCGCTGGCGGCCGGCAGGCTGGTGCTGTCAGATCGTTTTACCGATGCCAGTTATGCCTATCAGGGGGCGGGTCGGGAGCTGGGGTTCGAACAGGTCGCGGCGCTGGAGCAGATCGTGCATCCACATCTGCAACCGGATCTGACCATGTTTCTGGACCTGCCGGTGGCCTTGGGCATGGTGCGCAAGCAGGACCAGCAGCCGGATCGTATCGAGGCTGAAGCGCTGGCCTTTTTTGAGCGGGTACGGGCCGGCTATCAGCGACGCATCGAGCAACAACCGCAGCGCTTCATGTTGCTGGATGCCAGCCTGCCCGCGCACCAGGTTGCCAGTCAGGCCTGCGCACGAATTGCTGATTTGCTGCACCAGCATCGTACCCAGGGTCACGCATGAGTTCTGAACCAGCCAACCTCGACTGGCCGGTTGATCTGCCGTGGCTGGCAACCGACTGGCGACTGTTGCGACAACGCTTCAATGGTCAACAGGCACCACCGCATGCGCTGATGTTGACGGGTGCGCCAGGCTCAGGTCGTACTGCCACCGCCAACCACATCGCCGCCTGGTTGCTGTGCCAACAAGCGCAGGAAGATGCCGCCTGTGGAACCTGCGCCAGCTGCCGGATGCATCAGGCTGGCAGTCATCCTGATCTGCTGCAGGTCAAGCTGGAAGAAGATGCCAACACCATCAAGGTCGATCAGATTCGTGCACTGATCCATGCGCTGAACCTGACGGCCGGTTTTAATGGCTGGCGCGTGGCGATCATTCAGGCTGCTTCCAGCATGACTGACAGTGCTGCCAATGCGCTGCTGAAAACGCTGGAGGAGCCGGGCGACAAGACCCTGTTGCTGCTGCTGGCGGATACGCGCATGTCGTTGCCGGCGACCATCCACAGTCGCTGCCAACAATGCTTGTTGCAGGCGCCTGTGCGTGAAGTTGCGCTGGCGTGGTTACAGCAGCATTTTGCCGATGATGAGCAAGTGCTTGCCCAGGCGCTGGACATGGCCTATGGCGCACCGCTGCAGGCCTGGTCATTGCTGCGTCAAGATCACGTTGCCACGGCGCGTTCGATCGCCGCTGGTCTGCAGTCTTTGGCGGCCGCGGATACAGATACCCAAAGCGTACTGGATCAATGGCAGCCCTGGCCGGCCGAGCAATGCTGGCACTGGATTCAGTTCTGGCTGCATCAATGGAGTCGTCAATGCCTGGCCGATCAGCACGTCGATGCGGCGGCCCGGCAGGCGTTGCTGCAACTCTATGATCAGGCTGCTGAATCTGCGCAAACGGTGGCCTCGGGTTTGCGTCAGGATTTGCAAATCAATGCCTGGTTGTTACGCTGGCAAGGCATGTGCGCAAGTCATGCTATTATGCAGCGCATATCACCATAACCTGTGCCGAGTATGAAAACACAGCAGAAGCTATTGTCCTCGAAAATTCGTGATCGTGACGAGCTGTATCGGCATTACATGCCGTTTGTACGCGGCGGCGGCCTGTTTGTACCGACCTTGAACATGTTCCGCCTGGGCGACGATGTGTTCGTGCTGACCACGCTGGAAGACATCAACGAACAACTGCCGATTACCGGCAAGGTGGTCTGGGTCACGCCGCCCGGTGCGCAGGGGAACCGGCGTGCCGGCATCGGTGTCCAATTCGCCGATACCTCAGATGGCGTCAACGCCCGCAAGGTGATTGAAGCGCATCTGGGTGGTCTGCTTAATCGGCAAACGCGCACGGAAACACTCTAGTGGTCCTTTCGGGCGCTGCTGTGGTGTCGCGCTGCGGTGTTACCGTGCTGGCCAAGGGCGACGGCCATTACCTGCGCACGGCGCCTTGCAGGACAACACCACAGCAGCGCTGAACCCGTCATTATCATGTAGAAGGACCACTAGTTACGTGACGGCTTTATCTCCTACGCTACGCCAAGCCAAGTAGTAACAATCCAAACCATACAGGACAAGCCCCCATGCTGAAAAACATCAAAACCATTGCTCTGATGTCCGTTGCGCTGATGCTCTCAGCCTGCGCCACTGCGCCCGGCAGTGATGTCAAACGTCAGGATCTGCGCCAAAATGCACAATCCAGTTTGCAAACCGCCAAATACACTGATTCCAGTTTGACCCCGGTGCTGGAGACAGCCGTTGGTTATGCGGTCTATCCCAGTATCGGCAAGGGCGCCGTTGGTGTGGGTGGTGCCTACGGTCGCGGCATACTGTATGAAAATGGTGTTGCCACCGGCTACACCGATCTCAGTCAGGCCACCATCGGTTTTCAGTTGGGCGGTCAGAAATACACCGAGATTCTGGTCTTCAACAGCCAGCAGGCGCTGGACAGGTTCAAGTATGGTGAACTGACCTTCAACTCACAGGCCACCGCAGTGGCGCTGAAATCTGGCGCCGGTGCTAACGCCAAGTTCAAAGACGGCGTTGCGGTGTTTACCATGGACGAACAGGGCTTGATGTTCGAGGCCTCGATCGGTGGACAAAAATTCAATTACCAACCGTTTTAACCCGAATTTTTCATCACCCAATCTGCTGCGGCGGCCCCAAGCCTTGCGCCTGCGGGGTTTCACTCGCTCGCGCATCCTCACTGTACAGATGAGTACGATTCCGCTGCGCTCGTTCGCGAAAACACCGTATTCACAAGGCCTGGAACCACCTCGTGACTACCCTGTGGCGAATAATCCGGGTTTAACTGAGCCCGGCCGGGCCAGCCTGGCTAAATTGGCCCGGCAGACTGGGCCTAGTTGACGGGCTAGCGGCAATCCAGCACCGCGTTACAGATCATCTCGGCAGCCTGCAATATTCGCTCGGACTGTTGATAAAAGTGCGGTGACAGGCGAATACCATCGCCGCGTTGAGCACAGAAAATGCCTTGCTTGAGCAATGTTCGATACAACTGATCGGCGTTGCCTCGGGTGGGCCTGATTTTGACAATGGCGGACTGCTGGCGTTGCAGTGGTGCGGTTTTCACGTTGATCAGCGCAGATTCTGCCAGCGCACCGCGCAGCAAGCTGGCATTGCGCATAGCGCGTTCGGCAACCTGGTCCATGCCAACGTCCAGCAGCAGCCCAAGTGCCGCATCTGCAGCCGTAATACCGAGTGTATTGGGACTGCCTGACTCATAGCGTTTGCCGCTGGCAGATGGCTGCCACACATCGCGATCAAAATTGAACGGGTCTTCATACTGTTTCCAGCCATACTGACTGGGCTGTAATTGTTGGCGAATTTCGGGTGCGACATAGAATACCGCTTGTCCCTCCGGCCCAAGCAGCCATTTATGTGCATCGGCACTGAGAAAATCAATCTGGCAGGCTTGCACATCCAGCGGCAGCATACCCAACTGCTGAATCGCATCCACGCTGAACAGAATATCGTGATCACGGCAGAACTGACCTAAAACCGGCAAATCCAGCCGAAAACCGTCCCGATACTGGATGGCGCTGACGGCCAGCAGACGAGTGCGCTCATCACAGGCGTCCATCAGCGCCTGCTCCGGATTATCAATGTGTGCTGGCGACTGAATGGCAACCCGTCGCGAGCTGACACCCTGGCTGCGCAATGCGTCCCAGGCCAGCCAGTTCGACGGAAATTCGCAATCCGGCAGCACGATGTTGTCACCACTGTGCCAGCTCAAACCATTGGCAACAAACGAGAGTCCTTCCGAAGTGTTTTTGAGCAGCGCAATATCCTCTGTATTGGCATTGATCAGCCGCGCATAGCGTTGGCGGCAGCGGTTTTCGGTTTCGACCCAACGGTCATAAGCCAGACCGCCTTGCAGGGCGTTTTCCTCGGCAAAACGCATCACCGCATCAGCACTGACCTGTGGCCAGGGCGAGATGGCGGCATGATTGAGATAATGCAGCTGCTGGCTACTGGGGAACTGTTTGGAAAAATCCATTTTGATCTACCTGCCGGGTTGCCAACATGCCATCATAGCATCATGGAATCGCCCGTCTGTAAGGATCTGACACTGATTGAGGGATGAAACTGTCAGGCCCTGCGATTGCCGTTATAATGAACTTTTATTGTCACACAGCGCGGATTAAATGATGAGCATCAATCACGGTCAGCAAGATCATAAGCGTCGGTATTTGCAGCATTTAAGTGTAATTATCGGCATGATTGCGTTGGCCATTGCATCTCGGCTCATTCCGCATCCGTGGAATGTCACTGCGGTGACTGCCGTGGCGCTGTTTGGCGGTGCCATGCTGCGTGACTGGCGCTTGGCGTTGATTGTGCCGCTGAGCGCCATGTGGTTCAGCGATTTAGTGCTCAACAACCTGATTTATCAGCACTATTTCGACGGCTTTGTGTGGTGGCACAGTGACCTGGCCTGGACCTATGGGGCGATGGCATTGACCGTGGTGCTGGGGCGTGGGCTGTTGTCGGGTCGCATTGGCGTAGTGCGTATCGCCGGTGTCAGTGTTACCGCCTCCACGCTGTTTTTTGTACTCACCAATTTTGGCGTCTGGGCCACAGGCTTGTTGTACCCGCTGACTGCTGGCGGACTGTTGGCCTGTTATGTGGCTGCAATACCATTTTATGGCCAACAATTGCTCGGCGACCTGTTCTGGTCGGCGGTATTGTTTGGCAGTTATGTCTTGATCGCCAGAACTTATATGCAACACCAGCTGCTGCCGGCGCAAAAAGCCGGCTAAGTCACACCGGGCCGGGTCGGCATTTTCACCCGGTAGCGTTATCATTCACTCAAGTAGACTAACTGCGCACTGCTCTGCGCTCGTTCTGCCTTGCAGCGCAATGCCGCAGGGCAACGGCCATGGGCCGCACAATACAGCCCTGATTCACCAGGCTTGCAATCATCTCTGATGCTTTTTATGCCGGGCCAGTCGGTCCGTTGCGGTTTTGCCAGCCGCAGCGTATACGCCTAATGCTTCATGCAATTTGCATCTTCAGGCATAATATGGCGCATGGAATCCGATCATGGCTGAGCTGAGTTATCAGGAAAAACAGGTCCGACAGATCCACCGCATCACGGAGGCGCTGGATGAGGGCACGTTAGCGCGTGTTCGACGCATGATCGCCACATTATCTGCCTCTGAAGTAGCGGATTTGATGGAATCCCTGCCGCCGGCCAAGCGTTTGATGGCCTGGGAACTGGTGGATCCCGATCTCGATGGTGAAGTGCTGGTCGAGGTCAATGATGAGGTGCGCTCACAGCTGATTCGCGGCATGGACCAGGAAGAGCTGGTCAGCGCTATCGGCACACTGGATATCGACGATGTAGCCGACATCGTTGACGACCTGCCGGATACGGTAATCCGCGAAGTCATGGCGTCGATGGACCGCCAGAACCGTGAAGATCTGGTGCGTGTGCTGCAATACGATGAGGACAGCGCCGGTGGCATGATGAGTACCGATGTCGTCACCGTGCGGCCGGACGTCAGTCTGGATGTGGTACAGCGTTACCTGCGCGCGCGTGGGGACTTGCCGGACATGACCGATCAATTGTTCGTGGTCAATCGCAACGGCAAGTACCAGGGCAGCCTGAGCCTGCATGACCTGCTTACCGCCGATCCTGAACTGGTCGTCGCCGACACCATTAATCTTGACATGCAGACCATTCCGGTCGACATGCCGGATAATGAAGTGGCACGTGAGTTCACGCATTATGATCTGATCACGGCACCGGTGGTGGATACCGAGAATAATCTGCTGGGGCGTATTACCATCGATGACGTTATTGATGTGATCCGCGAACAGGCCGAGCATTCGGTCTTGGCGGTCGCCGGTCTGGATGAAGATGATGACATGTTTGCGCCGGTGCTCAAAAGTGCGGTGCGACGGACATTGTGGTTGGGTATCAATCTTTTGACTGCATTATTGGCTGCAGCGGTGATCGGGCAGTTCGAAGATACGCTGACCGCTGTGGTGGCCTTGGCAATCCTGATGCCGGTGGTCGCCAGTATGGGCGGCATTGCCGGTACCCAGACCCTGACCTTGATGGTGCGGGGTATGGCCTTGGGGCAGATCACCGCAGCCAACTCCATCTACATGATGCGCAAGGAACTGGCGGTGGGGGTTCTTAACGGTTTAATTTGGGCTGTGATTGTCGGTCTGGTGGCCATGGTCTGGTTCAGCAGCGCAAAACTGGGTCTGGTGATTGCCATGGCCATCGCTGTCAACCTGATCATTGCATCCTTGTCCGGTGTGGTCGTACCGTTGCTGCTGCGACGCATGCGCATTGATCCGGCCCTGGCCGGCGGTGTGGTGTTGACTACGGTCACCGATGTTATCGGCTTTTTGGCATTTCTGGGATTTGGTACGCTGATTCTGTTGCAATGAAAATACTTTTGATCACTTTTGAGCCGCCACTGGATGCATCCCTGGCGGTACGCGGCAATGTGGTGCGGGCTGCGCAACTGCACGCGCTGCTGGTTGCTGCCGGACATGAGGTCAAGCAGGTGTTCCGCAAGCCGTACGATGATTCACCGATTTACGATTCATCGGCGATGTACACCGATCTCGATGAATTGGCGGTTTTTGTTGCTGCCTTCGAACCTGACGTGCTCTTGTTGGGTTATTGGGCGCTGGCTGAAGACCTCAATCCAGAATGGGATTTGCCGGTGATCATGGACTTTATCGCACCGCGTCCACTGGAAGCACTGTTCGAACTGGAAAACACTCGGGATCTGTCCATTCAGCGACTGGTTGCCTGTCTGCGCAAGGCTGACTGCTTTCTGGTCGGTAATCGGCGCCAGCGCCATTTGCTGGTGCCTTACCTGATGCAGGCCGGCATTGATTTGCGTTTTCATTATCCTGTCGTTGAACTTCCAATCGCAGCCAGGCCTGCCGTTGACGAGATCAAGCCGGTTCCAGCCCAGCACTGGATCATTGCTGGCGGTGGCGTACGCTGGGCCTGGCGATCCCAGCAGGGGTATGTCGATGCCCTGGAAAACTGGTTGCCTGAGTTCAATCGCTCAGACCCACAGGCGCATCTGGTCATGTTTGGCGGCGATTATCCGATGATCCATCAGCCCGGCAGCGATGAAATTAACGCGCTGCGACCGGATCAGCCGATGCACAGTCTCGGTCTGCAGAGTTATCAGGACTACTGCCGCTTTCTGACCGACCATGTTCACATCGGGCTGGAGCTGGCCGAATTTAATATCGAGCGTTATTTCAGCCAATCGTTTCGGGCCATGGAATACCTGCGGCATGGCATACCCGTGGTCTGCAACGATTACACTGAACTGGCTGAGAAAATCGCTTCTGCTGAAGCCGGCTGGACCCTGCAAACTCCGGGGCAATTGCCAGATCTGATCCAACACATCGTCCACAATCCCGATGAGTGGCAACGACGTGCCGCCAATGCGCTGACCCTGTTGCAGGAACAGTTTAATACTGACCAGGTCGCATCAGGACTGCTGGCATACCTGCAGCAGCCACATCGGGTTGAACGCTGCGAGCCAATGCTCAGCGTTTCTTGCGAGGACGATACCGGCGAAGAAGAGCAGGGCGAGCAAGCATCGGATGACACTGAGACGAGCTCAGCGGAGCAGATTTCCAATTCGGATGGCATTAAACCTGGTGATGGCGAGGGCAGCGAACAACCTTGTGATGAGGAGCAGGCCATCTATGATCGTGAGCAGGCGCTGGGCAAACCCAGTATTGGCGGCCTGTATCGACAGCTGCGTGGACGCTTGTCCAGCACAGGTTCACTGCGAACGCTGCCTCGCAAGCTGTTTTATCGCTGCATGGTCAAACTGGCCTCGCTTTTTGCCGGGCGCGCCAACGCCGAAGTAACAGGCAACGTAGTGATCATCACCCGTGCCGACTTGTACCCGACAGATCACGGTGGTGCAGTCAAAATTGTGGAAACGGCGCGGGCATTGTCAAAAACCGGGCGGGATGTGGCCATTGTCACCAGCGAGCGGCACCGCTACTGGTTGTACCGGGACGGCAAACGTTATGAGCGCAAGCTGCCACTCTGGATTCGGCTTTGCAGTGTGCCAAGACGGTTCAGCAGTTTGCTGCATTTGTCCTACGATGTTCCCAAAAGCAATCAGTTTTTGTACCTGGCGCTGAGTGACAACAGCTTTTTGTGGCGTACCGTGCTGGTGGCAAAGCGCTGCAATGCCAATGTCTATCAGGCCGAATTTCCAGCGTATGCCAGAGCGGCGTTTTTTGTCCGCAGGGTACGTGGTGGCAAGGTTGTGATCGTGGAACACAATGTCGAATACAATCGACTCAGGGCGCAAGACGACAGCATGACCGACGATCAGTATGAGCGCCTCAAGACCATGGAGGTCGATTTCTGCAACCTGGCTGATGCCGTGGTCTGTGTATCCAGAAATGACCGCATGCAATTGCGGCGCGATGGGGTGTATGACCAACGTCTGCACATCATCCCGCATGGCGTTGATTTGTCAACGTTTGATGCTGAACCAGCCGTGGATGTCCGCCTGCATTGCGGCTGGAAGCAGGACCAACCGGTGCTGGTGTATCACGGTACCTATGAGTATCCGCCGAACCTGATCGCCATGCAGGTTATGGCCAGTGAACTGCTGCCGCGCCTGCACAAACGAGGTGTGCGTCCGGGGGTGCTGGCCGTGGGCAAGATGCCGCCATCGCAATCACTGCACGAGGACATGGTGTTTACCGGCAGTGTGGAGCGCGTGGCCGGCTGGTTACGCGGCGCCGATCTGGCCGTGGTGCCACTGCTGGATGGCGGTGGCACGCGCATGAAAATCATCGACTATTTTGCCTGTGGCGTGCCGGTGGTGAGCACCACCAAAGGCATCGAGGGTATTGAGGCCAAAAATGGCGTGGAGGCAGTCATCAGCGATGACTGGGATGAACTGGCCGATGCAATTGTCGAACTGTTGCAAAACCGTCAGCGCCACGCCGACATGGCCGCAGCCGGGCGGGCGATCGCTGAACAACTAGACTGGTGCGCGCTGGCAGAAGACTATGTGCGTGTGTTTGCTGTAGCCTGAGCGCAATGCGCCAACAATGACAAGGATAACAACGATGTACCTGGTAATGCGAAGGACAAGTCTGCTGCTACTGTTGTTGCAGCCGCTGCTCAACACAGTCAAGGCAGAACTGCTGGCGGTGCCGGATCAGGTTGTAGCCAGCGCTGGTGAGTGCATCGACCTGCAGGTCTATGCGCACGCCGATACGGTCATCGTGGCAGCGACAGACTTTCCGCAGCAACTTGCGGTACTGTTCAGCTCGGATGATGGGGCTGTCATCGAGGCTACCGCCTTGCTGCAGCAGCAGACTCTGCTGTCCGCGGTGCCCAGCGCCAGTTACCGGGTCACCGTGCCGACGGCAGTGGCGCAGGGCATGCTGGAAATCCAGATTGTGGATACTGCGGGCGACAGTCGCAGCAAGCCTGCTTACGTGCTCATCAACGACACCCGTCAGCTGCAGTCGCTGACCGCTGCTGATAGCGCCCCCGCCGAGCAGGCCGAGCAGGGCAATGAAATATCGGAAGACGCTGCTTCACAGACCCCGCTGGTGCAGGTTGCCAATGCTTCTGAAAACATCGACGAGGAAACCGACCGCAACCCGTTCCTGGACAACTTCTTCGCCTATGAACCGGTGTATTTCGTTGCCGGTGGCAGCCCCAGCAACGCCAAGTTCCAGCTCAGTTTCAAATACCGGTTCCTGCATCCAGATACCGACATCGCCGTTAGTCATCCCTGGTTAACTGGCATCTACATGGCCTACAGCCAGACCTCGTTCTGGGATTTGAGCTCTGCATCGGTACCGTTTACCGACACCAATTTCAAGCCGGAGCTGTTTTATCAGTTCAACGATGTGCGCTTCAGCTTTCTGCCCGACTCTGCCTATGCCGACTTGCGCACCGGCATTCGGCACGAGTCCAATGGCGAAGACGAAGATCGCTCACGCAGCCTGAACACCGCCTACCTGGAACCGGCCATGCATTTTGAGCTGGGTGAAGACTACCTGTTGTCACTGACCCCCAGGATCTGGGCTTATGTCGGCCGCAAGAGGGATAACCCGGATATCCGCCGCTTTCGCGGCAACAACAGCCTCAGCGCCAGCATTGGTAAGCGCGATAGCTGGCAGCTGGAAACCATGCTGCGCGGTAACATTGGTACCGGTCGCGGTGCCTTGCAGATGGATTTGAGCTATCCGGTCAATCAATTGATACCGGGTCTGGACCTGTACCTGTACAGCCAGTTTTTTACCGGTTACGGCGAAAACCTGCTCAACTACAACGTCAAGGACACCAGGTTACGGTTTGGGGTTGGCATTTTGCGATAGTGTTTAGGCCGACAGGCTGCTAGTGGTCATGCAACATGATAATGACAGGTTCAGCGTTCCTGTGGTGTTGTGCTGCAGAGCATGCGTTTTGAGCCTGTTGTACTGCTACGCTAGCCGGGTCGTAGTAGGGTCGCTATACCATTAAATGCAAGCAAGACAATAATTTACGCGTTTGAATCGTGTTATGGTGGGGGACGGAGTTGCAAATTTGCAAGCTCCAATAAAGGAGAAAACCAATGAAGACTATTTCAACAATAGCCGTGCTAGTGTTGCTGACAGCAATGTCCGGGGTAGTTTTGAGTGCCGAAGAGAAGGCGGAAACCTACATTTACGCTACTTATCTGTACTGTGATTCGGGCCAGGTTGAGCAACTCGACGAACATGCAAAAGGTGATGTATCCGCACTCAATGCCGCCGTTAAAGACGGCGTAATCACCGGCTGGGGCTGGATGGCGCATCAAACTGGAGGTCAATGGCGACGTCTAAGCTATCACACCGGCCCGAGTGTCTCAGCAGTGCTCTCAGCTGTCGACGCCCTCGCCACGCGGACCGAGGCAGCCAATCCGGTTCCTGACGAGAACGCGAGTATTTGCCCATCGCACGATGATTACATCTGGCGTGCAGTCGCTGGCAAAGGTAGTGACACCCGTG
>JAJFKZ010000057.1 GCA_021772955.1 Gammaproteobacteria bacterium | reverse complement strand
CCGGCGACCATCAATGTTCTGGTGGCCACGCGGCCGGAAATCTTCGCTAGTGAATTCATTCTGAAGGTGCTCATTGTTTTGTTACCTCTCATAATACAAGATGTTACGCCCGAAATGCAAAAACTTTTTCAAGTATCGAGCTGCGCCTGAAACTTAATCCCTGGACGTGATGTCTGATCGTTGTCGCATGGTTCGTACCTTTCAACTTACGAATCATACGCGATGACGATGTCCGTTGTCCAACAATTGCCGCAAATGACTTACCAGTGTCATGGCAACTATCATACTGTAGCCAGACACTGCTTTGCCCGTCAATAGATCTCGCCAATACTGCACCTGACACTGCCACCGGCCTTCTCGATTTCGTCAAAGTCCACTGCGTGCAGTTGCAATCCTCGATCTTCCAGCTTGCGTCGACTGGCTGCAGACAGCGCCTGCAGTCCGGTCGTGCTGATGATCACGTCCTTGGATGTTACCGCCAGACAATTGCCAGCGAAGCCGTTCTTCTCTTCCGGGCTGATTTCGATCACCCGGTCGGGGTACGCTTGCGCAAAAGCTTTTGGAACCTCGTTATCAATAAACGCAGTCGGGCACAAAATCATGTCACGATCGGCCAAAATAGTCATCACCACGTTGAGGTGGTACTCGTCCGGTTGCAGCTCGAACTGCCAGCTCAGCGCAAAACCAAAGGCCTGGTGCATGGCCTCCACTCCGGCCGGGTTGAGCCGCTGCGACATGCCACAGTAGTTGATGTTGCGGCGCCGATCGATGACCGACGAGCCGGTCAGCTCGCAGACGGCGCCGGGACTCTGGCTGAGATCATGCTGTGCATAGCCCAGCAGATCGGTAAAGAACTGGCGAATATCATTGCGCTGAGTCTCCTGCTGGCGCAGTGGATGACACATCGCGCCCAGCACCAGCCGCCCCGGCGTGGTAGCGAACACATTGTTGGGAAACACATCATCGGGGGTATGCGCATTGCCGGGGAAACGAACCACCGGCACACCGCAGGCATTGATCACGCGCGCGAGCTCGCGATGCTGCGCCAGCGCACGCTCGTGATCGACCTGGCTGGCGGTGTCCATGTAGACATTGTCGCTGGTGGTTTCGGTGCTGACGCTGAAATGATCAGGCTCGATCATGAACACACCACGTAATGGACGCGGCGGCGGATCCGGCGGTAATTGGCGAATGGCTTCGAGAAACTGTGCGGGTGTGGAGACAATCAAGTGCGTAACCCAGGGCAAATTGGTCGGCTGTACAGTATATCAATACTGCCCGGGTATTACTGCCCGAGCAATACTGCACGGGCGAGATCCCTCGACTCGCTACGCTCCCTCGGGATGACAATAGTGAGTGGGTGCTCCTCGGGATGACAATTAGAGAGTGGGTGCTCCCTCGGGATGACAATAGTGAGTAACGGGTTTGTCATCTCGACCGTAGCAGCATGCTAAAGAGTAACGCGTTTGTCATCTCGACCGTAGCAGCATGCTAATGCTGCGCAGTGGAGAGATCTTGTGGCAAAGCATACAGGCATTCAGTCAAACCAGTCTGCTGCCAAGTCCTGCCAGGTCGGATTGATCTTCTCAATCAGTGCCGTCTTTTTGCTGCGTCGCCATTTCTTGATTTGTTTTTCGCGACTGATTGCCGTGTAGACATCATGAATTTCTTCATAGTAAACCAACTGGAATGTTTTATATTTGCTGCTGAAGCCTTTCAGCTTGGAGTGCTTGTGCTCATACACCCGGCGTTCGAGATCGTTGGTAACGCCAGTGTAGAGCACGCGGCTCCGGCTGGACATGATGTAGACGTAATATGTGAACATACCGATTTACCCCACAAACAGTAGCTTTGATGAGATCCCTCGACTCGCTACGCTCCCTCGGGATGACAATTATAGAGTAGGTGCTCCTGCCGCGCGCACTCGCAGCTATAGGCTTTTCGGGATGACAATAGAGTAACGAGTTTGTCATCTCGACCGTAGCAGCATGCTAGAGAGTAACGGGTTTGTCATCTCGACCGTAGCAGCATGCTAATGCTGCGCAGTGGAGAGATCTCTTGTCATCGTGCTTACTCCAGCGATCGGGTTTGGAGGCTGCTTCAGGATTGAGATCCCTCGACTCGCTGCGCTCGCTCGGGATGACAATTGAGAGTGGGTGCTCCTGCCGCACGCCCTCGCAGCTAAAGGCTTTTCGGCATGACAATTAGAGAGTAACGGGTTCGTCATCTCGACCGCAGCAGCATGCTAGAGAGTAACGGGTTTGTCATCTCGACCGTAGCAGCATGCTTAAGCGTAACGGGTTTGTCATCTCGACCGCAGCAGCATGCCAATGCTGCGCAGTGGAGAGATCTCATAGCATCAGCGATCACATCTGTCTGTCACTACCACTTCCCCCGTCAAAGCCCTGCCGCATGCAACCAGTCGGTGCCGCCTAGCTGACTCATCTGGGTGGCAATCCAGTCACGTCGCTGGCGTTGAAACTCGGTGTGTTGCAGCGGGCTGTAGACCGCCGGATTGGGCAGCACGGCGGCCAGTGCCACGGCCTGATCGTTACTGATTTGGTCGGCTGAGCGGCCAAAATAATGCTGACTGGCGGCTTCGGCGCCATAGATGGCCGGCGCCATCTCGGCGATGTTCAGGTAGATGGCCAGAATACGGTCCTTGGGCAAGGTGATTTCCAGCCACATTGCCAGCCAGGCCTCCACTCCCTTGCGCAGCCATTTGTCGAAGCTTGATGTGCCCTGCCACAGGTACAGGTTGCGCGCAACCTGCTGGGTCAGGGTGCTGGCACCACGCAATTTGTCACCCTGGCGGCGCTGTTGCACGGCGCTCTGGATCTGCTGCCAGTCAAAACCGAAGTGCTCGGGGAAACGTTGATCCTCGGCCGCGATGACGGCCAGTTTCAAGGCATCGCTGATCTGCTCGTAAGCGCGCCATTGATACTGGATATCCCGATCATTGCGAATGCTGTCCAGCCACATGTAGGCGCTGGTCGGCGGATTGATCCAGCGCAGCGGCAGGGTAATGGCCACGGTCAACAGCAGCAATCCCAGCACCGCGCCCAGAATCAAGAAGCGCAGCTTGCGCCAGAATGCATGCCAGAACCCGTAGACTTTACGGCGGGCGTGTTTCGTGGCCATGTTAATGGCCTGCTGTCAGAATGGATTGGCAGGCGATTGTGGACTCTGGATGTCGCTGGTGGTGAAGCTTTCACCGCAGCCACATTCGGCTTTGACGTTGGGGTTGTCGAACACGAAACTCTGATTCAGCCCCTGGGCGACAAAATCAATGTGCGTGCCATCGACCATGCCCAGGCTTTTGGCATCCACGTAGATGTCCACGCCGGCGGATTGAAAATGATGATCATCGGCGTTGACGCTATCGGCGATACCCACATCGTAGGCCCAACCGGAACAACCGGTACGGCGCACACCAAACCGCACTCCGACCCCGCCATCGCGTTGCAGAAACTGCCGGACTCGTGCCACCGCCTTGTCACTCAGAGTGATGCTCATATCCATATTTCCATGCTTTCAGTGCCTGTATATCTTATCATTTACCGTTGATATCAAGCCATGACCCGCAAGCCAATGACCAGCGCAAAGTCTTTCACCACCCATTCCATCCGCGAGCTGTTGACCGGCAGCGTGCCACTGGACAGCAATGTCACCATAGAAGGTTGGGTGCGCACGCGCCGCGACTCCAAAGCCGGACTGTCTTTCATACAGGTCAATGATGGCTCCTGCTTCGGCAATTTGCAGGTGGTGGCCAACAATGAGCTGGCCAATTACAGCTCGGAAGTGCTGCATATGACCAGCGGCAGCGCAGTTCGTTGCAGCGGTGTGCTGGTAGCATCGCAGGGCCGTGGTCAGACGCATGAGATTCAGGCCACGCAGGTGAGTCTGCTGGGCGCGGTGGAAAACCCCGACAGCTATCCAATCCAACCCAAACAACACAGCTTCGAATTTCTGCGCGAAGTGGCGCATTTGCGTCCGCGCACCAACACTTTCGGCGCCATGACCAGGGTGCGCCATGCGGCGGCCAAGGCCATTCACGACTATTTTGATCAGCACGGCTATTTCTGGATCAACACGCCGCTGATTACCGCCAGCGATGCCGAAGGTGCCGGCCAGATGTTTCGGGTCAGCACACTGGATTTGCTCAATCTGCCGCGCAATGATGCCGGCGGCATTGATTTTCGCGAAGATTTTTTTGGTCGTGAGACCTTTCTCACCGTGTCCGGACAGCTCAATGTCGAGGCCTTCTGTCTGGCCATGAGCAAGGTGTATACGTTTGGGCCGACGTTTCGGGCCGAAAACTCCAACACCACGCGCCATCTGGCCGAGTTCTGGATGGTGGAACCGGAAATCGCCTTTGCCGACCTGAACGATCTGGTCGCACTGGCTGAGGATTTTCTGAAGTTTGTCGTGCGCCAAGTGCTGGAGCGCTGCGGCGATGACATGGCATTTTTTGCCGAGCGCATTGAGCCGGCCGCGATCACGCGTCTGCAGCAGATCATCGAACAACCGTTCCAGCGCGTCAGCTACACCGATGCGGTGCAGATCCTGATTAAATCCGGCAAGAAGTTCGAGTTCAGGCCGGAGTGGGGCATCGACCTGCAAACCGAACACGAGCGCTTTCTGACCGAACAGCACTTCAAGGCACCGCTGGTGGTGACCGATTATCCGGCCGCGATCAAGGCCTTTTACATGCGCAGCAATGACGCTGCGGCAACATCAGACGACACCGTGGCAGGCGACACCGTCGCTGCCATGGACGTGCTGGCGCCGGGCATCGGTGAAATCATCGGCGGGGCGCAACGCGAAGAGCGCCTGGACGTGCTGCAACAGCGTATGCAGGCCATGCACATCGATGCCGAGCATTATGACTGGTACCTGGATCTGCGCCGTTACGGCACAGTGCCGCACGCCGGCTTCGGGTTGGGCTTCGAACGCCTGGTCAGCTACATCACCGGCATGACCAATATTCGCGATGTCACGCCCTACCCGCGCGTGCCCGGCAATGCCAGCTTCTAGTGGTTCTTCAAACTGTATGGCACCAATGACCGGCTTGAAACTACCCGACATCATTACCCTGCAGGAGTGGATCGACGCCAACCGGCATCTGCTCAAGCCACCGATAGGCAACAAGGTGATCTTTGATGATGGCTTCATCGTCATGCTGGTGGGCGGTCCCAATCAACGCAACGACTTTCATTACGATGAAGGCCCGGAGCTGTTTTATCAGCTGGAAGGCGAAATGCATCTGGACATCATGACTAACGGCAGGCGCGAGCAGATTGCACTGCGCGCCGGGGAAATGTTTCTGCTGCCGCCGCAGGTGCCGCACTCGCCTCAGCGCAAGCCGGACAGCATTGGGCTGGTGGTCGAGCGCCAGCGGCTGCCACACGAGCTGGACGGTCTGTTGTGGTATTGCCCGAACTGTCAGCAACTACTCTATGCAGAGTATTTTCATCTGGACAACATCGAAACCCAGTTTCCGCCGGTGTTCAAGCGTTTTAATGTCAGTGACCGGGTTTGTGCCGATTGCGGCACGCTGCATCCTCAGGCCTAGGCTGAATGCCTGACGCCTGCGACTTACCAGCAACTGCTTTATAATGTCATGCAAATCAGGCGCTCGTAGCTCAATCGGATAGAGCACCGGCCTTCTAAGCCGGGGGTTGCAGGTTCGATTCCTGCCGAGCGCGCCATTTCACCTAGTCATCCCGAAAAGCCTGCACCTGTGCGTGCGCGCGGCAGGAGCACCCACTCTCCAA
>JAJFKZ010000056.1 GCA_021772955.1 Gammaproteobacteria bacterium | reverse complement strand
AGTGGACTGGCCTGGTCTTTGGTTCTGGTGATCGCGGCACGGGCACCATGGATGAGCATGGTGCGCAGATAGCGATCACCGCTCTTGGTCATGCCATACAACTGCAACTTGCCACCGGAACCGTGTTGTCTGGGCACCAGCCCCAGCCAGGCCGAGACCTGTCGACCGCAACTGAACTGCTGCCCATGGCCAATGGCAGCCAGCAGCGCTGAGGCACAGATGCGGCCTATGCCAGGCATGGCCTGCAAACGATCATAAGCCGGATCCGCACTGGCCTGGATGGCGATACGACGGGTCAAGGTATTGATCTGCTGACGCAGTTGCAGCAACTGCTGGTAACGCTCCAGCAACAGCTCGCGCACGGTCGGGGTCAGCTCATCAACAGAACTGGACACCCACACCCCAAGTGTGAACTAAAGCACGTCCAGCGTCATAGGCTATTAGCAGCATCAGCAGTGTCAATTCATGGTTTATCGGCCAGATGACCTCAAATGATGGCTGATCAAGCCGTAAAACCTGAATGCCAGGCACACCAAACCTCGGCTGATGCCGATTCAGACGATAGTAGGCGAGTTTCAGCTAGATTCGCTGGGGAAACAGACGATCAGCAGCGGCGATGCCCTGCAGAAAACGCTTGCCAAATCGTTCAGCAGCATCACGAATGGCAGACTTGCTACCAATAACATGATGAAACCGATCATTCTTGTGGCCCAGGTAACGCAGCAGTTCGGCCGGTTCCATCTGCAGCCGCTGCAGAATCTTTGGCTGATGATCTGCGATTTTACCGCGTTTGTGCGGATGTATCGCTCTTCCTGACCAATCCACCAGTTCCAGGTAGTCGCCCAGCGCACAGGGTAAACCTTCATCACTGTCCAGTTTGCCGGCAAAGCCCATCAGCCTGGGTATCACAGTCGATAGGCTTTCAGTCTTAGCAGCTGCGGTGGTATCTGTATCTTTCCGAGCCGTTGCTGCATTGATTCGCTGCTGAATCGATGTGTAATCAGAAGTTTCAGGTGTCTTAGCCATACCCGCACGAATCGGATTCAAATCCACATACGCCATGCAGGCAATCAGTGCCGCTTCATCCAGCAAGGCCTGGGATTTGAACCGGCCTTCCCAGAACCTGCCGGTACAGCCATCCTCTTCATTCGCCATTCTGGCAATGGATTCGTTCAGACAACGCATAAACCAGGACAGATCAGCCAGCCTGGTACGGTAAAGCTCGACAAACTCAGCCACCTTCTCAAGTTCAGCTGAACTCATGGCTGGATTGGCCAGATACCGCTGTACCATGGGATGACCACAAAACAACAGGCACCAACGCCGCAACACTTGATCCATTGACCAGGCAGTAGCTTGATCGGTGTTGATCTTCAAGATGACATGGTAATGATTGCTCATGACTGCATAGGCCGCTACATCGATGGCAAACACCGCAGACAGCTCGGCCAGACGCTCGACAATCCAACCACGGCGATGCTCGAAGCTGCGGCCTGAGTACTGATCAACACCACACAAGAACGCACGCCGCACACAACGACCAACGCAGTGATAGTAAGACGTTGATGCCAGCGAAACCAGGGATGATCGAGGCAGTGTCATGGTGAATCCAGATGTTGTCTGGCTTCATCATGCATGAAAGAAGGAATACCGGGCTATGGCAAAAGGCTGAAAATGCTGTAGGATAATGGCTATGGTGTGTGGGTGTCCCGAGATTTCCCGGCCGGCACACTGGCAGTCGGTCAAGGCGGCGGTAATGTGGCAGTTCAGGGTTAATTTGCCTAAGTTCTCGTTCAAGCGGATGGCTTCGTCGCCAAAAGGTATGCACATTATGCATCTAAAAAATAAAAGATGAAAACATTACTTTTTGCTGTAATCCTTATCGTTGGAGTTTTGCTGTTTCTGGCTCTGGCAAGAATTAAACGTGACTCCAGGGAACTTCCGTACCAATCATCAAAGTACCTCTTGTCAAAGGCGGAACGATCATTCTATGGTGTGCTTGTTCTAGCCATTGGCAAGTCTGGACTTGTTTTTTCAAAAGTTCGGGTTGCAGACGTAATTGCACCAAAAAAGGGATTGAATCGGTCTGATTGGCAACGAGCATTTAATGCCATTTCATCCAAACATTTGGATTTTGTTATATGCGATCCGAGTGATTGCTCAGTCAGGCTTGCAGTAGAACTGGACGATTCAAGCCACGGCTCGGCTAAAGCTCAGAAAAGGGATCGGCTTCTCAACGGGGCTTTCGAATCAGCCGGGCTGCCGCTACTTCGCATCAAGGCTGCAAGGTCTTATGCAGTCGTCGATATACAGCGCCGAGTAGAAGCAGCAATTTCGGCTTCACATGAAGCACTCGCAGCACCTGTTCAACCTGCCGTCTCAGAACAGTCGGCGCAGGTGGCAGTATCTGTAGAAGAGCCAAAGCCCCAATCAAGTGCTGAGCCAGCTTCTTTGCTTGAAGAGAATCCAATTCTTTCTGCGCGTAAAGCTGCCGAATCAACATCACCCGCATGCCCAAGGTGTGGTGAGCCAATGCTCATTAGGAAGGCCAGGTCAGGCAACAATGCTGGTCAAGAGTTTTGGGGCTGCAGCGCCTTTCCGAAGTGCCGTGCCGTGGTCAAGACCGATGCATAACATAGCGGTACATCGGGCGATTTGTTCGTCCCATTATTGCATTCTTAAAACAGCAGAACAGGAAACAGAACAGAAACAGAACAGGACACCCACATCCCCTGTTTGCCATGATAGAGAATGAAGCGCCATGTTCAGCCCAGACAGGTGTGCTCCGTACAGTAGCTGTAATGGCTGGTGTGAATGATGCTACGCATCTTGTCCAGCGGCTTCTCTGCCATGAATCGCCTTGCTTTTTGGGATAATCTGATGCACTATTTCAGCATGGCAAGCGCGAGTAGACCATAAGAGATTCGCTCGACAGACAGTAAGAGAATTGCACAATAGTCGGCAGAAAAGGCGCATATC
>JAJFKZ010000055.1 GCA_021772955.1 Gammaproteobacteria bacterium | reverse complement strand
TTCAGCTGGGTCGATCCTTGCCGTTCCTGTTGCGAACCATATCCACGGCCTGCTTGCCGCGTTTTTTGACTTCCTGCAGCCAGCGTCTGGCCCAGGCGAATTCGATCGATAGTACGGCTAGCGCTCCGGCGATGGCGCCCCAGCCGGGACCGGGTGTGACCAACATGACAATGCCGGCCAGCATCAGTGTGGCGCCTACCACGCAGACCACGATCAGTCGCGCTGTCCGATAGGCAATCTGGCCGTGTTTTTTCAGATTCAAGGTTGTGATCCTCGCAATGGGGTGAAGCAGAAAGTCATGTTGCCAACGCTATTATGGCCAGATCAGGTGCTGGTGTGCTGGTTATTTCTTAAAAAACGACTGTTCCCACTGCAGGTGCTGTTTGCGGGCGGTTTTCAGTATGGGCAGGCTTGAGGCGATGGTCAGCACGCACCAGTTGAAAAAATTGCCTGGCCAGCGGCAGGGGCGGACAAAATCGACAAACAATACGACCCGTTGCTCGTCGGTATCGTTCCAAACCTCGTGGTTGAATGTGTCGTCAAAAATCAGGCTTTCGCCGGCGTTCCAGTGATAGATCTGGTCATGCACGCGGATGCGGCAGTTCTCGGCATTTTTGGGTACCTGCAAGCCCAAGTGATAGCGCAGCACGCCATTGAATGGCCCGAAGTGCTCGGGTATGTGCTTGCCCGGTGACAGGATCGAGAAAAACGCGGTTTTCATGCCCGGGATCTGTTCCAGAGCGCGGGTAGTTTCCGGGCAGGCGGCACAGTTCTGGTCGATACGCACGCCATAACCAAAGAAAAACCAGGTTTTCCAGTTGTTGTCCTGATTGATTGCATCCACACCCGGTGTAACATCCTGAAAATTCGGCAGTTCATCGTGTCGCAGCAAGATGCCGTCAAGTTCGCGGCGAATCTTGTCGGCGCTGGCTTCGATGTCCTTGACCCAGGGGAATTGTTCGGTTGCCAACACCGGGCTGGCACCAACCATGGATGATTTGGCTATTTGGCGCTCTGCAAAGTGCAACAGTCTGGTGCCGATGCGTGCCAGCCAGCCGGAGGCAACGGCAGCGCGAGCTTCAGCCTCTTGTTTGCTGTGGTTGATGCGCCAGTCATGGTCACTGAAATAGCCATGCCTGGCATTTGACGAGTCAGCTGCTGATGGCTTACTGGGTTTGGGCATGGCTTAAGTATTATTAGGTAGCCGATCACGCCAGCGATTATAGCAAACGGGGTATGCTGATGGTGCAGAGCCCGGCGTGAGGCAATGGATATGTTGATAGTAATCATTATCTTGCAGCTTGACACTGATCGGCGGCGGGAATGCCGGGTTTGGCCCTGTTTCGCGATCTTTTTCATGGGGCACTTCCGTGTGCCCGACCCCGGCGGGGCGGCTTGCAGCCGTGCAAATCGGTAATCCTGTCGATTTGTCGTTAAGCAGGGTCACTAATTCGCCTCAAAGGATGGAAAAACCTGTCGCAAACTGGCTTTGTCTCGCTACCGTCGGTCAAGTCCGACAGGCTGCTAGCCCGCATAGTGCATGAGGGATTCGGATTTTAGGGGAAATCTGCCAAAGTAGTTTGGTGCATCGTCCGCAGAGCCATAGCTGGCTAAGGTTCAAGGAGGATATGCCAAAATATGACGGCAGGTTTTTCCTAAAACCGAATAGGACAAACTGTACTTTTGCAATTTCGATCAATTTCGTTATAACTTATTGGTGTGCATACGCTTTTTATACCTGAACGTCCGTCCTCGTGCACTATGCGGGCTAGCGCCGCAACAATCGGATGTTGGTCTACAGCTTCGCCTACGCATGCTTGCATGTTCCTGAATTGTCTACTTGCGGCGGTCTGACAAAGTAGTGATATACTGGTTTACGTATTCATTGCAAGCATCTCAAGCTGTTTCGTTTTACCTGCATTGAGATGTCTGTTGGATTGCTGTCGTAATGAAAGGATTTCTGACCGGCGGCGAATGTGTTTACCGACTGCCGGGGGGGACCAGTCGCCGATGGCAGGGAGCTGGAATGCCTTTGACGTCGATCATGGTTACTCCCGCCGTGATTTTTGCCGACTTACGCAGGTAGACTGTTGCCATGTCCTCAGACACCAGATCATCAGACAAGCAGGGCCCACAGGGCACACAGATGTTTTCAGCTGCAGAGCTGGAGGACCTGCTCGCTGCAGAGCAATCCCAGGCCCCGCCGGCTGATAAAGTACAACTGATCGGCATGGCAGAACCTGTGGCTGACAAGGTGTTTCCGCTGTACGCCGGGCAAATGACCATCGGACGCGCTGCCTCCTGTGACATCCGCATCGACGAGCCCAGTCTGTCCGCCGAGCACGCCCGTTTGAACTACACCGACAAGGGTTGGCGTATTATCAATCTGCTGTCCACCAACGGCATCTATGTGAATGAACAAAAAGTGTTTGCGCACGACCTGCAACATGGCGATGTATTGCGCCTGGGACGCATCAGGCTGCGTTTCGATTACCCGGATGATAAACGTGCCAGAGCTGCAGCGATCAACAGCGGAGCTCGCAAGTGGTGGCAGATTCTGTTGCTGCTGAGCACGTTGATTGCCGCCGGCGTCTGGGCTTACCTGCGCTAGCGGCTAACGCACGAGCTACCCAGATATGGAAAGGATTGGCCGCTATCAGATAACCCGCGAGATTGGTCGCGGTTCTATGTCAATCGTCTACGAGGCGTTCGACAATCGTATTGACCGACACCTTGCCATCAAGGTTTTGCGCGAAGATCTGGCTCGGGATGTCGGCAGTCGACAGCGGTTTCTGCGCGAGGCGCGCGCTGCCGGCAGGCTAGGTCACGCCAACATTGTCACCGTGTTTGATGTTGGTCAGGGTGATGCCATGCCGTACCTGGTCATGGAACTGATACCCGGCACCACACTGGCTGATTATCTGCATCGTCAAAACGACCGATCGTTGCCGGTCGCAACGATTCTGGATATCGCCATGCAGCTGTGCGAGGCACTGCAGTATGCCCATTCCCAGGGTGTCATCCACCGCGATATCAAGCCCGCCAATATTCATTTCGACCCGGAAACCGGCCGCGTCAAGCTGATGGATTTCGGCATTGCTGCCATCGAAGGTCGGCGTCGATCAGATCAGGATGGCAGCTACCTGTTGGGTACTCCGCATTACATGGCGCCGGAGCAAATCAATGGCACTGAGGCCAGCCGCAGCTCCGACATGTATGCGCTTGGCGTGGTGTTGTTTCAGTTGCTCAGCGGGGAACTGCCCTACGCGGGCAATACGGTCTCAGAAGTCGTTGATGCGATCAACAACCGACGCATGAAACCGTTGCGTGCTGCTGATGCGAACACGCCACGCGCCCTGATCAATCTGGTGCGCAGGCTGACCAACCATAACCCGGCCAGTCGCCCTGACGATGCCGCCAAGGTCGGTGATGAGCTGGAGGACATTCAGGCCGGAATGCAACGGGGTATTTTGCAAAGTGTGCGCCGAAATTCTATCGCCTGGCGGCGTACCGCGGTCATCGGTGTGGCGGTGTCGATGACTTTGCTGCTTGGGCTTGCCTATGTTTATAACAGCCAGACCACGGCGATCACGCAAACGACCTACGGTTATGGCGATGCGCTGACCAGCATCATCGCTCAGGAAAGCGCCGAGCCGCTGATTCTGGAAGACTCCACTGCGCTGGGCCTGATGGTATCGGATTTTTCCGTCAATGCCGAAGTCGAGTTTGTGCACGTAACCGATGCCAGCGGTGTGGTCGTGGCCAGCACCAATCCGTACATGCGTGGCCGTGAGCAGGTCATACCCGGCGGGATTGAAATCAAGCGGCCATCCGAGGCCATTCGACTGCTCCACAATGAGGCTGGACAGCTGATTTTTCAGGTGCCGGTCAGGTTTCAGTCACAGCGGGTCGGTGAAGTGTATCTGGGGCTTGATGGCAGCGCGATGACCGAGGCCGCCAACACCACGCTGATCATGCTGGCGATGGTGTTTGGTCTGACTTTGTTGGCGGCAATGATTGGCTTGAGCTGGTTGACGCGCAAACAACAGCATTCGATATCCGAGCTGTCACTGGGGCTGAAGCGGCTGGCCAGTGGTCAGCGCGACATACGCATCGAATCAGGCGCGCGTGACGAATTTGCCGATGCCCACAAGCAGTTCAATCGTCTGGCCATCTTTCTGGACGAGCGCGCACTGCAAGCGCCCCCACAGATGCAACAAAGCCAGATGCAACAAAACCAGATGCAACAAAGCCAGATTCCGGCGTCGGAGTTTGTTGGTGACAGTGCTACTGCTGCAGAACAGACCGTCGACCTTAGCAGTGTCAATACCGACACTACGATTGATCAGCCCAACGGCGCTAGCAGCGACTCTGGCACTTCGGCTGGCACTGCGGTTGGTAATGTCCGCAGTATCCACAAAAAGCGCTGACCCGGAAGCGTGTTCCGACCCTGGTTCGAATTAAGCTGAGTCTACGTCAGTACCGAATTTGTCTGCCAATTTGTCCTGCATGGCTCTGGCACGCTGCAGGTAAACTTCCGCTGGTTCAAAGTCGCCCTGGATGCTTAGCAACTTCTGCCATAGCTTGATGGCGTCATCGAGTTCGCGATCACGCCAGTGACGCAATGCGTTTTCATGCAACTGCTGGATCAATGCAGTCTTCAAATTGGCTGCCTCATCAACCGCCAGTGGGTAATCCGGGTCAATCGCTTTCGCCTCTGCAGCCAGTTGCCACGCAGCTTCAAGGTTTTTGCCATCCAATGCATCAGCGCTTTGCTGCAACTTGGCCATGGACCGGATGCGAGTCAGGCTGGCTTGCAGCTGCGCGCCATAGTTGCCTTCAGGAAAGACTTTTCGAGCCTGTCTCAGGGTATCGATGGCCTCATTCGCGCGCTTGTCATGAATCGCGGCATCGGCCAGATCCTGGCTCAACTGAAACAGCTGTTGCCACCCATCGTCTGACAGTTGCTGCTTTGCTGCTGCTTGCAGCAGTGTCTGCCAAGCCTCACGGGTGGCGCCGCTGGCAAGTAAAAAGGTGGCAACGCGTTCCAGCGCTGAGCGTTGATCCACTTCAGTCGACGCCGCATGACCGGCTCTGTCCGATTTGTAGTCCAGCGGAATCTTGAGCTGACGGCCTTTTTCCAATAGCCGCGGAACCTCGATGTCGTTGTAGCGCGCCAAGGCATAAAACAGCATGGCATTGCCCAGATGCGTCTGGGCCAGCACCGACAGCGTGTCACCAGTTTGCACTGTGATGATCTTGTGCTCGCTGCCAAGCAAAGTCTGTGCCTCGGTCTGCAGCTGTCGCAACAGCAATCGGACGGTATAGCTGTTCTGGTTTTGCCCGTCGGGTTGAGCCAGCATGGCCTGTAGCGATCGCTCGACCAGTTCGGTGTTGCCATCTTGCAGTAGCTGTATGATTTCATGCAGGTCGGTCACCACCGGCTCAGCCACTGGCGGTGGTGCGGGAGGTGGCGGTGGCAAGACGGGGGCAGGCAGTGGCACTACGGGTTTTTCAACTGTGCTTTGACAGCCATTGAGCAACACTAGCGCTAACACACACAGCAGAATCGGTACTGCCATGGACTGCAGTCTGCTTTGGCCTGATCGGGGTGTGAAATACTGCATAGCGGGTCGGTCAGTGGCTGACGGATGTTCGAACACAGTGACTATGGTACTCAGTTGCGTGAAGTCCCGCCATCATTGTTGCGGATGTTCTGCCGATTGCATGACAACGAGCAATCCATGGCTGTCTGCAAGCAATTTGCGATCGAGACTGTCATGCAGAGACTGAGACTGCTAAAATGCCTGCATGAGCTGGTTTCAACGATTAATGCATGGTCGCATCCGCACTGAGAGCAAAGGCAAGGCGCGGGTTCCTGATGGTGTCTGGACGAAATGTGTTGCCTGTGAGGCGATGCTGTACCAGCCTGAACTCGACCGCAATCTCGGCGTCTGCCCGAAATGCAGTCATCACAACCGCATGAACGCGCGCCAGCGGATTGATAGCGTGCTGGATGCCGAGGGCAGAACCGAGCTTGGTGCTGATCTATCGCCCATCGACAAGTTGGGTTTTCGTGACAACAAGCGTTACAAGGAAAGATTCACCGCGGCCCAGAAAAGCACTGGGGAACGCGATGCGCTGGTAGCCATGCAGGGCAAGCTCAAAGGCCACGGCGTGGTAGTCTGCGCATTCGAGTTCGGCTTCATGGGGGGCTCCATGGGCTCGGTGGTCGGCGATCGTTTCATGTGCGCTGTCAATGCCTGCCTCAAACACGGCTTGCCGCTGGTCTGTTTTTCGGCCAGTGGCGGTGCGCGCATGCAGGAGGGGCTGTATTCTCTGATGCAGATGGCCAAGACCAGCGCGGGTCTGGCCAAGCTGTCCGAAGCCGGGTTGCCCTACATCTCTGTATTGACCCATCCAACCACTGGTGGTGTCACCGCCAGCCTGGCCATGCTCGGTGACATCAACATTGGTGAGCCCAGGGCGCTGATCGGTTTTGCCGGTCCTCGCGTAATCGAGCAAACCGTGCGCGAAACCCTGCCAGAGGGCTTCCAGCGCAGCGAGTTTCTGCTGCAAAAAGGCGCCATCGACATGATCATTGATCGTCGTGAAATGCGCGAAAAACTGGCGTCCTTGCTAATCTTATTAATGGATGGCAGGCACGCACCGGCGGTCGTCGATGCTGCTGCAAATACGGCGAAATCGCCCAGAAGCACTGCCGCTAACAAGAAAAAACCACCGCCCGCATCGGCATGAGCAGCGCTTGCTGCTGTCGACAATAACGCTGACGCAGCCAGCTTAGCCAGCTTCGCCATGCTCCTCGAACCCTTCATGAACTATGCGGGCTAGCAATCCAGATCAACCAGCAGCGAGTATGTCGATGTGAGCGAGGCGATCCGTTTTCAGAATCTGGGAGCATGGACCGACTGGCTTGGGCAACTCAATCCGGATCGTATCGAGCTGGGTTTGCAACGCGTGCAGGTGGTCTGGGAACAGCTGCGCTGCCCGATCACCAGCACGGTGGTCACTGTTGCTGGTACCAACGGCAAGGGCTCGGTGGTGGCGATGCTGGAGCAGGCGCTGCTGGGCTGTGGTCGCACCACCATCGCCTACACCTCGCCGCATCTGCTGCGCTTCAATGAACGTGTGCGCAGCAATGGCACTGACGTTGACGATGCCAGTCTGGTGCAGGCGCTCAATGCGGTCGCCAGGGCGGCAGCCGCAAGCGGCCAGAACCTCACCTATTTTGAATACATCACCTTAGCGGCGCTGTGGCTGATCGCTGATCTGCAACCGGACGTGGCGGTGCTGGAAGTTGGGCTCGGAGGCCGGCTCGATGCGGTCAATAGCATTGCTGCGGATGCTGCCGTGATCACCAGCATCGGTCTGGATCACCAACAGTGGCTGGGCACGACCCGCGCCAGCATTGCAACCGAGAAAGTCCACATTGCACGCCCCGGCAAGGTGTTGATCTGTGGTGAGCCCGATGCGCCGGCAGAGATCGGTGACCATGCCCGGCGCATTGCTGCGCCGGTGTTGCAGATCAACCGGGATTTTGCCATCCGTCATGCCACAGGTGCCGATGCAGACATGCCCGGCGCGCAGTTTCAAGCCGCCTGGTTGCAGCAGCCCTTGGCGGTGCCTGCACTGCGCATGCCAGGTGAGCACCAATGGCAAAATGCGGCCACGGCGCTGGCCTTGCTGACCTGGCCGGACAGCCCGGTCTACCTTGAAGACCAGCAGGCAACCGCGCGACTGGTGGCTGCCACGCGCCTCGCCGGTCGTCAGCAGCTGCTGGCCTGCGCACCGCAGCTAATGGTGGATGTTGCTCACAATGAACAGGCGGTCGCGGCGCTCGTGGCCGAGCTGCAACAAAGCAGCTGCAGCGGCAGAACCTGGCTGGTATTTGCCATGCTTGCGGACAAGGATGTCGCCGCGGTAATACGCCGGTTACTGCCCCTGGCCGGGCATTGGCTGCTGCCGCAGATTCCGGGCAAACGCGCAATGCCTCCGGCGCAAATGCAGCAGCTATTGCTCGCCGCCGGGGTTGGTGCCGAGACAATCGCGCGTCATGATTCGGTGCCTGCGGCGGTGGCCAGCGCAATGCAGCAGGCTGATGCATGCGATCGTATCGTCGTGCTGGGATCCTTTGTCACTGCGGCTGAGTATCTGTCCAACTGCCACAGGCAATGAATTGTACTGCCGGCATCGCCGCGAACCCCCCGGCAATCCTATATAATTGATGCACATACATTGATCGGGCAATTATGGATCAGGCACTCAAACAAAGACTCGTCGGCGCCGTGGTGCTGATAGCGCTTGCGGTTATCTTCCTGCCAGTGTTCATCAGTGGTCCGCAGGACACTGATCAAGCTGCACAACAGCGACAAATCATCGTGCCGCCAGGGCCAGACAGCAGACTGTCCAGCAAGCGTCTGCCGGTCATCGAAGACGGTGCGCAGATGAGCAGGCAAAGCCAGACTGATGCACAGCAATGGCCACTGACAGATTTCCAGAATGACGCAACAGTAGCCGACGCGGCGGACAACAGTGGCGTTGATGGCAATGATACCGATGGCATTGACGGGGACGTCTCCGGTGCATCTGAATCCGCCAGTACCGACCCGGCTGCTGCGGACACGGCCGCAGACACAGGCAGTGCAGTAACCGATACACCGACCAATACATCGACTCCGGCGATCGCTGATGAACCAGCTCAGACAGTGACCGAGGCCGCAGCAACAGCATCGTCTACAGATATTCAGTCCGCTGCAGCAGAACCCGATGCTGGCGTCATTGACGCGCAGTCGTGGCGCGTGCAGGTTGCCAGTCTGGGCAATCCGGACAACGCCACGCGGCTGCAACAACAGCTGCAGTCAATGTCACTGAATTCGGCCACCGAGCGTGTCACCAGCGCAGGTGTGCAACTGTATCGCATCAGTGTCGGGCCATTCGCCGATCAGGACAGTGCGCAACAGGCCCTGCAGAAAATACGCTCCACCGATGCCCGATTGCGCCCGGTTTTGCTGGCGCCAGAAGGCGCTAACGCAGACAGCAAGGCGGTGCAATCGGGTGCAGATGAAAATGCACCGGCCGCTGCCTCAGGGTCAGCCAGCACAGCAGACAGTGCAACATCCGGCGCCGCTGGACTTGATCGTTACGCCGTGCAAGTCGGCGTGTTTTCCGCCAAAAAGAGCGCAGAACAAGTTGTTGAACGGTTGCAGAATGCCGGTTTTGCCGCTTATTACGAGACCATTGAGCGCGCTGGTGAAACCTTGTTTCGGGTGCGCATAGGGCCGTTGTTGAGTGAGCAGGATGGCAACAACATTGCGGCAAAAATTCTGCGCGATCTGGATCTGAAAAGCATGGTGGTGGATTACCCATGATCTGGATTGACTGGGTGCTGCTACTGCTGCTGGCGGTATCGACCGTCATCGGTTTGTGGCGTGGCCTGGTGCGTGAAGTCTTGTCCATCCTTATCTGGGTCGTGGCGGTCTGGGCCGCACTGAAGTTCTCCGGGGCTGCTGCCGAAATGCTGTCAGGCTGGATCACGGTGCCGTCGCTGCAAGCACTGGTCGGTTTTCTGGGGGTGCTGACCATCACCCTGATAATCGGCGGCTTGCTGGTCTGGTTGATCGGCAAGCTGGTTGATTCCACCGGACTCAGCGGCACCGATCGCATGTTTGGCATGTTGTTTGGTATCGGTCGCGGTGTGATCATCATCGCCATGGCGGTGCTGGTGGCCAGGTTCACACCGATTCCAGAAGATTCATGGTGGCAGGAATCGCTGATGCTGCCTTACTTTGAGCGTCTCGCCGAGCACGGTGTGACCTTTCTGCCAGAAGACATCGGCGCCATTTTGCACAATGAACCCAAGACTGAGTCCGATGCAGGCATGCAGCAAACAACCATCACCGGCTTGCTCAGCAACAGCAATGCAGCCGCGACAAATACCAGCGTCGATCAGTCAGCGACAGCAACACCTGTGCAACAGGGCGATTCCAACGCTGATACCAACGTCGATAACGCTGGCGGGGGTCGATAAACATGTGTGGAATCGTGGGTATTGCGGGTTTCCAGCCGGTTGCACACAGACTGTTCGATGCCATGACCATCCTGCAGCATCGCGGTCAGGATGCGGCCGGGATCGCCACGCTAGAAGACGATCGCATGTATCTGCACCGTGGCAACGGCTTGGCCAACGATGTGTTCCGGCAGTCTGACATTGATACGCTGGTGGGGAATATCGGGATTGGCCATGTGCGTTATCCGACCGCTGGCAGTGATCGACCCGATGAGGCGCAGCCACTGTACGTCAACTCGCCATTTGGTCTGGTGCTGGGACACAACGGTAATCTGGTCAATTCCGCGACCTTGCGCGAGCAACTGTTCATGCTCGAGCGTCGTCACCTGAATACCGATTCAGATTCCGAAGTATTGTTGAACATTCTGGCCCACGAACTGGCTGCTCAGGATGCCGGACTACCCATTGCCGAGCAGTTGTTCAACAGCGTCGACAGTGTGCATAAGCGTTGTCGCGGCGCCTACGCGGTCACTGTGCTGGTGGTCGGGCAGGGCTTGTTGGCATTTCGAGATACGCTGGGCATTCGGCCGCTGGTGTTGGGTGTTCGCCAAACCAGCGCCGGTGACGAGTACATGGTCGCCTCCGAGAGCGTGGCGCTGGATGGCCTGGATTTTTCCTTCGTGCGTGATATCGCACCCGGTGAAAGCGTGTTCATTGATCATCTTGGTCAGCTGCACAGTCATGTCAGCGCGCATGCTGGCCAATTGACGCAGTGCATGTTCGAACTGGTGTATTTTGCCCGCCCGGATTCCTTGATGGACGATATTTCTGTCTACAAGGCGCGCTTGCGCATGGGAGAAATGTTGGCGCAGAACATACTCCAGCAGTTTCCCGATAATGACATTGATGTGGTCATCCCGATACCCGATACCAGCCGCACGGCGGCCCTGTCCATGGCGCATTTGCTGAATGTCAAATACCGCGAGGGGTTTATCAAGAACCGCTACATCGGTCGAACCTTCATCATGCCCGGCCAGGAAATGCGGGATCGCTCGGTGCGCCGCAAACTGAACCCGATTGCGCTGGAATTTCGCAACAAGAATGTCCTGTTGGTGGACGACTCGATTGTGCGTGGAACCACATCCAGACAAATCATTGAGATGGCGCGTGAAGCGGGTGCCAAAAAAGTCTACATGGCGTCGGCGTCACCACCGGTTCGCTACCCCAACGTTTATGGCATAGACATGCCCGATGCCGAAGAGCTGGTTGCGCATGGACGCAGCATCGAAGAAGTCGGTGCGCTGATCGGTGCTGACAAGCTGTTTTATCAACGCCTCGAAGACCTGATTCATGCCTGTCTTGGTAAAAAGCAGGCGCACGCCTTTGAAACATCCTGTTTTGACGGCCATTATGTCACCGGCCTGGATGAGGGCTACCTGGAAGCGCTGTCAAAGCAGCGCTCCGACAGCGCCAGACAAAGTCGTAGCCAGGCAGTGCAAATGGCGCCACGACCAGATCGCCGCGCCCGTCGGGCCTGAGTTTGGGTTCACCACAGCTTGCAACTGCCATCGTCTGGTTGCGACGGGATTTACGCCTGGCTGACAATCCGGCGCTGAGTCATGCTTGCGCCCGACACGCGCAGGTCATTCCGGTCTATATTCTCGATGATCCGGGTGCTGCACCGTGGTCGCCCGGTGCTGCCAGTCGCTCGTGGTTGTACCGCAGTCTGCAGTCGTTGCAGGCAGATCTGCGGCAACGTCACAGCCAGCTGATCTTGCGCCAGGGCAACAGTCGTGAGCAGCTGCAGCAGTTGCTGCACAGCAGCGGCGCCACAGCCGTCTACTGGAATCGTTGCTATGAACCGGCACTGCGCGAACGTGATGCTGCCATTGAACAGTGGCTGCAGTCCACCAGTATCACGTGCAAAACGTTCAATGCCTCGCTGTGGTGGGAGCCTTGGGAAATCAGTACCACGCAACAGCAGCCGTATCGAGTGTTCACGCCGATGTGGAAACACATGCTGAATCATTGGCGTGATCCTCAGCTGGACGGCCTACCCGAACCGTTTCCAGCACTGCTTGATGCCCCTGCGAGTGTGCCGTTGGATGAGCTGAAGCTGTTACCGCAGCAACGATCCGAACCACGCTGGGATGAAGCTTTTTACCAGTCTGATGGCAGTGATAGTTCAGGTGCTCACTGGCAGCCTGGCGAGACCGGTGCCTGGCATGCCTTTGAGCGATTTTTCGAGCAGGCGCTGCAGCAGTATCAACATGATCGCGACATACCGGCGCTCACCGGCACCTCAAAATTGTCACCGCATTTGCAGTTTGGTGAAATCAGCAGCGCGCAGATCATTCGTCAACTGTGCCCGGATGGGCAGCCGCCGACAGATAAAATGATCAACAGCTTCATTCGCGAACTGGCTTGGCGAGAGTTTTCATGGCATTTGCTGTATCACTTTCCAGATTTGCCTGAGCAGCCGCTGCAGCCGCAGTTTGCGAATTTTCCATGGCGCATCGATTATCAGTCGGACCTAGCGCGCTGGCAACAGGGTAAAACGGGTATACCTATCATCGATGCCGGCATGCGACAGCTTTGGCAACATGGTTGGATGCATAATCGCGTGCGCATGCTGGTGGCGTCGTTGCTGACCAAAAACCTGCTGATTCCCTGGCAGCATGGTGCGCGCTGGTTCTGGGAGACTCTGGTGGACGCCGATCTGGGCAACAACAGTCAGGGCTGGCAATGGACCGCCGGCTGTGGCGTCGATGCTGCGCCTTTTTTTCGTATCTTCAATCCAGTCACGCAGGGCCGGCGGTTTGACCCGAAAGGCGACTATGTGCGCCGCTTTGTGCCGGAACTGGCACGGCTGACAGACCAGCAAATACATGCCCCATGGGCTGTTGACAAAACCACATTGCGCCAATCTGGCGTGGTACTGGGCGAGAATTATCCGCAGCCGCTGGTGGACCTGCAAGGTTCCCGCCAACGTGCCCTTGAGGCCTGGCAACAGATGCGCTCAGCCTGATCAAAGTCTCACTGCTACTTTTGCTGTATCGTACTGGTACAATCTTTAGTATGAACGAGTAAGCCCGCATATTTCACAAAGGCGGACAGTTGATGACGAACTTCATCGATAAACAAGGAGATAGAAGTGAACATTCGCACGGTGGAGTGGCAACGTTTGGTCCTGTTCGAGCTCAGACCAAATCTGGCGTTGCATCTCGAACGATCCCCCCAGTGTACTGTTTCACCCTTGGAGGTAATTTCAGCGAATCGCTGGCCGGTCAGATGCAAGGCGCGATGGCGCAGTAATGGCAGGTCCCTTTCCAGCCAGCGCAACGCCGCAGATGGCCGGTCAGCGGCTCGCCCGCAGGGAGCCCTCCGAACGCGCCATGACCGCGTTGCAGCACTGGCCAATGGAACCAACCATTGCCTGCGTACTGCGTCTTGTCTTGACGCTTTCGGAAGGGCTCTGAAAGTGCCTCCAAGGGTGAAACAGCACACCCACCATAGCTACGGCTATGCTTCTGCGGGCGATCGTTTGACCTGCTTAGCCAGAATTGCCCTGCCACTCGAACCCTTCATGAAAAATGCGGGATAGCATTGCATGACTGACAAACGACACCCCATGTCCAAGGTGGATACCGCCTGGCTGCGCATGGAAGAACCCACTAACCTGATGATGATCACCGGGGTGATGGGGTTGCAAAACGACATCGATTTTCAACGCCTGGTCGATACCATCGCGCTGCGCTTTCTGGCGTTTCCGCGGTTTCGTTACAAAGCTGTCTACGGTGCCCGTAACAGTCACTGGGAGTTTGATGAGGATTTTGACATCTACTCGCATGTGCGGCGCACCGCCTTGCCGGGCGCAGCAGGCCGGGAAGAGTTGCAGGAACTGGTCAGCGAATTGGCCAGCACACCACTGGATCAATCCAAGCCGCTGTGGCAGTTTCATCTGGTGGAAAACCACACCGAAGGCCCGGTCCTGATCGTCCGCATCCACCATTGCTATGCCGATGGTATTGCGTTGATACAAGTCATGCTCAGTCTCACGGATCCGGGACCCGAGCCACGCGCCAGCGCCAGTTCCCCTCATCAGTGGCGGCAGAAACGGGCACAGGAATCGAACATTTTCCGCCGCTTTCTGGAACCGGCCCGTGATGGTCTGGACACGATGGTGGATTGGGGGCAAAAAGCCGTGGAAGAAATGCTTGGGCTGTTGCGCAATCCCGAGCAGATGGGGGCTTATGCCAATGAAGCTCTGGACATCGCTGATGAGCTGAGCACGGTAATGCTATTGGGTGATGACCCGCAGACGCGATTCAAGGGTCGGCTTGGTGTGCGCAAGCGCGTGGCCTGGACCGATCCATTGCCGCTGAAGGAAGTCAAGGCGGTTGGCAGGGCACTGGGCTGCACCGTCAATGATGTGCTGATCGCCTCAGCCACCGGTGCGTTGAATCATTACCTGCGCTGCTGCGGAGAAGATCCTGGCGAGCTCGAAATCCGCGCCACGGTACCGGTGAATCTACGACCACTGGAGCATGCCAAGGACCTTGGCAATCATTTTGGACTGGTATTTCTGCAGTTGCCGGTGGGCATTGATAACCCTTTGCAGCGTTTGCTGCGCGTACACGAGCACATGGAGGAGCTTAAAAACTCACGCCAGGCAGTGGTCGCATTCGGATTGCTGGCGGCACTGGGTATGGGGCCGGCAGCAATTCAGAAACCAATGCTGGATATGATGAGCCGCAAGGCCAGTGCGGTGCTGACCAACGTTCCTGGCCCGCGTCGCCCGCTGTATCTGGCTGGTACGGCGGTTCGAGAAATGATGTTCTGGGTGCCGCAAAATGGCAGTATCGGCATGGGTATCAGTATTCTCAGTTACAACCAACATGTCTACATGGGACTGATTACCGATCGCCGTCTGGTGCCTGATCCTGAGGCGATCGTCAGTCGGTTCCGGACAGAATTTGACAAACTGTTGTACCTGGCGCTGCAGCTGCCCGATGGCGATATTGCCCCGGATGATGTTCAGACGTGGCTGTCCCACTGGGTGGCTGATGGACGATCCGGCCTGAACACCGGGACTGCCGGGGACAGTGAGCATGAAAACATTGTTGCTCCGACTGCTGAGCACGACGAGCTGGCCTTTGCTGAGGCCATGCCGCCAGCCGCAAAGACAGCGTCAAACAAGCCGGTGACCGCGCACAAACGCAAGCGGCAAGCCGGCAAGACAATTGTCAAGAAAGCCGCAGCCAGGAAACCTGTAGCCAAAAAAGACGTAACCAAAAAAGCTGTAACCAAAAAAGCTGTAACCAAAAAAGCTGTAGCCAGGAAACCAGTAGCCAGGAAAGCTGTAGCCAAAAAAGCCATAGCCAGGAAACCAGTAGCCAAGAAACCAGTAGCCAGGAAACCAGTAGCCAAGAAAGCTGTGACCAAAAAAGTCGTAGCCAAAAAAGCCCCTGCCGGCAAGGGTTTTGGCCCGTCAGCGGATTATCAGCCGCGCTGGAAGGTCAGCGGTAAAAAAAGCAGCAAGAAAGTCATCCGGAAAAAAGTCGGACGTTGATCGCAGCGCCCGTTACAGCGCTGCCACTTCGGCTTCGGCAAATGTCTGATCCAACTTCTCCATGGCATCCAGTGGTTCGCTGGCAGCGGCTTGTCGATAACAATCATTGGCTAGTTCCAACTGCTCATCGCCAAATAACATGATGATGCCATTGCCGTATTCGATCTGAGTCACTGGCGGGCGCGGGTTCAGCTGCAATGCCTGCTGCAGGTGATGCATGGCCTTGTCGCGGGTGCAGCCATAGGTCATGCGTGCCACCATCTTGCCGACCTTGTCGATGATCTCGGCATGATAGAGGCCCATGGCCAGATGCGCATCAGGATAATCAGGCGCCAGCTCGAGGGCTTTTTCCAGGCTCTCAGCGACCTTGCTGCCCAGCCCCTGACGCAGCGCCTTGACCACTGAAATACTCTGACCATAACGGCCCAGCGCATAGGCATGAAAATAGTGCGCTGCGGCAAGCTCCGGAAACTTTTCGCAGGCCTGTTCGGCAATGCTGGCGGCCTCTTCATACAGTGCCTGCTGGCGGTTTTCATGATCTTCCAGATGATCAGCATAGGTGATCATGGCCTTGCACTGGGCGGCGAAGGCATACGGTGCAACCTTGGCGGCCACTTCATAGGCTTGCTGAAACCGGCCGGCATGAAAATGCTGCCAGGCCTGGATGCAGGCATCATCTTGCTTGCCCGTTGGCCACGGCACCAGATCACTGCTGTGCAGCGCCTTCCAGGCTTTTTGCAGCGCCGATCGACTGTAGTCAAAGCGATCATCCGGGTACGGAAACGTCTGCCATTTTTTCATGATTTTTAGCTGCTTGCTGTAGGTGTCGACCTATTGTAGCGCGCTTTCGACTTGATCTAAGTGATCACCCGGCCTGAATTGTTCTTGATGCTGCCGGATTGAGCCTGCACCCGAAAACCAGCAGAGTTAGTGTGTGCAGTCTAGTTTTCAGGCCTATATTGGCTGTACAAGAAATAGATTTGTATTTTTACATCAACCTGACGGAGGCTATCATGGCTAAGAAGAAAACAGTATCTAAAACATCATCCAACAAGACGTCAATCATGTCCAGTGTTGATCCGTTGGTTGAATACGGCCGGGATATCTGGCTGGCAGGCCTGGGTGCCATGTCTCTGGCACAACAGGAATCCGGCAAGATCGGCGGTAAAGCGCTGGAGAAAGGTAGCAAGCTGTTCGACCAGCTGGTCAAGGAAGGCTCCAAACTGGAAAAGACCACCCGCAAGAGCGTTGACACTACCGCTGATGATATTCGTGGTGGAATCGAATCACGGGTAGATCGCGTGCGCCAGACTGCAGCCAACAACTGGGACAAGCTGGAAACTGTCTTTGAAGATCGTGTAGCTCGTGCACTGGGTCGTCTGGGTGTTCCCACCGCTGACGAAATTCAGGAGCTGATCAATGAAGTCAATCACCTCAGTCGTGAAGTTCGTGAGCTGAACAAGCAAGTTAAAGGCACACCGGTATCCAGCAAGTCTGCAGTGGGCCAAACCACCAGTGCCAGCAAGAAAACTGCCAAGAAAGCCACCAGCAAAACCACGGCCAAAGCAGCCTGATCCAAGCAGTCGGCAAGCACTGTCAACGGCATGACGAGCAGTGCCAAGACCCTATCAGCCGATGCTACCAGTGTCGGCTGGTGTCACGCTAATAGACACCCTGCGCAATAGGCAGGTTGACTCCCTGAAGGCAGCATTTTCCCGAGTGTTGCCCTCATTACTCCCGGGCCTTCGTGCCCGGGTTTTTTTTGCTCCGGTAAATCATCAGCACGGATTCAGTCAGGGGCCAAACAAGCCATTGCGCAGGCTGCGCGTCAGCGCTTGTGCAACAAGATGACGTTTGCGACTGGCAGCAGCAACTGCATCTGGTAGAGATCGGCCAGCCACGCAAACGTGGCGGTCTGATAAAAACACACGTGAGTCGGGTCACGTCGGTAATGCCAATTGGCAAAGCGTGAGTCATTCGTCTGCAAGGTGGTCATCACCGCCAGCCAGCCATTGGGTCTGAGCATGTTGTACAGACGCTCGAACTCCTGATCAGGCCGAAAGAAATGCTCCGCAGTTTCGCTGCAAGTGATGAAGTCATACTGTTGCTCCAAAACGCTGGCATGCGCGGCAAAAAGCGGATCGTACACGCTCATCCGATGACCAGCAGCAGCCAGCATCTGTGCTAGCGCCGGGCCTGGTCCACAGCCATAGTCCAGGCCGCTGCAGTGAGCCGGTAACAATGCCAGCAGAGGTTCGGCCAGACGCAGCAGAAACGACTGGTAGCCGTGATCAGCGGGATCGTTGTTGTGCAGCTGATAATGCGCCAGTTCCTGCTCCATTCCCAGCCGCTGGTTGGTCTGCAGAAAGCGCAGCTGACAGTCTGGACAGCGCCAGTAATGCTGCCCATTGACGCTGCAGAAACATTCGGCTTGCGCTGACTTGCACAAGGGACAAGCCTGGCTGGATGCTGGTAAATCTGACTGCATGGTCGATGCTACGGCCTGGAATCCATCCATTATCGCACTGCTCGTCGGCGTCGGCTGCAGTCACGCCGCATACGACGCTTTTTCAGGCGCAATAGCACAACCTGAGCCTATTGATAATGGCAGGTTTTACCGTTCCTGTGACGTTGCGACGCTGGTAAAGGGCACAGTCCATGCACTGCGGATAGCGCCGTGCACAGCCGACTCAGGCGCATTTTGCACGTTACCGTCTTGGTGGCGGGGTACACCAGGTTGATGCTTTGCTAATACTGTTATTGAAACTTCGTCATAATCGTGTAACATTGGCGCCGGTCACCGCGCCGGTCATTGGCAGACATCATCTTGGAGCATACCAGTATGGGAATTTTCCAACGATCCAAGTCCTGCTTCGTCATGCTGTTGCTGGTCGTGGTGGTGAACCTGATGCTGGTCAATCTGGGCATGACTGAGCTGTGGTTGGTGGACTCGGGCCGGTGTGAGGAGTTGCCCGACACGGCTGGTGATTGGCAGATTGAGGGCGATTTTCGCACTGCATACTCCAACGATTGGCGTGATACACGCAGCGGCGATAACACCAGCATGCATGAGTTTGGGGCTCGATTGCGCGTCGGTCTGGGCACCGCATTGACCGAGCAGTGGCACATACAGGGGCGATTTGCGACAACCTTCGAAGATCAAGGCAATAATGCAGAGTTTTTTATTCGTCCACAACGTCAGACAGCCACCGCGGTAACCCCGGGCACGGCGACCTTGGACGAGCTGTATCTGCGCTGGCGCAGTGAAGATACCTCCACCCAGTTGCAGTTCGGGCGCTTTCAGAGCAGCTTGAAATTACCGTTGAATATGGACAGAAGCCTGGATCGCAACCAGGCCACCAATCTCAATCTGGGCTGGACCGACGGGGTGCAGATCAAACAGCAGCTAGCACATGGTTGGCAGGCACTGCTGGTCGGACAGTACAACGATGCTGACGGCAACGGCATCACCACCAGAGCGCCACTTGATTTCAGTGACTCCTCCAGCCGTGTCAGCAGCTATACCGCACTGGTCAATGATCAGCACTGGGGGCCGATTATCAAGCGTGCCCTGGCGATTACCTGGTATCCGAACGCGCTGGCCAGCGACGGTACGGCGTTAGAAAAGCGCGAAGACTACCTGGCTATCACCCTCAAGATGGCAGCGCTATGGCAGCTCACCGAGCGCATCAAACTGGTGCTTGGCGGTGAAGTTGGTCAGGCGGTGAACACTCCAAAACAGTCGGTCATGCAAGTACCAGGTGATGCTGACAGCAGCGGTTTCGGCTGGTTATGGGGTTTTGATCTGGTGGATGTTCTGCCGCACCACACCTTGGGCTTTGGGCTGGGGCAGGCCGATGCCGGCTGGCTGATCTCCAATGGTTTGCGCCAGAATGACTCGCTGGCCGAAATGCGCTGGAACTGGCATGCGAGCAGTTCGCTGGTGATGGAGTTTCGTGCCCGCTGGCGCTACGAGCAGCAAGCACGGATTGATGCAGCGCAGAAGCAACGCGATCGGGATTTACGGCTGCGTGCAACCTGGTCATTCTGATCCTGCTTCAGCGCCTGGCAGCCGGTCGGTCTTGACACTGGGCTACTGCGGAAAAGCCACCCAGGTCTATTGTTATGGGGCGCTATTGTCCGATCTTTTAAGTTAACCTCGGCCTGCTGTTCGCATCAAAAGATCGAACAATCTGTCTCAAACCGGCTTGCCCTCGCTACGACCGCAGGAATCGTCGTATTTGCGGTGGCTTGTAGCGTGATTTCAGTATATCTTGGTGTCTGATGCGCATAAATGACTACAATCAAGACTACGACAAGCACGCGATGCAAATTCAGCCAGGCTGGACAAGTCATGAACACATTGCGTTGTCTCGCAATTGCCCAAACCCTGAGAAATGACATGCATGACACCTACAGACTGCTTACCAGAACCCTATTTTTATTGTTACTGATGAACCTGTTATCTGCCTGCCAGCAGGGCAACGACCCGGCTGCTACCGATAGTACTGCAACAGAGCCGACCGCGACTGCGGCAGCAACCGTGACACCGACACTGCTGCCCTATCCGGATACCCCCAGGGGCGATGTGGTGGACGATTACCACGGTGTTGCTGTCGCCGACCCTTATCGTTGGCTGGAAGACGATGTGCGCGAATCAGCAGCCGTGGCCGAATGGGTGGCGGCCGAGAACGCCGTGACCAATGCCTATCTAGACAGTTTGCCGCAACGTGACGAGATCAAGGCCAGACTAACCAGGCTGTGGAACTACGAGCGCTACAGCGTCCCGTTCCAGCAGGGCGGGCGGCTGTTCTACAGCAAGAACGATGGTTTGCAGAACCAGGCGGTGCTGTATGTACAAGACGATGCGGCGGAACCGGCACGGGTGCTGATCGATCCAAACCAGTGGTCAGAAGACGGCACCGTGGCGCTGGGTGATGCTGAACCCAGTCCGGATGGCAAGTATCTGGCCTACGCGGTGCAAGATGGCGGTTCGGATTGGCGTACCTGGCGCATCATGGACATTGCCAGCGGTGAAATCCTGGCAGAGGAACTGAACTGGTTGAAATTCACCTCCGCGAGTTGGGCCGCCGACAGCAGCGGGGTTTACTACTCGCGCTATCCGGAACCGGAGCAGGGCGCTGCGATGCAAAGCCTCAATTTGAATCAGACGGTCTATTTCCATCAATTGAATACACCACAGTCGCAAGATCGCCAGATTTTTGCCACGCCCGAGCACCCCGATTGGGGGCACAGCGCTGAGGTGACCGAAGACGGCACGTACCTGGTCATCACCACTTTTGTCGGCACCGACAACCGTTACCGGATCACGGTCAAAAACCTTGAACAGGATACTACCGTCAACCTGATCGAACATTTCAATTACGATTACAGCTTTATCGGTAATCAGGGCAGCACGCTGTATTTTTCCACCAACGACGCAGCTCCCAAACACCGGGTGATTGCCATCGATCTACAGCGGCTTCAGTCGCAGCACTGGCGTGAAATTATCCCGGCGAGCAAGGATGTGCTGACCAGTGTCAATTATGTCGGTGAACGGTTTTTTGCCGAATACCTGCAAGATGCCAAATCAGTCGTGCAGATGTTTGCTGCGGACGGGACACCGTTGGGTAAGCTGGATTTGCCCGGCATCGGCAATGCCTCGGGTTTTACCGGCCATACTGACGCTGCCAGTACCTATTTCAGCTTTTCCAGCTACAACACGCCGCCGGTGATTTATCAGTACCACATTGCCAGTGGTGAGCGGGAGCTGTTTCGGCGTGCCGAAGTGGATTTTGACCCTGATGATTACGTCGTCAAGCAGGTGTTTTACCAATCCAAAGATGGCACCGAAGTGCCCATGTTCATAGCCCACCGCAAGGGCTTGCCACAAAACGGTCAACAGCCGACGCTGCTGTATGGCTATGGCGGCTTCAATATTTCGCTGACACCGGATTTCTCGGTACGCTGGTTGGCGTGGATGGAAATGGGCGGGGTGGTCGCGGTCACCAATCTGCGCGGTGGTGGTGAATACGGTCGGGAATGGCATCAGGCCGGCACCAAGCTCAACAAGCAAAACGTGTTTGATGATTTTATTGCCGCCGGCGAATACCTGCTGCGCGAAAACTACACCGACCAACAACATCTGGCCATACTCGGTGGTTCCAATGGTGGACTGCTGGTCGGTGCAGCGGTCAATCAACGTCCGGACCTGTTTGCCGCAGCACTGCCGATGGTTGGCGTCATGGACATGTTGCGCTTTCAGAAGTTTACTGCCGGTCGTTTCTGGACCGATGACTTCGGTTCATCGGATAATCCCGAAGAATTCCAGGCGCTGTATGCTTATTCGCCCTACCACAATCTCAAACCTGGCACACACTACCCGGCCGTGCTGGTGACCACTGCCGATCGTGATGACCGCGTGGTGCCGGGTCACAGCTTCAAATACGCCGCCCGACTGCAGGCCGTGCAGGCCGGTGCTGCACCGGTGTTGATCCGTATCGAAACCCGGGCTGGTCACGGTGGCGGTACCGCCACCGATAAAGCGATTGAGATGCTTGCTGATCAGTACGCCTTCTTGCTCCAGCAGCTGCAATGATGCAGCCTGCTGGTGTCGGACTGGTTTGATGGGCGTGCCCTTGTCACCGCTGCAGATTGCCGCCGCGCTGCCTGACTACTGGTCCCCCAAAGTCATTGCCGAACTGGATGAGCATTACGTCAAGGTGGCCAAGGTCAAAGGCGAGCTGACCTGGCATGCGCATGCTGATGAAGACGAACTGTTCTACATTCTGTCCGGGTGTTTGCATATCCAGATGCAGGATCAAACTGTGATCCTGAACAGCGGCGAGATGTTTGTCGTCCCGGCAGGTGTGGAGCATAATCCGATTGCTGCGCAGCCTTGTCTGATCATGCTGGTGGAACGTAAAACCACCCGGCATACGGGCGCAGTGACGACCGACAGGACACGCTCCATAGCACAGCAGCTGTCGTTGTGAACTGAACCGCATCGTCTCAGAACAGTCTGCCACTGGGTTGGCTTCAACATGACACGGGGTTGAATGCTGGTACTCGCCTCCAGAAATAGATGAGGCCCCGGAATCTGGCGCACCGTTGCGCGGGTAGCCCGGCACATTGCTGCACGTACGCCCGTCAGAAAGCGATTTTTCCAGTCAACCAGAGTTCGGGAGCCAGATTCCTGGCATCCTGTAAGCAAGCATGCATCCCGGCCGGGCGTACTGTTGGTGGTGGTAACCGTGGGGCGTTGTGTGAGCAGGAACCTCAGAGACGCGGGTATTGGCCAGTTTAGGATCTGGACCGCCAATGTGCGCTGCCGCACGGAAAACTGACAGCATCAGAACTAGAATGCAAGCAGTGTTGCGAGTCGAGTTGACAGAAATAGCATCCTTATTTATGTGCTTTTGTCTGCGTACGCAACTCAGGTGCGGGGGAAGGGTCATCTACAGGCAGGAGCCATATGTGGATAATATACGCCCACAATCATTTCTTAGTGACAGTCTGTGTCGACTGCATTGTCAGCCAGGTGTCGCATGGCATCAAATATCTTTTTTTGCCTCTAACTTCAAAGGTCATACGCATGGATAGCAAAATTTTCTTTACCTCTAGGCCAGAGCATACCGGGCATGTTGGGTCATCGGATCATGGCTACAGCGTATTCCGCCGTACGCTGGTGGGTCTGTGCATTGTCTGGTTTGTGGGGTCGGCTTCGGCCCTGGCCCAGACCGCGCCTGACCTTGGTGCGACCAGTCCATTCGCCATTGTCTCGGAGACCTTTGTCAACACCACGGCTGGTACCGTGGTCAATGGTGACGTTTGTTTCACCACCGGGCCTGCGGTAGCGCCGACGATAAACGGCACCACTGCTACCCCATGTCCACCCCAGACCGGTATTGACCAGAATGACGCTCTGGCTGATCTGAACAGTCAATCGTGTACGTCCTTGGGTGCTGCGGTAGCTTTGGATACAATCGCTATTGGGGGTGGCCCGCCTGGCGTCTTTCCACCAGGTTGTTATTCCAGCACCGGCGCCATGAGCATTACCACCGGCACGACCGTAACTCTGGACGGCATCGGTGTTTACATCTTCCGGCCCGGTGGTGCGCTGGATCCGGCCGCTGATTCCAATGTGGTTATTGCCGGTGGAGCCTGTGCGAACAATATTTTCTGGACGCCAATTGGTGGCACAACCGTCGGTGCGAACGCCAATTTCATTGGCAGTATCTTTCGTGGTACGGCTGCAGGTCTGAGTATTACTCTGGGAAATTCGGCAACGCTGCTCGGCCGCGCCTTGGCCTTTGGCTCGACCGTGACGACCGCTAACAATACGATTACAGTCCCCGCTGCTTGTCCCGGCACACTGAGCGTGGTCAAGAACAGCGTCGGCGGCGACGATGCATTCGAGTTCACCAGCAGCACACTGACGCCTTCGCCGTTTACTCTGACCACCGCCGGTGGCACCGCAACGACGACCTTCACTGATCTTATACCAGGCACTTTTGACGTCGCCGAAACCGTATTGGCCGGCTGGGCGTTGACCTCGCAGACCTGCGACAACGGCAACGCGCCCAGCGCGATCACGCTTGGCGCTGGTGACATGGTGACCTGTACCTTTGAGAATACCCTGCTGGGCGCTGGTCAGGGCTCTATCACGGTCGAAAAGCAGACCCTGCCGGATGGCAGTACCCAAAGCTTCAGCTTCAGTGGTGATGTTGTCGGCTCAATCACCGACGGCAACAGTCTCACCGTGCTGGTTGATCCGGGCACCTACACCTCGACCGAGGCACTGCTTGCTGGCTGGAATCTGAGCTCCATCGTCTGCGATGACGCTAACAGCACGGGTGACTTAGGCACGGCTACCGCGACCTTCATCGTCGAGGCCGACGAACTGGTGCGCTGCGTGTTCACGAATACCCAGGGCGCTGTGGTGCCCCCGCTGATACCACCCACTGCTGTTCCGGTACTTACACGCAGTGGACTGGTGATAATGCTGCTGGCGATGTTGTTGATCGTCGCCTATTCTTGGCGCCATACAAAGCAGAATTGAAAACAGCTTACTGTCTAGTTTAAAACGTGACTGGATTGCTGCGAATGGTTTGCTTTTCTGGCGCTGGTGGGCAACTGAAAACAGCAAAAAACCGCCAATCAAAATAGCATCTCGACCTGTCCGAACGGATGCACTGGTGGATACTTTCACATTGATAAATTGATTGATAGGCCAATCCTGGCCGCTTGCGTCACAATCACATGGCAAAACAAGGCCATGGTCAATCAGTGTCAGGCACCGGTGCAGAAGCGCCGCTAAAAATTCGTTTGTCAGACGAGTCTGGACGTGTGGATCAATACCGTGCGTGAATAAGCTGGCGAAGCTGCGCTCATTTGGTTACAATAGTTGATTGTACGGAGGGTTATGCACTTAACAGGTGTTTGACCGTTAAGCTGACAGCGATGCGTGTCGTTGACATGTGTCTTCTGATTTAAGAGGCCCCGCATGGGGCCTTTTTCATTACTGATTGGATTGTTTGACGGCATGAGTAGAGTGATCACGCAATTGGAGAGCATGCTCGCTGGCCTGGTGGAAGAGCTGGGCTACAAGCTGTGGGCACTGCAATTGCGGGGCGAAGGTGGCAGCAAGAAGCTCTGGCTGCTCATCGATCAACCGGATTTCAGCGGCGATATTGGTTTGCGCGATTGTGAACTGGTCAGCCGCGAGGCTGCGGCATTGCTGGATGTGAACGATCCGATCAATGGGCATTACACGCTGGAGGTGTCGTCTCCGGGGGTGGATCGGCCACTGTTGGCACCTGAGCATTTTCGCATGTGCATCGAGCAAGACGTCGATGTGAAGACTTTCAGTAAAACTGAAGGTCGACACAAGCATCATGGCCGGCTGGTCGAGGTTAGTGATGAGGCGATTGTGCTGCAGCGCGATGATGACATGTCGGTGTGCATACAGCATGCCGAGATTCGCAGCGCCAAGCTGGCTCCGGACTATGCGAAGCTGCTGGCCAGGTCGGCTGAATAATGCCAGGCCGGCTGAATAATGTAGTAACCACGGGCTTGTCTTCCTGCAAGCAAGCGCCGGGGAAAGTTTTTATTTGTGTCAGGAATGTTTGCTAGTTTAGAGGAATAACATGGCAAAAGAGATTTTGCTGGTAGCCGAAGCGGTTGCCAACGAGAAAGGCGTCAGCAAGGCTGTGATCTTCGATGCGATCGAAGCAGCTTTGGCTTCGGCTGCGCGGAAAAAGCATGAGCTTGAAATTGACGCGCGTGTCAGCATTGATCCAAAGACCGGTGAGTATGAAACTTTCCGTGTCTGGCATGTCGTGGACGATGACGAGGAAATCGAATTTCCTGAACAGCAGATCATTCTCAGCGAAGCGCGCAAACACGATGCCGAGCTGAGTGTTGGTGATCGCATCGAGGAAAAAATCGATAATCCCGAATTCGGCCGCATTGCTGCGCAGGCAGCCAAGCAGGTGATCGTGCAGAAAGTCCGCGAGGCGGAGCGCGATCAGGTGTTTGAGGAATACGAAGGTCGCACCGGTGAGCTGATCAACGGCATCGTCAAGCGCTTTGATCGTGGCAGTGTGATTCTGGATCTTGGCGGCAACGCCGAAGCCTTTATCCCCAGCCGCCACATGGTGCCGGGTGAGTCAGTGCGTCCGGGCGATCGTCTGCGTGCGTACCTGTACGAAGTCAAACCCGATCAGCGCGGCCCGCAATTGTTTGCCAGCCGCACCTTGAAAGAGTTTCTGATCAAGCTGTTTACGCTGGAAGTTCCGGAAATCGATTCCGAACTGGTCGACATACTTGGTGCAGCTCGTGATCCTGGGCGTCGCGCCAAGATCGCAGTGCGGGCCAATGACAAGCGCACTGACCCGGTCGGAGCTTGCGTCGGTATGCGCGGTTCGCGGGTGCAGGCAGTCAGCAACGAGCTGGCTGGCGAGCGCATCGACATCATTTTGCATGATGAAAACCCGGCCCAGTTCGTGATCAATGCCATGGCACCCGCGGAAGTCAGTTCCATTGTTGTGGATGAAGAAAAGCAATCCATGGACATCGCCGTGGAAGAAGAAAATCTGTCACAGGCGATTGGCCGCGGTGGTCAGAATGTCAGGCTGGCCAGCGAACTGACCGGCTGGAAACTGAACGTGATGACCATTGACGATGCCGAGGCCAAGAGTGATTCTGAATCCAAAGAGCTGCGTGACATGTTCACCAAAGGTCTGGATGTGGATGAGGATCTGGCCGGTATCCTGGTGCAGGAGGGTTTCAGCACCATCGAGGAAATTGCCTATGTACCTGAAGCTGAATTGCTGGCGATTGCCGAGTTCGATGAAAACATCGTCGAGGAACTGCGCCGCCGCGCGCGCGATGCTTTGCTGGTACAGATGATCGCGAATGAAGAAGCGCTGGACGAGAACAAACCGGAACAGGATCTGCTGGATCTGGAAGGCATGACTGAAACCCTGGCTTACGCGCTGGCGGAGCAGGGTATTCGCAGTCGGGAAGATCTGGCTGATTGCGCTACCGATGATCTGGAGGCGATTGCTGATCTGGATGCCGAGCAGGCCGGGGTGCTAATCATGAAGGCGCGGGCGCACTGGTTTGACGATGAGAGTTGACTTGCATGAAGCGGGTCCTGCAGGCCGGTTTTATGGACGTCCTGGATTCGCCAGCACGAGCATTTGATCCAGTCGCTGAGGCTGCGACAATTGTTGTACCGGGTACGCTGGCAATGCGATATGAAATTATGAGGAAGGTAGATTAATGTCATCACAAATGACGGTAGGACAATTGGCAGCAGTGCTGAATATGTCGGAAGACAAGTTGCTGTTGCAATTCAAAGAAGCCGGTATTGATATTGCCTCGGCAGACGCAATTGTGTCCGGCAAAGACAAGAAAGCCTTGCTCGAACATTTGCGCAGCAGCCACGGCAAGGCAGCGCCCAGCGCCAATGCCAGTGCTACGGACAAGGTAGCCTTGCGCCGGCGCAGCCGCTCAGAGCTTTCGGTCAGCGGTGGTACTCGACCCGGTGGTCGCCCGGCGCCGGCGAAAAAGATCAATGTCGAGGTACGCAAGAAAAGAACGCTGCTCAAGTCAGAGGCCGAACGCAGCGCAGCCGCTGAGCTGGAGCGCGAACAGGCACGCAAGGCGCTGGAGGAAATTCGCGAACAGCGCGAAGCCGAACAGAAACGTCTGCAGCTCGAAGACGAGCGCAAGCAGGCTTTGCTGCTCGCTGAAGAGCAAGCCAACATGCCTGAGGAGCAGCCAGCTGCTGCAGAGCCAGAAGCACAAGAACCGCCCGAGGCTGCCGAAGTCGAGCCCACCGAGGCGAGTCCGGAGCAGCCTGAAGCCAGTGTTGAGCCAGACGCTGAAACGGCAAATGACGATGCTGCTGCCACGACCGAGGTCGAGACTAAGGCTGACGTGACGACGGCCAAAGCAGCTCGCAAGCCGGCGGCAACAGGGAAAAAATCCGACAAGAAGTCAGCGCCTGCAGATGATGATGACGCTGTGTCGGAAATTGACGAGTTGGCAGCCAAGCGCATTCGTCAATACGAGGAAAAAAAGCGCCTCGGCGATGCCAAAGGCAAGGGCAAGGGACGACGGGACGGCGATGGTCGCACCCAGTTGCACGTTACGCCTGGCAGTGGGCGTCGTCGTAAAGGCAAGTCGCGACGTCCTGCCGATTTGAGCCTCAATCAGGATCACGGCTTTCAGCGTCCGACCGAGCCGGTGCTACGCGATGTGGCCGTTCCGGAAATCATTACCGTGGGTGAGCTGGCCAAACTTTTGGCGGTGAAAAGTGCTGAATTGATCAAGGTCATGATGAAGCAGGGCATGATGTTGACCATCAACCAGCCGCTGGAACAGGACACCGCGATTTTGATCGCGGAAGAACTTGGACACACAGCACATGCTGCAGTCGAATCGGATATCGAGGGCGAACTCGCAGCCGAAGCCGAAGCCGAAGGCGAGCAAGGCACTGGTGTAGCGCGTCCGCCGGTCGTGACCATCATGGGGCATGTGGATCATGGCAAGACTTCGTTGCTGGACTTCATTCGCGAGAGCAAGGTTGCAGACGGTGAAGCCGGTGGCATTACCCAGCACATTGGTGCCTACCATGTGGCGTCGGAAAAGGGCGGCATCAGCTTCCTCGACACCCCGGGCCATGCTGCTTTTACCGCCATGCGTGCGCGTGGTGCTGTTGCCACTGACATCGTGATTGTGGTGGTCGCCGCCAACGATGGTGTGATGCCGCAAACCGAAGAGGCAATCCTGCATTCACGTGCTGCCAATGTGCCGATGATCATTGCCATTAACAAGATGGATCTGGAGGAAGCTGATCCGGATCGGGTCAAGAATGAACTGAGTAAGCTGGATGTGATTCCCGAGGACTGGGGCGGCGAGCAGATCTTTGTTGAAGTGTCAGCCAAGACCGGTGCCGGGGTGGACAAGCTGCTGGAAGCCATCTTGTTGCAGGCCGAGGTGATGGAACTGAAAGCCGATCCGACCCGCAAAGCTCGCGGCGTGGTAATCGAGTCTCGTCTGGACAAGGGCCGCGGCCCGGTAGCTACGTTGCTGATCCAGGATGGCACGCTGGAGCAGGGCGATATGGTGCTGGCCGGTGAAACCTATGGTCGCGCCCGTTCCATGCACAATGAGCGTGGTGAGAAAGTCGCCGCTGTTGGACCATCGTTCCCGGTGGAAATCCTTGGTTTGTCCGGTGTGCCGGATGCAGGTGATGAAATGATGGTGGTGGCCAATGAGCGCAAGGCGCGCGATGCGGCATCACAGCGTTCATCCAAGAGCCGTGAAGGCCGATTGGCTCAGCAGCAGGCTGCCAAGCTCAAGAATCTGTTTGAAAACATGGGTAGTGATGGCCAGAAGCAAACCATCAACCTGATCGTCAAGGCGGATGTGCAAGGCAGTGTCGAAGCGCTGCGTGATGCGCTGACGCGCTTGTCCACTGAGGAAATCGAAATCAAGGTGATTTCCAGCGGAGTTGGTGGTATTACCGAGTCCGACGCCTCATTGGCACATGCCTCCAGTGCAATCATCATCGGCTTCAATGTGCGCGCCGACGCCAGCGCCCGCAAAATCATCAAGGATGAAGACCTTGATCTGCACTACTACAGCATCATCTACGAGGCCATCGACCAGGTCAAGGCCGCGATTACCGGCTTGCTCGGTACCGAAACCAAGGAGCAGATCATTGGCCTGGCCGAAGTCAAGGATGTGTTTCGCAGTGCCAAGCTGGGCGCCGTTGCCGGCTGTCTGGTGATCGAAGGCGTGGTCAAGCGTGATCGACCGATTCGTGTGCTCAGAGACAACGTGGTGGTGTTCGAGGGTGAGCTGGAATCACTGCGTCGTTTCAAGGACGACGTCAAGGTGGTGGAGTCCGGCACCGAATGCGGCATCGGCGTCAAAGCCTACAACGATGTGCATCCGGGTGATCAGATCGAGTGTTTTGAACGTATCGAAGTGGCCCGTACCCTGGAGTGAGCCCGGGTGAACGGGTTGGTTGAGGCCGGTTTCCGGCCGCAACTTGTGGTCGAAGCAGTTGAACTGCATCGATAGCCGCGGTCAAAGCAAAACCGCATCAGCAGCACGGAGTCTACAACCATGAACAGCAAAGGATACTCTCGTCATGAACGTGTTGCGGCACAAATACGCCGTGATCTGGCAACGCTGATCCAACAGGAAGTCAAAGATCCCGAGGTCGGTTTTGTCAGTGTTTCAGACGTGGAAGTGAGCCGCGATCTGGGGCATGCCAAGGTCTTTGTGACAGTGTTTGACAGCGACGAAGCAAAAATTTCGGTGGGAGCGCTTAATCGCAGTGCCGGTTTTTTGCGCACTCGCCTCGGCCAGGGGCTGCGCATGCGCAGTGTTCCGGAACTGCATTTTCATCATGACACCTCGGTAGAGCAAGGCGCACACATGGACGCTATTTTACGCGGCCTGAACACAACACCGGCTGCGTCCGAGGATGAAACGTCCTAGCTGGGTGTTGCTCAATCTCTGGTCATGATGCCTGGTAACAGGACACTAGCCTGCGCGCGGCAACAGACCGGCGGCCTGTTGCTGCTGGATAAACCGGTTGGCAGCAGCTCCAACCAGGTCTTGTCTGCCTGCAAACGCGTGCTCGGCATACGCAAGGCCGGCCATGCCGGGACACTTGACCCATTTGCCAGCGGCATGCTGGTGTGCGCTTTTGCTCGCGCCACGCGCGTGAATGCCTTTCTGCTTGAATTCGATAAATGTTATCAGGCCAGCATGTTGCTTGGAACAGCGACCACCACCGGTGATCCTGAAGGCGAAGTCTGTGCCAGTGCAACAGTGCCGGATCTGGATCGCGCCGCGTGGCAGCTGCTGGCGAACCGGTTGACCGGCAGCATCGAGCAGATACCGCCGATGTATTCGGCACTCAAAGTCCAGGGCAAGCGCCTCTATGAGCTGGCCCGACAAGGAGTCGAAATAGAACGCAGCAGCCGTACCGTGCACATTGCTGCACTGGAGATAACAGCTGCTAGTGCCACCCAGGTCGATTTTACCGTGCGTTGCAGCAAAGGCACCTATATTCGAACCCTGGCCCAGCAACTGGCCGAGTTGGCCGCCACGGTGACCCACCTGACCGCTTTACGTCGGACCAGCATTGGGCCCTTTCAGGCCGAGCAGATGGTGAGCATGGAGCAGCTGCAGCAAAGCGATGATCCACTGGCCATGCTGTTGCCGGCTGACGCTGGCTTGCAGCATCTGCCGCTACAGCGGCTGGACCCTGCCCAGGCTGAGCGGTTTCGTCACGGCCAGGCATTGAGCATCGCTAAGGTCGTTGCACCTGCTCAACCTGCGTCAACAGACGCAGATGCACAACCGCTGCTGCGTGTGTACGGTGAAGACGGCTTGCTGGGTATCGCCCGTCAGGACGCGGCCGGCAAACTACACCCGAAGCGCATGTTCTGACATCTGACAACTGCTGCTGGCCATGGCTTTGGTTCTGATCCTGGTCTCTGGTAGCGGGATGGCACCCGGGAAGTAGCGCCGCTCAGGCGAAGCGGTCAGCCAGGCGATGAATCATGTAGCTGCTCTCGCTCATGGCTGTTTGACTGAAGTCACCAAAATACCGGCTGATGGACTCAAATTCAGCGATAAAGCCAGCACGATCGTTGTTTGCGACCAACTCGGCCAGGCCTGCATGATGCTGCAAAAAGTCTGCCAGCAGTTGTCGACGTTCTTCGTTGGCCAGTACGATGTCGGCATACAGCTCCGCTTGTTGCGCAAACATGCGACCAATCATCATCAGTTCGGCTCGATAGATCGGGCTGGAGCAACTTAACATGGCGGCTGGGTCCATGGCGCTGCGCTGCAGGTAGGAGCCATGCAGCAAGGCGATGAAATGCCGCAGTCCCTGGACCAGGTTCATCATGCGATCGTGTTCTTTCGCCTCAGTGCTGATCACACGCATGCCCCACAAATGACATTGCTCCAACAACCAGGCAGATTGCTCGGGATGGCGGGCCGGGCAGGCAATCAGCAACTGCCTCGATACCTGGCTGACATCGGCACCGTGCATCGGGTGCAGTCCGATCACCGGGCCGCTGTGTGCTTGCAGCATGGCGGCCACGGAATCGGATTTGTTACTGGTAAAGTCCGCCAGTATGCAGTCCTGCGGCAGCTTGCCGTGCAGGCGACTGATAACAGCCAGGGTGACATTGATGGGCACACTGACAATGACCAGGTCGGTGCCGATCAGCAAGTCATCCAGCTGCTGCCAGTTGTCACGGTCGAGGCCCAGGGTGTGATGGCCGCTGCGCTCGAACATCTTCCGGTACAGCGTTGCCATGCTGCCGTCACCGCCGATAAAAAGTATCCGACGTTGCTGCTGGCCGGCGCGCACAAAGCTTTGTTGTGACTGACTGGCGCGCGATGCAGCCATGATCATGCGCAGAAAATCCTCGGCCCAATCCGGCTCCAGCCCATGCTCGACGGCCTGATCCCGAAAGCGCCGGGTCTTTTGTTGTTCACGTTCGGCAACATACACCGGCTGGCGTTGTTGACGTTTGGCGGTGACGATGTCCGCGACCACGTGGTTGCGGTCTTGCAGCAAGCCAAGGATTTGCTGATCGATGCGGTCGATCTGCTCGCGCAGCAGATCTAGGTGATTCAGTGCGTCATCGCCCATGATTGCACCTGACATTGGCACCGGACCTCAGCGGTTCGTGCCGGACGATTGCAAACGTTGTAAACACGGTCTGTTCTGCTGCTGGCGGTTTACAATCCATTGTCATAAGTAGTAAAATAGCTGGCTAGACATAATACAGGCAACGGCGAGGCTTTGTGCAAGTGTCTGTCGACTTTGCGCTTGCGGACCTGTTTAGCTCACAGTGAGCCAGGTGCTGCCATCGATTACGACGAAATCGACCGCTTATTGGGCGGCTATTTGCATAAAGCCTCGTTGCCATCTACCACAGCCAATAAACTTATCATCGGAGTACGACGAGCATGTCATTGAGTCCACAAGAAAAGTCTACCATCGTTAACGATTACCAACGCGCGCCCAACGACACCGGTTCGCCGGAAGTGCAGATCGCGCTGCTGACCAGCCAGATTCAGCATCTGACTCAGCATTTTGCAACCCACAAAGGTGATCACCACTCCCGTCGTGGTCTGTTGCAGATGGTCAATCGTCGCCGTCATTTGCTGGCCTACCTGAAAAAAATTGATCTGGAACGCTACCGCGAACTGATTGGTCGCCTGAATTTGCGCCACTGATCTGCCCGCGGCGATCGATACCAACCCATCTATGCCCAGGCACACAAGCTTGACACTGCGCGCGATCACGCGCGCAGCTCGCTTGTATGCGCATAAAATTCATTGCCCGGTGAGTCCTGCCTTCCGGCCTGACTCAGGCGACAAAATGCTTTCTATCCAAAGGACTATATACCTGTGAACAAAATTACCCGTAGCTTCAAGTATGGTGACCACGAAGTCACTATCGAAACCGGCCATCTGGCGCGTCAGGCTGACGCCGCCGTCATGGTCAGCATGAACGAATCCAGTGTGCTGGTCACCGTAGTGGCCCAAAAGAACGCCGACGCAGGCCGCCCGTTTTTTCCGTTGACCGTCAACTACCAGGAAAAATTCTACGCTGCAGGCCGTATTCCAGGCGGATTCTTCAAGCGTGAAGGACGCCCCACCGAAACCGAAACCCTGATCTGCCGTTTGATCGATCGCCCGATCCGGCCGATGTTTCCCAAGGGCTTCATGAACGAAACCCAGATTACCGCGACGCTGCTGTCATCCAACCCGGATGTGAACCCGGACATTTTGGCGCTGATTGGCACCTCCGCAGCGCTGGCGCTGTCTGGCGTGCCCTTCAACGGCCCGCTGGGTGCAGCCCGGGTTGGTTACCACAACGGTGAATACCTGTTGAACCCTGGGGCGGAAAGCCTGAAAACCTCAGATCTCGACCTGGTGGTGGCCGGTACCAGCAAAGCCGTACTGATGGTGGAATCTGAAGCCAACATATTGTCCGAAGACATCATGCTGGGTGCCGTTACCTTCGGTCACAAGGCCATGCAAACCGTGATTGATACGATCAACGACCTGGCCGGCGAAGCCGCGAAACCGGCTTGGGACTGGCAGCCGGTGGCCAAGGACACCAGCCTGCAGGACAAAGTCAGCGCCATACTTGGTGAAGATTTGCGCAAGGCGTACGAAATAACCGACAAGCTGGAGCGCCGCGATGCTGTGGGTCTGCTGCGCAACAAGGTTGCAACTGAATTGAGTGAAGGTGAATCAGCGCCCTCAGCAGACGAAATCAAAACCGCATTCAACAACATCGAAAAAGCCATGGTGCGTGATCGCATTCTGGACGGCAAGCCACGCATCGACGGTCGCGATCTGACCACCGTGCGCCCGATCGACATCGAAGTTGGCGTGTTGCCACGTGTGCACGGTTCCGCCGTGTTCACCCGCGGTGAAACCCAGGCCATCGTGACCACCACGCTGGGCACCACGCGTGACGCTCAGATTATTGACGCGGTCGGCGGTGAGTACAAGGACCACTTCATGCTGCACTACAACTTCCCGCCATACTGTGTCGGTGAGACCGGCTTCATGTCCGGCCCCAAACGTCGTGAAATCGGCCATGGCCGCCTGGCTAGGCGCGGTGTTGCAGCCGTGGTACCGGCGCTGGAAGACTTTCCGTATGTGCTGCGCATTGTTTCGGAAATCACCGAATCCAATGGCTCCAGCTCAATGGCCTCAGTTTGTGGTGGCTCACTGGCAATGATGGACGCCGGCGTACCGCTGACGGCACCGGTGGCTGGTATTGCCATGGGTCTGGTGAAGGAAAACGAACGCTTTGCCGTACTCACCGATATTCTTGGTGATGAAGATCATCTGGGCGACATGGATTTCAAGGTGGCTGGTTCCAGCGAAGGTATCACCGCATTGCAGATGGACATCAAGATCGACGGCATCACCGAAGAAATCATGCGCATCGCCCTGGCACAGGCTAAAGAAGGGCGCATCCACATTCTTGGTGAAATGAACAAGGTGCTGGACAAGCCGCGTCTGGAAATGTCCAGCTATGCACCGCGCCTGATGACGATGAAAGTCCACCCGGACAAGATTCGCGACATCATCGGCAAGGGCGGTGTCACGATTCGTCAGATCACCGAAGAGACCGGTGCTATCATTGATATTGCCGATGACGGCACTGTCACCATTGCCTCGGCCAACAAGGAGGCAGCCGAAGATGCACGCCGTCGTATCGAGCAGATCACTGCAGACGTGGAACCAGGCCAGATTTATGACGGCACGGTACAGCGTCTGATGAACTTCGGTGCGTTTGTCAGCATCCTGCCCGGCAAGGACGGACTGGTACACATCTCGCAGATTTCCGATGAGCGAGTGGAAAACGTTTCCGACAAGCTCAAGGAAGGTGACAAGGTCAAGGTTAAAGTGCTAGAAGTGGACAAACAGGGACGCATTCGCCTGAGCATGAAAGCCATCAACGGCGACGATAAAGTGCATGGTGATCACGACTGATAATAAAAGCAAGACTGCCAGCAGAAAATGCTGGTGATCGATAAAAAGCCTGACGGATCGGGCCTGGTTTAACCAGGCCCGAATTCGTTTACGCATCAGGGTAGTTAGAGATAAAGGTGGAGAAAAGCAACTAATGAGTACAGTAAACAACAGCATCATGATTCCCGTATCACCGGGTGAGCTGCTCGACAAGATCAGCATCTTGCAGCTCAAGCAGGAAAACATCAGTGATGAAGCCCAGCTAAACTATGTACGAGATGAGCTCAAGCAGCTGCATCAAGTGCACACGCAATTGCCAAAATCCGACCAGCTGGATAAATTGTTTGACAACTTGCGCGACGTCAATCAGCATCTATGGAACATTGAAGATGGCTTGCGCGCCAAAGAAGTGGCCGGCAAGTTCGATCAGTCCTTCATTGAGCAGGCACGCATGGTCTACATCAACAACGACAAACGTGCTGCCATCAAACGTGCCATCAATGAACTGCTGGGCTCAGCACTGCAGGAGCAGAAGTCCTACACTGAGTATTGAGGTGAGCGTGAGGG
>JAJFKZ010000054.1 GCA_021772955.1 Gammaproteobacteria bacterium | reverse complement strand
AAAATGCTGGCAGCTGATCCGGCTACAGGTGGAGACCCACGGACTGTGAATGTTCCAAGTGTGCGTAGCACAGATTGTGCATCAGGCTGTAGTTGGACCAGAACTGTTCGCAACGTACTAGACAGTGAATCATCATGGACTATTACAACCAGCGTTGAGAATGATGCATTCACTTTGCAAGCTGAACCCGCATCGTTCAACCTGCTTCCTGGCGATGTATTATTCCGTGATGATCATGAGGATTCCGCTCCTGATGCTGCGGTATCCAGCATTCAAACTTTGACAATTACTGCTGGACCAGTCACCGCGAATGACAATATGCTGTTTGGTGAGGTGCTGCTCAATGAGGATGGAGCACAGTCTCCAGAACTGCGTATCACTGCAGCTGCGAGTGATGTGGTGCCAACACCACCACCACTATAGTGAGTTGGATTATTGTACTACCAATCATTTTAGATTTAAAAAAACGGCACCACTGGTGCCGTTTTTTTATGCTTAAAGCGTATTGGCATGGTCTGGCCCTAGCATTCCATGAAGATGAACTGTCAAGCAAATGAGTCTTCGTTACACCAATACGATATACACACATAGGCACTGTATTAGAAAAGGACACTATGTTCGCTTCAAGCGCAGACAGTGGCAGCACTGGGGATAGAGTAATTAGTACGCTGGCCGCAACACTGGAATAAGCCATCTGGATCGGGTATGACACACTGGGGATGGGGACTGCTTCGAGCTCACGCGGGCAAATTCAGAATGTAGGCCTGATAAGCGCCAGCGCATCCGGCAATTCTCCGCATCTGTCCATGCTGCCGGATGCGCTAACGCTTATCCGGCCTACTTGCCTCCTGAACACAGTTGTCATACGGGCGCAGGCCGGTATCCAGTTGATTAGATTAACGTGGTGCAACCATGTCACAACAGCCAATGGAATAAGCCATCTGAATTTGGTCTAGGATGAGTAATTTTTGCGTACGAAATACAGTCCCAGGCATGTCAGCAACAGTATGAGCAAACCAGCGCTAACAGCATTCAATGCAGGTACTGCACTGGCTGCCGGGCCAACGCTGAAGTTGGTTTCAAATAGCAAAATGCGTTCAGAAGGGGCAGCTGGCAATTCTGTGCTGGGCGAAGCTTTGAATGTGCGCAATGTATAATCACCCTGCTCAAGGGCACCGATGGATATATTGTCAGCTAAGACATCCCAGATGCATACCTCTATTCCCCACGGTCTTCCAGCATAAGAAAGTGTGACTTGTATTGTGTTTTCTGTGATTTCAGTGAGGTGTGTAATAAACTGATCATTGAATACAATGGCATCACATGGACCGGTGGTGTACGCAACCTGGATTGGAACGCCTGCAGTTGGCCTGGGTGGCAGCACGGGGGGTTCAATCGCCATTGCGATTGACGTTGAGGTCAAAATGACCGTAATTAAAAGCGATTTCAGCATTGATCAACCCTTCAGTAAATACATCCGTGTGAAGCCACTTGTACCATCGATGTTTACTCCTGTCAACTATCAGTCTCCTGTCGCCTGATAGTGGATGTGAGAAGCAGCCACTTGTTAGCAGCCGGTATGGACGGCTGGATCGGGTATGACACACTGGGGATGGGGACTGCTTCGAGCTTATGCGGGCAAAGCCAGAATGTAGGCCGGATAAGCGTCAGCGCATCCGGCAATTCTCCGCATCTGTCCATGCTGCCGGATGCGCTCCTGCCGCGCTACCTGCCGCGCTACGCTCGCAGCTAAAGGCTCCGCAGCTAAAGGCTTATCCGGCCTACTTGCCTCCTGAACACGGTTGTCATACGGGCGCAGGCCGGTATCCAGTTGATTAGATTAACGTGGTGCAACCATGTCACAACTGCCGGTGGAATAGGACATTTGAATTTGGTCTAGGATAAGTAATTTTTGCGTACGAAATACAGTCCCAGTCCACTGATCAACAGTATCAGCAATGCAGTGTTTTGTGCACTCAATGCAGGTACTGCACTGGCTGCTGGGCCAACGCTGAAGTTGGTTTCAAACATTAATATTCGTTCGGAAGGATCGGCTGGTAATTCTGAGTTTGCTGATGCGATGTAAGTGAGTAGTGTGTAATCACCTTGTTCGAGCGAGCCGATGGGTATACTGTTGGTGTTGATGCCATTGATGCATACTTCAACAAACCACGGACTGCCAACGTACGACAGCGTCACATCAATGACATTATCATCAATGATGGTAAAGTGTGAAAGTCCCTGAACATTGAACGAGATGCTGTCACATGGTCCGGTGGTGTACGCAAGCTGAATTGGAACGCCTGCAGTTGGCCTGGGTGGCAGCACGGGGGGTTCAATCGCCATTGCGATTGACGTTGAGGTCAAAATGACCGTGATTAAAAGCGATTTCAGCATGGTTCTTCCCTTGGTAAGTACATCCGTGTGTAGCCACTTGTACCATCGAAGCCCACTCCTGTCAAATATCAGCCTCCTGTCACCCGTTAGAGATTATGCGTCAGAGGTAGTCACTAGTTAGCAGCCGGTATGGACGATTGGATTGGGTATTGACGCACTGGGGGACTGCTTCGAACTCGTGCGGGCAAAGCCAGAATGTAGGCCGGATAAGCGCCAGCGCATCCGGCAATTCTCCGCATCTGTCCATGCTGCCGGATGCGCTAACGCTTATCCAGCCTACTTGCCTCCTGAACACAGTTGTCATACTGGCTCAGGCCGGTATCCAGTTTATTAGATTAACGTGGTGCAACCATGTCACAACAGCCGGCGGAATAGGCCATCTGCCGGATGCGCTCCTGCCGCGCTACCTGCCGCGCTCCGCTCGCAGCTAAAGGCTCCGCAGCTAAAGGCTTATTCGGCCTACCTGCTGTCGCACGAAACGGGCATGCCCGCTGGCAATCCAGCGGGTAAAGCCTGGCTTACTGCGGTAACGCCAGATCCTTGAGCATGGCCTGCAAAAAGCGTGCTGCTTCACCGCCGGTGCAGGCGCGGTGATCAAAGGTCAGCGACAGCGGGATGATGCGATGCGCCTCGAAACCACCCAGCACCGGCACGGCGTCGTGGCGCAGCTTGCCGGCCGCAACAATACACACACAGGGCGGGTTGATGATCGGTGTGGCGTAGCGTCCGGCAAACACGCCGAAGTTGGACAGCATGATGGTGTAGTCCTTGAGGTCTTCGGGCGGAATGCTGCGATCGCGCACATTGTCGCGCAAGCGGTTGAGCCCGGCTCGTAGTTCGGCCCGGGATGACCGGTGTACACCACGCAAGGCTGGTACAAACAAGCCATCCGGTGTATCCACGGCGATGCCGACGTCCATGCCCTTGTGCAGCATGCGCACGCTGTCCTTGCCGTTGTACCAGGCATTCAGGCCCGGCTCGGCCTGGGCCCCGGCCCACAGTGAGCGCAACAGACGAATGGTGATGTCCTCACCCGGTTGCCAGGCGTGGATATCGGCATCGTCCATCAACGTGGTGGCGACTACCTGGGCATGTGCTTCGGACATGATGCGTGCCATGGTGCGACGGGTGCCTCGAATCGGTTCCCACTCGCCACTGGCTGGCTGGTGCTGTGCTTCGGTCCGGTATGGGGCCGGGTCTTCAGATTGCACATGAGCCTTGTTACTACTGTCATCACTGGCTGACTGGCCAGGTTTGGTGACTTCAGGTTTTGGCTGGTGCTGTGCTGGTGGTGGTTGCTGTTCGGCGGCCAGCAGCTGCGGGTTGTCGGCCACGGCCTTGAGGTCTTTGGCGGTAACCACGCCATCGGCACCGGTGGGCTTGACCCGGCTGAGATCAATCTTCAGCTTGCGTGCCAGTGCTCTGACCGCCGGGCTGACCTTGACGCCACCGACGGTGCTCAGTGCCTCGACCTGCACCCGATCCGAGGTCTCCATGGCGCCAACCACAGTGCCGGTGTCGGCGCGCTCAGCATCATTCTGCCCGTTGTCCTGAGTTTCTTCAGGAGCAGACTTTGTGTTTGCGTCATCGGTTTCAACGCTGACCGCTGTTGCGGCAGAGTCGCTGGCATCGACAGTGGCGGCGCTGGTTGCAGCGGCGCTGGTATCTGCTGAGTCAGCACTTTGCTGGTTGTCGGCTGCATCGGCTGCGGTTTCACCTTCGACCAGAAAGCCCACCAGCGGATTGCCGGTGTCGATAATGTCACCCGGCTGGCCATAGAGTTTGCCGATCACTGCATTTTCAGGGCTGGGTACATCGACTACCGCTTTGGCAGTTTCCATCGATACCATCGGTTGATCGACTTTGACGGTATCGCCTTCGGCCACGTGCCATTCGACGATTTCCGCATCCGGCAGGCCTTCACCCAGGTCCGGCAGATTAAAGATTTTCATGAGACCTCCAGAACTTCACTGACCGCATTCAGAATTCGTTGCACGCTGGGCATGTATTGCATCTCCATTTTGTACAGTGGCATCACTGAGTCATAACCTGTAACCCGCTTGACCGGCGCATGCAGGTGCCACAGTCCGGCATCGGCCAATTGCGCCGCTATTTCGGCACCCATGCCGCCGGTGCGTGCAGCTTCATGCACGATCACGCAACGACCGGTCTTGGCGACTGATTCGATGATGGTTTCGGTATCCAGCGGTTTGATCGTGGCCACATCGATGACCTCGGCACTGACGCCTTGCGCGGCCAGTTGTTCGGCCGCCTGCAGAGTTTCCTTGACCATCGCGCCCCAGGTCACTAGGGTGATGTCAGTACCGTCACGCAGCACGTAGCACACGTCCAGCGGCAGTTCTTCGCCATCGTCCGGTACTTCTTCCTTGTACTGGCGGTAGATGCGCTTGGGCTCCAGAAACACCACCGGATCCGGGTCACGAATCGCCGCCAGCAGTAGCCCGTAGGCACGTAACGGTGAGGATGGTATTACCACGCGCAGGCCGGGAATGTGGGCAAACAGCGCCTCGGTGCTTTCGGAATGGTGTTCTGGCGCGTGAATACCGCCGCCGAACGGTGCCCGCAGCACCATCGGACAATGCAGGCGGCCGCGGGTGCGGTGGCGCATGCGTGCGGCGTGGCAGATCATGTGATCCAGCATCGGATAAATAAAGCCCATGAACTGGGCTTCGGCCACCGGTTTCATGCCTTGTGCGGCCATGCCGATGGACATACCGGCGATCATCACCTCGGCCAGTGGCGTGTCGATCACGCGCTGGTCGCCGAAGCGCTGCTGCAGGCCGTTGGTGGCGCGAAACACGCCGCCATTGATGCCCACGTCTTCGCCCAGCACCACCACCGAGTCATCGTGTTCCAGTTCCCAGGCCAGTGCCTGCGTGACTGCTTCTACCAGGGTCAGATTAGCCATCAGTGGTGTCCCTCCGGTTGCGCCGGTAACTCACGCAGCGCTTGCTCGCGCTGCGCCTGCAGATCATGCGGCAGTTGCGCGAACATGTAATCGAACATGCCCTCATTGCCCGGATAACCCAGTGCCAGGTATTCTTCCACGGCCTCGTTGACGCGATTCACGCAGTCTGCTTCCAGCGCTTGTTGTTTGTCCTCATTCCAGGCATCCGAGGCTTCCAGCCAGGCGCGTAGTCGTTTCAGCGGCTCACGCTCCCAGGCTTTGTCCACTTCTTCGTTGTCGCGATAGCGGCGCGCATCGTCAGCGGTGGTGTGATCACTGAGTCGATAGGTGACCATCTCGATGACCGAGGCACCCTGACCACTGCGGGCTCGCTCCAGCGCTTTCTCCATGGCCCAATGACAGGCGATCAGATCATTGCCGTCGACCTGAATACTGGGCAGACCACCGGCAATGCCTTTCTGCGCCAATGTCTGCGCGCTGTTCTGCTTGCTGCGCGGTACCGAAATGGCCCACTGGTTGTTCATGATGATCAGCACCAAAGGCAGCTTCCACGCGCTGGCGGCGTTGATGGCTTCCAGAAAATCGCCCTTGGAACTGCCGCCGTCGCCAACCACCGAAACCGCTGCGCGCTGTTCGTTGCGCAATTTGAAGGCCATGGCCGCACCGGCCGCGTGCAGACACTGGGTGGCGATAGGCACACACCAGGCAAAATCGTGTTTGGGACCGGAGAAATCGTTGCCGCGTTCGTCGCCGCCCCAATAAGCCAGAATTTCCGACATTTTTACGCCGCGATACAATTGCGCGCCGTACTCCCGGTACATCGGTGCGAAGCAGTCTTCCTCGCGCATGGTCGCGCCAATGGCAACCTGTGCTGCCTCGTGCCCCAGACAGGAGGCGTAGGTGCCAAGCTTGCCGGTGCGCTGCAGGGCTATCGCTTTCTTGTCGAAAGTGCGGGTCAGCGTCATCAGCTCATAAAACTCGGTGAGCCGGTCGAAGTCCCGCGCAATGGCGGGGTGATTCGCGCCAATCAGTTGACCGGATGGATCCAGAAACTGGTAATGATTGATATTGAATGCAGCAACATTGGATGACATGCCTGTCCTCGCTGTGTAACAAAATTAGAAAAAAATCAGTCCGGACAATAACTTGTCCGTGGTCATGGCTTGATCTGTCAAGGATGATCCAGACACAGTCCGATTGGATCACCAGCGATCAGACCGCCAGCAAATCAAATCGTGCCGAACTGTTGGCTTGCTCTGGGCGCCGGCTGCACCTGCGTGCAGTGTTTCGGCTCTGCTAAGCGCGGCCGCACAAAACAGACCAGTACGAACAGATCGACATTATAACGGCAGTGCGTGAACGATATAAAGCACAGTGGATCAAGGCCAGTCTGACGCGCTATCATGAGCGCCTATCTATACAAGGTTACAGCCATGAACATCAGGCCATTGGAAGACGGCATTCACCGCGATCTGGGCAAGCGCATGACCTACGACGGTTACTTGTGCCTGGATCAGATTCTGAATGCCCAGCAACCACTCAGTGATCCACCGCATCACGACGAAATGCTGTTCCTGATCCAGCATCAGACCAGCGAGTTGTGGTTCAAATTGATCATCCACGAACTCAGCGCGGCCATGCGCTTTCTCGCTGCCGATGACGCCGGACCGGCACTGAAGAACCTGGCGCGCGTCAAGCATGTGCAGAAGCAGTTGTTCGAGCAGTGGAGCGTACTCAGTACCCTGACGCCGACCGAATACGTGCAGTTTCGCCATGTGCTGGGCCAGGCTTCGGGATTTCAGTCGGTGCAGTATCGGCTGGTCGAGTTTCTGCTGGGCAACAAGAACCGTGACTTGTTGACCGTTTTCAAGCGTCATCAGCAGCAGCACCAGCGGTTGCAATCAGCACTTGAAGCGCGCAGCCTGTATGACGAGTTTCTGGGGTTTCTGGCGCGCCGCGGACACGCCATACCCAAGACCCATCTGCAGCGTGATTTCAGCGAACCCTATGTCGCCGATGCCGATGTGGTCAAGGCTTTGCTCACTATATATACCGAGCCTGGGACGTACTGGACTGAATACGAATTGGCCGAGCGCCTGGTGGATGTGGAAGAGTCGTTTCAGTTGTGGCGTTATCGGCATATGAAAACGGTGGAACGCATCATTGGTTACAAACACGGCACCGGCGGTTCAAGCGGGGTGGGCTTTTTGAAGCAAGCGCTGGATCTGACCTTCTTCCCGGAACTCTGGCAGGTGCGCACCGAGATTGGCGCCGAGCAGAGCTGTCCGTTTGCGGCGGGCACGACGACGGAATAAAACCCCGGCTGCAGCAAAAAAACCGACAACTGTTGGCAGCCTTACCCTGACTGGATCGCCTGCAGGGCAGGCTCCTACACGAATGGCTCGCCTGGAGGACAGGCTTTGGTCTCGTTCCCATGCTCTGCGTGGGAACGCCAGCTGCTACCTCACGAACGGACTCGTTCCCATGCTCTGCGTGGGAACGCCCATGGCGCGCACTTGCAAGACCGGTAGCCATCAATACAAAGATAGCTATCCGGATCAAGACCCTTTTTACCTCGGTTCGATGACACATAAGCATGCTATTTTCGGTATTTTCCCCTGTTATTAACCCTATTTAAAGATTTCGACATTGGTTTCAATAACAACCTTGACATCACCAGCACACGGGTGTAAACCAAACATCTGTAATCAACAGAAACCAGGCTGGTTTCTGCCAAGGGCTT
>JAJFKZ010000053.1 GCA_021772955.1 Gammaproteobacteria bacterium | reverse complement strand
CGATAGCCAAGCTCCAGATCGAAGGCTGCTTCCGAGCCAAACCGCTGTTCGGCAAAGCTGAACACCCGCACCGCACTGCTGTGCAAGCGCATCCGCGCGGTGGCCTGCCAGTTCCGATTACGCCAGCTGTTGTTGATGATCAGTTGGTGCTGCGGTGTGGCCGATTCGATGGTGTTGATTTCTTCCACCCCAACCAGTGCCAGATTGGCATTGATCGCCTGCAGTTCAGCGGGAGTTTCAGCAATACGTTGAATATCGGTCTCGGCATAGCTGTAAGCCAGACTGCTGCTGAGCTGACCTGAAGCCAGCGGCCGATCCCATGTAAGCACCAAATCGGCGCCCAGCGTGCGCGTGTCCACGGCGTTGGTGAAAAAGGCCACCGACTCAACATCCGTCCCCCCCGGAAGGTTCTGCACCAGCTCACTGAGACTGGTATTGCCGCTGCCGTCATCCTCGAGAAATTCAGACAGGGTAATGCGATCGTCCACCCGAATGCGATACACATCCACCGTCAGATCCAGCTGCTCGGACAGGTCTGCGGTAAAGCCGAGACTGAGATCAAAGGCTGTTTCCTCGTCCAGCGCTTGCGCCCCCAGCGCCTGACCGATGGCGGAATCAGGCCGCGCCAGCAAGGCAGAGACGCGGCTGGAATCAGGCCCGAAACTGGTGGTGCGACGCTGCCAGTTGATCTGGCTGAGTGCCGGCGCGCGGAACGAATTGGAAACTGAGCCGCGCAAGCGCACCGCCTCAGTGAGAGCGTACGACAATGCCAGCTTGCCGCTACCGGTGCTGCCAAAATCGCTGTAGTCTTCAAACCGACCTGACAGGCTGCCATACAGGCGTTGGGTCAGCTGCGTTGAAAATTCAGCATACACGGCCAGCACTTCCCGATTGTCGCTGGCAGCATCCTCGGGACTCAAGCCTATCGCCGCCTGCGCACCAATGGCGGGCAAGCCAACCAGCGCTTCCAGCTCGGCCGGAAAGCGAAAATCACCCGCTGTGAACGAGGCCGGATCACCGGCCTTGCTGTGAAACTCTTCATGTCGATAGGCAGCGCCGACCGCCACCTGCAGCGGCCCGGCAAAGACTGGTAGGTTGTAGCTGCGGGTGGCATCGGCATTGATGATGAGGTGTTCGAATTCAAAACTGCCAGAGTCGAATGCGGTCGGGCTGGCCGGACCAAGTGAGGCATTGAGCGAGTTGCGCACACCGAAATCAAAATCATTACGGCCATAGCTGATGCTGTTATCCAGCGCCCACTCACCCACGCTGTAGCGACCGCCAAAAGTACCGCTGAAGTCGTTGTTTTCGCCCAGTGTTACCGGCAAAAAACCGTTTGGAAAAATCGCCTGCACATTCTGGTCATCGTCCGGATAGCGAAACACATCGGCGCCTTCGGTTTCGCGCCAGGCATAGGTGGCAAAACTGTACAGCTGCACTGCGCCGGTATCAAATTCGCTATTCAACCAGAATTTGAAATCGTCGGTTTCCGGGTCGCCGATACGGTGCGTACGCTGGCCACGCAAGGCCAGGTTGGCCGGCGATTGCGGAATGATAAAAAAAGGTGGCACAGCATCCAGTCCGGCCCGGTTGGTGGTCTCGCGATGATAGAACTCGCCGCCCACCCGCACAAAGCCTTGACCGCGAAGATCAAAACCATGATTGATGTACGCGGTGCTGGTCTGGCCATCGGTCACGCTGCGCTGGATCGGTGCCACCCTGGAGTGGTTGACACCATAGCTGGCGACGATGTCGGTGCCCCAGGCACGATCGTCGAGGATAATATTGATGACCCCGGCTATCGCGTCTGCACCGTATTGGGAGCTGGCGCCATCGCGCAGTATTTCCACCCGCTTGACCGCACTCAGCGGTATTGTGTTCAAGTCGACCGCGCTGGTGCCACGGCCAATTTTAGTGTTGTCATTGACCACCGCAGAAACATGTTTGCGCTTGCCGTTGATGAGCACAAGAATCTGATCCGGGCTCATGCCACGCAACTGCGGTGAGGAAATGTGATCGGAGGTGACCGAGTTGGACTGCTGGGAAAAATTGAACGACGGCGCCAGAAGGGCCAATGCCAGTCCAAGCTGATTTCCCGGCGCACCAGTGGACAGCAGGTCCTCGCGTGAGAACACATCCACCGGTACGGGCGAATCCATGATGGATCGCATTTCCGTCAGTGAACCCAGCACCACCAGTTGTTCCAGACCAATGCTGTCTACATCACCATTGTCAGCGCCAGCAGTGCGCTCCGATTGCGCCTGCGCGACTGATGCGGCAAACAGCAGTAGCAAGCCCCATCTAAGGCAAATACTCCTGGTGCGCTGTTTCATTGCTTGTTGGTGGTTATTAACCAGGTTTTGCTGCACTGGGTGACTCTCAGAATAGTTGAAGGTAAAAAAATAGCTCAAGCTGCATCGCTTCAGCGTCGGTACATGCTAACGTGAACTGTATAGTGAGGTTGGAAATGCTGCAGCACAGACCTGTAATTGTGAGCATGGCTTTCAATTCATGTGGCTGGCAATGCATAAATCAACAGTTGCATTTAAGGATCCGTAGTAGCGGGCTACGTAGCAGGCGTGTAGTCCTGCAGTTCGAACCACAATAGCATCATGCGCATGAATACAGGCATGCGCTGTCACGGACAGAAATTTTTTTGCAACTCCAGGGCTAATTAAGACACTGGATCGGATCACTGAGCCTGATGACACTGTCCACACGGTCCAGTTGACCTGACAATGGCGGCAGCAGATCAAAACTGATGTTTTGCGTGCCGCTGTGCAGATCCGGCGCGAAGCTCAGACTGTATTGGCCAATCGCCGTGCGCGTTGCTGTAGTCGGGCTGCAATCCGGACAGTTGCCTTGCGCCTGGAACACGGTTCCCGCTGGCTGTGCCAGAACGTTGCCATCGGCAAATGCCGAGACCCAGCGGGCCTGTCCGGCGTCATCAAAGAAATAACGGATATAGCCTTGTGCTTGCGCCGTGGCCAACATGGATACCCCACCTCTGGCACCGGGCAACACATCCCAGACACCATGAATATTAAAATCCTGACCATTGAGTCGCGGACAGCTGGTGTTGGCTATCACCTGCATCAGTTCGCTGCCGGAGCGCCCCAGCAAGTCATAGCTGAAAACAAACCGGGTCGCATCGATGAACGTGACCTGTCCACGGCCAAGGTTTTGCCGCTGTTGCAGCTGACCGTTACTGACTGGCGTGCCCAGGGCGCCCTGAAAGTGACTGGCACCAGTAACTGACACCGGACCGGCAAGATTGTAGAAAATCGCCTGCCCCTGCTCATCGAAGGTGTACCACAACAGCCCATATGAATTGCCGACGCGACCAAAATCCACCCCCTGTCGGGTGCTGCCATCGCGGGTGTAAGCGGTCTCTTTTGGTACCACGGTACGCGCGGAATCGTAATCCAGGCTGGCTGTGATGCTGATGGCTCTGCTGCTGCCGGAACCATTGCTTGGGATCAGGTACCAGCGCCCCGGCGACAATGCGTCTGCGGGTATCGAGAAATTGATTTGCCCATTGCTGTTGGCTGGCGCACTGAAGCTGCGTGATTGCGGCGCTGGCAACACCCCGGGCTGATTGGCAAACGCCTGATCAAATGGCACCCTGACCACCTGCAACTCGCTGTCATTGCCTTGCACGTTGACCTGCAGGCCAACCACATTCTCGACCACATCAATAAAGGTCTTGTTGTGCTCGGACCCGGCCGCCAACTGCACTACGCGGGTTTCACCATCAAACAGCGGCAATGGCTGGATGGGGCCCAGGCTGGTGCGGGTGACTTGTACCGGCAACAGCCCGACATTGCTGTTCAGGCCCGGCGATGTGCCAATACCGAGCACGCCCCAGGCGGTCTGATTGCTGCCCAGTTGGCCCAGATCCCAGGCCAGGTTCACGGTAAACAATTCATTGTTTGCGGTCACTCCCGGTGCGCGTACAAACAGGTTCTGCTGAATCGGCGCGGCCGCTTGATCCAATACCGCATAGCGGGCTTCCACCCGATCGGTGCTGGCGCCGCTGCCAGCAAACACCTGCAATCGGATCCACCAGTTGCCCGGTTGTGGATGGTCAATAATGCAGCTTTCGATATCGGTAACGCTAATACTGCGACAAATCTCCTCACCCGCTTCAGCTTGCTGATTGCCGTTGAGATCCTGACCGACGAATAGATCCACATCCTGCGCCGGGGATGCCAATGTCAGCGCGCGCAGCCGCAGCGTATTGGCCGGCACATTGAACAGCTCGGTGCTGGTACCGGAAGAATTGTCGTATGGATCACTTGGCGTGCTGTCCGCCGCCAGGTTGGCGACAATGCTGGTGGGGATCTTCAGGCGTGATGGCTGCCAGTTGGCGTTTGGCAGCGCCACCAGGTCGGCCAGCGTAAACGCTTGTCTGCCACGCGCCTGATTGGTTTGAATTTGCCACAACTCCGGCAGATTACCGCCGCTGAATAGCACTGACACCGGCAAGGTTTGCGTGATTGCCGCGCCCTGGGCATCGTTGCCTGAGATCATCACACGGGCTGACTTTGCGATACCGACAAAATTGGGATCAGTTCGCGTTGCCGTCACCGAAATCACGGCCGATTGGCCCGCGGCAAGATTGATGCTGGACGGGCTGACCTGTAAAAACGGTTGATCCGTGGATAGAGTCCATTGCCCGCCACCTTGCATGTCGGTCAGCCGACGCGTGGTCTGGCAGCTGTCACGACAATCGGCCAATTGTATGCCGGGCAGGTTCAGGTCAGCAGGTTTACCGCCTATGGTTGGATCAGCGTCACGAAAATTTTGCTCTGTGACGTTCAGATATAAACCTGCACGTACCGCATTTCCCAGCACCGGCACGCCGGCACCACGCTGATCGGCACCAATGCCTGCGGGTGTAGAACTACCCGGCAGCGGCCAGATCGCCGTGGTTTCCAGCGCCGACAGAATTTGATTGTTGTTCCAGTCCGGATTGGCCGACTTGAGCAAGGCAAAGGCGCCGGTGATGTGCGGTGCGGACATCGAGGTTCCGCTAAGAATCAGAAATTGATTTTGGTCGAATGAAGCAGCCAGGATGCTCGTGCCCGGTGCCACCAGGTTGGGTTTCAATACACCGGCAATTTCTGTGTTTGGCCCGACCGAGCTGCTGCCAGCCAATATACCGGCAAAAAACGGATCGTCAATGACCTCTGTAGGACCGATACGACCGCGATGGTTGCTGCCACCATCCAGCCAATCACGCAAGGCGTCACCCGCCGTGTCACCGATGTGCATGGCCGGCAGGCAGTGCTGATCGGCGACGACGTCCTCACCTTCCAGGTTGGTGTTGGCCAGAATCATGCCAGCGGCACCGGCCAGTTGCACATTGCGGCCTTTTTCCACACGCCCAAAGGTGCCACGATCACACACCACTATCTGGCCATTAAATGTGCCCGGCGGAAACGGATTGCTGGCACCGGTATTGTTGCCGCAGGTCGATCCCAATTCAGCCGGGCCAGCACCGCACAGTGCGTTGCCGAAGTCTTTTGCATGCACAATCGGTAGCGTGGCGCTGGCTGCTGTTGCACCAACACCAATAACACTGGCTGGTGGTGCCGCAGCACCGCCGCTGAGGTTTTCCAATATTTTGGCCTGCTCACGGCCATGGGAAACATTCCCAATCGCAGGCGACCATGGGCCATTGGCTGGTGTGCTGATCGTGCCGGGTCCCGGGCCACTGTTGCCAGCCGACACCACACCAATAAGCCCCGATTCTCGCAAGTCAAGAAAAATTTCAGTGAGATCCTGAATGCCTGGTGTACGCAGGTACAGCCAGGGATCTTCGCGCACTGCACCGCCAATCGAGAAATTGAATACGTCTACACCATCAGCCAGCGCCTGATCCAGCGCATCAACCATGGCCTGGCCCTGGCAACTGGGGGGCGTGCCGGCCGCTGCGTCAGCAGGTGCCTGGCAGGCCTTGTAGCTGATAATATTGGCACGTTGGGCAACGCCCGACATTTGGAACGTTACCGGAGCCAGACCATTGATGGTCAAAGTACGAGTCAACCGATTGCCGGCGGCAATGCTGGCAACATGGCTGCCATGGCCGCTCAGATCGCGGCCGATCTGCTCGCCCTCGGTGGTGAAATCATACACCCCGATCAATTTGTTGTTGCACTGCACCTGCGGGTTGCTGCACAAGCCCAGTTGCAAACCCAACGGATTGCTGAAGACAAAGCCATCTTCGGCGACATCGGCAAAAAACGGGTGCTCCCAATTGATACCGGTATCGATGATGCCGATGACCACACCCTCACCGCGCGTCGGCAGGCTGTTAACGCCATTCCAGATGTCTGGTGCACCGATCAACGCCGGCCCGGCATCCAGATGCAGCTCATAGCTGCGACTGGCGAACACGCTCAACACACCGGGCATCCGGGCCATTCGCCTGGCCTCATCCGGCGTCAGAGATGCGGCGAAGCCGTTAAGCAAATGCTCATATTCGTGTTTGGGTTGCAGCTCGCGGCCAAACTCATCCATTGAAGCTGACAACACCTGCTGACGCTGATCCTGCAGTCCCTGAAGATACAGTTTCAGCGCCGTCGAGCTGCCTGCTGCGGAACGCCCGTTCGCACGCAGTGCCTGATATGCCGGGGCAAAACTGTCCACCGTGGCGGCGCCAGGTTGATCGAGCTGAATGATGAAGTCTTGCAGCGTATCACCAGACACAATTTGCACCGGCGATTTGGTCCAGCCGGTGCTGCCTGCCAGCAAGCCAATGGCTACCAGCAACAGCAAGGTCATGGAGGTCATGCCGGCGGCTGCGGCTAGACCAGTGTCGTGTTTATCGGTTGAATCCTGCATTGGCTTACTCGATTAGTTCAAACTCTCGCATGGTGACCAGTTCTTCGCCGGCAGTCGGATGGATGCCCACCGTAGCATCAAACTGCTGTTTGCTCAGCCCCGCTTTCACGGCCACTGCAAAACCCTGCACAATTTCCGGCGCATCCATGCCCAGCACATGCAGCCCGACGACTGTATCATCCTGGTCGTTAACGATCAGTTTCATATAGGTTTTTTCCTGGCGCCCCGATAAAGTGTGTTTCAAGGCACGGAATTCGGAATTGTAGACTCTGATTTTGCCATATTTTTCATGTGCTTGTGCTTGCGTCATGCCAACCGTGCCAATGGGTGGCTGCGAAAACACGGCGGCTGGCACCAACTCATGATCGGCACAGCGCCGGGCATTGCCAAACTCGGTATCGGCAAACGCATGTCCTTCACGAATCGCCACTGGGGTCAGATTGACACGGTTGGTGACATCACCAACCGCAAAAATGGACTTCACCGAGCTGCGCGACCAGGCATCCACTTCGATTGCGCCAGCCGCATCGGTAGCCACCCCGACCTGCTCCAGGCCCAGATTGCGGGTGTGCGGGATGCGTCCGGTGGCATACATGACCTGATCAACAACAACGCAATCATCGTTGTCGAACTGTACCAGCAATCGTTTGCCTTGATGCTCGATACGCTTGACGTTGCAGTGATGCATGATCTGGATATCCTTTTGCTGGTACTCGTGTTCCAGATTGCGACGCAGATCATCATCAAAGCCACGCAAAATCAAGTCGCGGCGATAGACCAGATCAACCCGGCTGCCGAGCGCATTGAAGATACCGGCAAATTCGACCGCAATATAGCCACCACCAACGATCAGTATGTGCTTCGGCAAGGTTTCCAGATGAAACGCTTCGTCCGAGGTGATCACCAGGTCACTGCCCGGGAATTCGGGCACGAATGGCCGCCCGCCGGTGGCGACCAGGATCTTGTCGCCATGTATGACCTGCCCAGCCACATCGATTTTGTGTGCATCAATTAACACGCCACGGCCCATCAAGGTGGTCACACCGGAGTTGTCCAGCAACTTGTGGTAGATTCCGTTGAGGCGGTCAATTTCAGTGTCCTTGTTGGCAATCAGCTTCTGCCAGTCGAACTTCAGATTACTGAATGACCAGCCATACGCCTGCGCATCCTCAAAATCCTCGGCAAAGTGCGCGCCATAAACCAGCAGTTTTTTTGGCACGCAACCACGAATGACGCAAGTACCACCAACCCGGCTTTCCTCACAAATGGCAACCCTGGCCCCATGGCTGGCAGCGATGCGCGCCGCGCGTACACCACCCGAACCTGCACCAATGACAACCAGATCAAACTTTTTCTGTGCGGACATGGACTATGCATTCCTTTACTATGAAAACTGACTGTCAAGTATAAACATTAGCCACCTCGCCATGCATCGAACTCACGACCATGCCAGTCTGTTGAACGCATTTACAAATACCTGTTATCGCGTCACTCTGCCTGCCATAACCGTTGATCTGCACCTGGCTGATGAACCGCCCGCGCTGCTCGCCAGTCAGGACTGGTTGATAATCACGGCCGACAATCCACAGGCGCGACGGAGCAGCGACCAGGACAATCGCCGCCGCCGCGAGCAATTGCGTGAGCAGTTACAGCAATACCGTGCCTTTATGTATCCCAGCCTGCATGTGGCCGCCGGCACGAACTGGCCCAACGAGCACGGTTGGCTGGTCTGCACCAGTGGCAGCGATGATCTGGGCGAAAAACTGATTCAGCTGGGACGTCACTACCAGCAGCGCGCGCTGGTTGCCTATAGCGCTCAGACGGCACTCGACCGGCATACTGGCAAACCACGAAACGTGATTGAACTACTGTGGTTATGAGTCGTTATAATGCCGACAGACAGTCATCAATCCAAACCACTTTCAGTTCATGCCTGCAGCTTACCTGAATGCCAGCAATATCAGCTACGAGCGCCATTATGAGAGCGTGTTCGGCGCGCTGACATTGACCCTGCAAGCGCAGGACATGCTGGTTCTCAGTGGCGCCAACGGCAGCGGAAAAACCACTTTGCTTAAAATTCTGGCCGGTATACTGCGCCCGACCAGCGGTCATATCAAACTTTCTGCCTGTCATTACGTTGGTCATCAGCATGCGCAACAGCCGCAGCTGACGGTGCTGGAAAACCTGCTCTACTATCTGCGCCTGCAAGGTGCCAGTCTGAACCGTTGCGCAGCCGAAGCTATTTGCCTGCAGGCACTGGCCGACTTCAAGGTAGCGGAACTGGCGACCAGAATGGCGGGCAACTTGTCCGCCGGACAACTCAAGCGCTCCGCGCTGGCGCGACTATTGCTGTGCGCACGGCCCATCTGGCTGCTGGATGAGCCCTTCGTCAATCTGGACAAGCACAGCATCAACCTGATGTTGAAACTGATGCGCAGGCACTGTGCGCAAGGCGGCATTGCCATCATCGCCAGTCATGAGCTGGGTTTGGCCGATTTGCCCGACAGCAGACACCTGCGCCTGCCGTTGCGCAACCAGCCATCCGACTAAGCACTGCGCATGAGTCTGTTCATCCATCTGGTGCGTACTGATTTGCAGATTGCATTTCGGCACGCCGGTGAATTGCTGCAACCACTGTGGTTCATGGCGCTGGTGGTGGCCTTGTTTCCGCTGGGCATAAGCCCGGAAGCTGCTGAACTCAGACAGATTGCCGGCGGCGTGGTCTGGATTGCCGCGCTGCTGGCCTCGCTGCTGGGCCTGGAGGCGGTGTTCGCCCACGATGAAAAAACCGGCAGGCTGGAACAATGGCTGCTGGCCGATGCCTCGATGTTGACCCTGGTGGCGGCCAGATTGCTGTCCCGCTGGCTGGTCAGCGGCCTGCCGATTGTCTTGATCAGTCCGCTGCTGGCGATCTGGCTGCAATTGCAAACCGATGCTTTGGTGGTGCTAAGCTTGTCATTGCTGCTGGGGACACCTATCATGACCTTATTGTGTGCACTCGCCGCAGCATTGACCTTGAGCAGTCGCCAGGCAGCAACGTTGATGAGTCTGCTGGTGGCACCGCTGTATGTACCGTTGCTGATTTTTGCCACCTCAGCGGTCAAGGAAACCCAGGCTGGCGCCAATGTGGACATGCAGTTACTGTTGATTACGGCCATGCTGGTACTGGCGGTGACCTTGATCCCTCCAGCCATCACGGTGGCTTTGAACATTCATTTGCGGGAATGACATGACTGAAAACCCTTCAATCTGGCAGCGTTGCAAGGTCTGGTTCCATCGCTGGGGATCACCCGCCTGGTTTTATCGCACCAGCGGCTACATCATTCCCTGGCTGTGGGGGCTGTGCTTTATCCTGGCGTTGCCCGGCTTGTATCTGGGGCTGTTTGTGGCACCTGCAGACTATCTGCAAGGCGACAGTTACCGCATCATCTATATCCATGTGCCCAGCGCCTGGATGTCGATGATGATTTTCGCCTTGATGGCCGCATTCGGCCTGATTGGCATGGTCTGGCGTATTCGTATTGCCGAAACCATGGCCATTTGCAGCGCTCCGATTGGCGCTGCATTCACCTTGATCGCCTTGCTCACCGGCAGTCTGTGGGGCAAACCCACCTGGGGCACTTATTGGCAGTGGGATGCCCGCATGACCTCGGAGCTGGTGCTGTTGTTTTTGTACATCGGCGTGATGGCGCTGTATCAGTCCATTGATGAGCCGCGCAAAGCGGCCCGATCGGCCAGCCTGCTGGCACTGGTGGGGCTGGTCAATCTGCCCATCATCCATTATTCGGTGCAGTGGTGGAACACCCTGCACCAGGGCAGCACCATCAAGCTGGATATCGGCGAGTCAAGCATGGATACCAGCATGCTGATTCCGCTGTTACTGGTGGTCGCAGCGAGCAAGTTTTATTATGCTGCGGTGCTATTGTCGCGCAGTCGGGGCTTGCTGTTGCAGCAGGATCAGCACAAACGGTGGCCGCAGGAGCTGTGGCACGCAAACAAAGCAGATCCAACATGAATCAACGCCAACAACTTGATCTGGATCATTATTCGATACTAAACGTCGGCTACAAGCCGGACTCGGGTATATCATGAACATTGAATGGATGCATGGCCAACATGCCTACTACATTTTTACAGCGTATGCGTTGACACTGGCGATTGTGGTGTACTGTGCGCTGATGCCGGTGTTGCGGCGGCGCGCCCTGATGCAGAACCTACGCCTGCAGCAGCGTTCCAAAACGGTAGCCGCGCGCAGACATGACTAAAAGCCAGTGCCAATCCACAGCATCGATGCCAACACCTGTCTCGTCAACCTGACCATGCCACAGTGAAGCCGCTATGACGCCCACCAGAAAACGACGTTTGTACTTGTTCCTGAGCCTGTTCGCAGGCGTATCGCTGGCGGTGGCCATCGCCATGTATGCACTACAGGACAACCTGCTGTACTTCCAGAGCCCCAGTGATGTGGTTAGCAAACAGATTGCCAGCGGAGAAAAATTCCGGCTTGGCGGCCTGGTCCAGCGTGGCACGGTCAAACGCGATCCGCAAACGCTGCTGGCCAGCTTTGATGTCACCGACGGCAAGCAAACCATTCACGTTGAATACCAGGGCATTCTGCCGGATCTTTTTGCCGAAGGCCAGGGTGTGATTGCGCATGGGCGCTTGACCTCAGACGATCATTTCGTCGCCGATGATGTGCTGGCGAAACACGATGAAACCTACATGGCACCGGAAGTCGCCGATGCGTTGGAGCGGGCCGGCCATCCGGTGAAGAAAAAAATCAGCGATTCGGAGCCACCCGTCACTACCACACCTGATTCGAGTGCAGGCTGATGCTGGCTGAGCTGGGTCAAGTCACCCTGGTCCTGGCGCTGCTGCTGGCACTGCTGCTGGCGATCTTGCCGCTGTGGGGCAGTTACAACAACAACCAGCAACTGCAGCTGCTGAGCCGACCATTGTCCTATGGCGTGCTGGGCTTCATCGGTTTGGCGTTTGTGTTGCTGACCAGCGCTTTCATCAGCCAGGATTTTTCATTGCAGTACGTGGCGCAAAACAGCAACAGCCTGCTGCCCGTGCACTACCGCATTTCTGCAGTTTGGGGCGGGCACGAGGGTTCATTGTTGCTGTGGTGTCTGGTGTTGGCCTTCTGGATTGCCGCCGTAGCACGTTTCAGCAATGCCCTGCCGCTGCAATTTCTGGCCCGTGTCAGTGCAGTACTGGGCATGGTAGCAGCGGCGTTTCTGCTGTTCGTGCTGTTCACCTCCAATCCGTTCGGCCGTCTGTTGCCGATGCCGGTCGACGGCGCTGACCTGAACCCTTTGCTGCAAGATCCGGGGCTGATCATCCATCCACCCATACTGTACATGGGCTATGTTGGCATGGCGGTGCCGTTTGCTTTCGCCATCGCGGCGCTGCTCGGTGGGCGCATGGAAACCACCTGGGTACGCTGGTGTCGTCCGTGGACCTTGAGCGCCTGGGCATTTCTGACCGGCGGCATCGCGCTGGGCAGCTGGTGGGCCTATTATGAGTTGGGCTGGGGCGGCTGGTGGTTCTGGGACCCGGTGGAAAATGCCTCGTTCATGCCGTGGCTGATCGGCACTGCGCTGGTGCATTCGCTGGCCGTCACCGAAAAGCGCAAGGTGTTCCAGAACTGGACACTGCTGCTGGCCATCACCGCCTTCTCGTTGAGCCTGCTGGGCACGTTCCTGGTCCGCTCAGGCGCATTGACCTCGGTGCATGCCTTTGCCAGTGATCCAACGCGCGGCATCTTCGTGCTCGCCATGTTGGGCTTTTTCTGCGGTGGCGCACTGACGCTGTTTGCGCTGCGTGCCCACACCTTGAAACCGGAATCGGCGATCGGCTTGTACAGTCGCGAAACCATGTTGTTGCTGAACAATGTGTTTTTTGCTGCTGCCACCGGCATGGTGCTGTTGGGCACACTGTATCCTTTGCTGGCTGATGCGCTGGACCTGGGCAAAATTTCCGTGGGTCCGCCGTATTTCGGTTTGCTATTCACGCTGCTGATGGTGCCGGTGGTGCTATTGATCCCGCTGGGTCCGATGACACGCTGGCGTCAGGGCGATTGGTCAGAGATCAAAGCCCAGGCCAGAAACATGGCGCTCGCAGCAGCAGGTTTGTTGCTGTTGTTGGGGCTGTTGTTGAATCCGGGTGGCGTTCGCGGCTGGTTCGGCGTGGCTGCCGGTGCCTGGCTGATGGTTGGTAGTGGCTGGTATCTGTTGCAGCATGTGCGGCGCCAGATCGGGGGGTTGAGGCGTTGGCAAATCGGCATGGCAATGGCGCATTTTGGCGTTGGTGTGTTTGTGATTGGTGTCAGCATGGTGGAATCGGGCCAGATACAGAAAGACCTGCGCATGCAAGTTGGCGACACGGCCACGGTCGGCCAGCATGACTATCATTTTATTGCCAGTCGCAACGTGCAAGGTCCCAATTACCTGGCCGCTCGTGGCGTGTTTGAAGTCAGCCGCAGTGGCAGCGATGACATCATTGCCGTGATGCAGCCGGAAAAGCGCCGCTATGCAGCTGGCGGCAGCATCATGACCGATGCTGCCATCGATCCAGGACTGACCCGGGATCTGTATGTCGCTCTGGGTGAGCCTCTGGATGATGCTAATCCAGCCCAGATCTGGAGTGTTCGTATCTATACCAAGCCCTTTGTGCGCTGGATCTGGGGCGGTGCGATACTGATCGTTCTGGGCGCCCTGTTGGCCGCCAGCGATCGGCGTTATCGAAAGGAATCTGTCAGCGTGGAACAGTTGGCCCGTGGCCGGTCCGCAGGAGCGACAAGCAGTGCTTAAGCGCCTGTTGCCGGTGATGGTGTTCCTGGCTTTGTGCGTGCTGTTGTTCGCCGGCTTGCGCATGGCCGATGACAAGGACCTCATCCCCTCGCCGTTGATCAACAAACCCGCACCTGCCTACAATCTGCCCAGACTGGATGCTGACGGCATGCTCGGCCATGCCGACATGCTCGGTCAAGCCTATCTGCTCAATGTCTGGGCCAGTTGGTGCCCAGGCTGCCGGGTCGAACACGAGCAGATCACCCGCATCGCCGACTCCGGCGTGCTGCCGGTGATTGGTCTGAACTACAAGGATGCCGAAGCCGATGCCCAACGCTGGCTGAATCACTTTGGTAACCCGTACTCAGCCATTATCGTAGACCTCAATGGCAAGACCGGGATCGACTTCGGCGTTTATGGCGCACCCGAAACCTTCCTGATCGATGCCGATGGTGTGGTGCGCTACAAGCAGGTCGGCATACTCGATCAGCGCACCTGGGAAACGGAAATGTTACCGCTGATTCAGTCATTGCCTGACCAGCGACAGCCGCAGCCAGCCTTATGAGCAGTAGCGTGCGCCTCCTCTTGGCATGGTCATTGTTGCTATTGCTGCTACAGCTGGCCCCCTCCCCGGCCCTGGCCATCGATGTGATCGAGTTCCAGAACACTGCCGAAGAACAGCGTTTTCGTGAATTAACTGCGGAGTTGCGCTGCCTGGTATGTCAGAACCAGAGCCTGGATGATTCCAGCGCACCACTGGCCCAGGATTTGCGCAATGAAGTATTAGAGCTGATGCGAGCAGGTCGTAGCAATGAAGGCATCCGTGAGTACCTGGTTGCTCGCTACGGTGATTTTGTGCTCTATCGCCCGCGCTTCACCGTGGCCACCTTGTTGCTCTGGCTGGGACCGATAGTGTTGCTTTTGGGCGGACTGATACTGGTCTTTCGCAGCCTGCGGCGCATGCAGACAAGCACCACAAACCAACCCTCCAAAACCGATCCAAACCCATGACCGCATTTTTTATTCTCGCCAGCACGGTGTTGCTGCTGCTGGCACTTGCCGTGGTCTTGCTGCCGCTGTTGCGGTCTCCGCTGCGCGCCCAGCACGCGCGCTTGCACAAGGCGTTTCGGCAGGGCCTGTTGACGCCAGAGGAATTTGCCGCCAAGTTTCAGTCGGCCCGACGCAACGACCAGCAGCACAACCAGCCAGCCCGGACCAAACTGCTGGCAGCGCTGCTGGTGATCACGCTGCCGCTGGCAGCCTATCTGATCTACCAGCAAGTCGGAACACCCAGCGCACTGCAACTGCCGGGCGCGGCTGCAAGTCACCCGTCGGCCCGGTCCGTCAATGGCATCGATCCGTCTGCCACAGCCGAACTGGTGGAACTGGAAGAACGCACCCGCCAAGCGCCGGATAATCGACTCAACTGGATGCGTCTGGCTTCGGCTTATAGCCAACAAAGCCGCTTTGAGGAATCCTCTTCGGCATTGCGTCAAGCCCTGGAGCTGACCCCCGAGGATGCACCCGAACGCGCTGATATGCTTGCCTCCCTGGCCGAGAATCAACTGTTTTCCTCCGCCGGAAACGTGTCTGATCAAGCCATCGACAACATACAGCAGGCCCTGCGTATCGACCCGCAAAATCCTCGCGCACTGTGGTTGGCAGGCGCCGTGGCGTTTCAAAACGAAGATTATCGCGGCGCGATTGGGCACTGGCAGACGCTGTTACCACTGATCGATGACACCGTGATCAAAGACACCATTCAGCAACAGTTGGACCAGGCACTCACCGCCCTGCACAGCCAACTCGGAATAGATAGCAATGTCGCGCCGACCAAAACCGATAATGATGACAGCAGCACGGCTGTCGCAACTGCGCCAGTAGTAGCCGTCAACATCGAGTTCAACGACGCACTGAAAGCTGCACTGGCCGGCCATACTGGCGCAGCACCGGTGTTGTTCATCTTCGCCAGACAGCCGGATGTACCGGGTCCGCCGCTGGCGATCCAGCGCATTGCTAATCCGCAGCCACCGCTACAGACTATACTGGACAACAGCCAGGCCATGGTGCCCGGCAATGACCTGGCCAGTATCGGCAGCGGTGGCGAAGTTGAAATCGTGGCGCGGCTGTCATGGAGTGGCAATGCCAGTCCGATGCCAGGTGACTGGCAGGCCAGCAGTCGTTTGCTGCTGAGCGATACCACAGTCAATGTGGCCTTGCTGCTGGACCAGCCAGTCAACTGATACTTCCTTCTGACGTAAGCGAGAACCACTATGAAAGCATGGACCCAAACAAGCCTGTTGCTGCTGCTGGCAATCAGCACCGTCTGCAGCGGCCAACAGGACTTCAGTAATGTAACAGTGCAGTCACAGCAGCTCGGTGAGTCGGTGTACATGCTCACCGGCGCCGGGGGCAACATCGGCGTATCCGCCGGCGCCGATGGTGTGTTCATCATCGATGATCAATACGCGCCATTGAGCGACAAGATCCTGACCGCCATTCGTGCATTCAGCAAGGCCCCGATCCGCTATGTGATCAACACCCACTGGCATGGCGATCACACCGGCGGCAACGAAACGTTTGCCGCAACCGGCAGCGTGATCATCGCCCATAACAACGTCCGCAAACGCATGTCCAGTGATCAGTTCATGGCGCATTTTCAACGCAACGCCGAGGCATCACCGCCGCAGGCATTGCCGGTGATCACTTTCAGCGACCGCCTCAGTTTGCACCTCAACGGCGAATCGGTGAGCGCCTACCATCAACCGCACGCGCACACCGATGGTGACAGCATCATTCATTGGCCCAGCAGTAACGTCCTGCACATGGGTGACACCTTTTTCAATACCACCTACCCGTTTATCGACCTTTCCAGCGGGGGCTCATTGCCGGGCGTGATCAAGGCCACGGCAAATGGCCTGGCACTGGCCAATGACGACACCAGAATTATCCCCGGGCACGGTCCATTGGCCAGCAAGAGCGATTTACAGGCCTACCATGACATGCTCATACAGGTTCGCGATCTGGTTGCTGCTGCAAAGGACTCGGGACAAACTCTGGAACAGGCCATCGCTGCAGAAATCACCGCCGAGCTGGATCAACAGTGGGGCCAGGGTTTTATCAAACCCGCGGACATCATCACTTTCGCGTGGCAAAGTCCCGACTGAACTGATCCGCCAGGCGCCGTATGGTCGCGGCCAGTTCCGCAGCGCCCGGGCCCAGGTGATCGCGGTCGGCATAGACCAGATACAACTGCACCGGCATACTTGCACCCTCGCGCAGCGGCAACAATCGCAACTGGCCTGAGCGCAGTTCGGTAGCAATACTGGCAGCGGCAAATCGGCCAAAGCCCAGCCCGGCCAGCACCGCGGCCTTGCTGCGGGTAAAACTGCTGACCGTCCAACGCTTCTCCGCCTGCTGCCAGCCAGCACTGTCTGCACGAGAACCTTCATCGCGAATCACAAATTGACGATGGGCTGCCAGTTCGTGCATGGTCAGCGGCGTCTGCAGCTGATGCAAGGGGTGGTCTGGATGCGCCACCGCCAACAGGTCAATCTGCAACAAGGGTTCACCAATAAAGCCCGCAGGAATGCGTGGCGCAATGGCCAGCACCACCTGCTGACGATGCAACAGATCATCAATGCGGCTGAGTACGCCCTCGTAGACCTGCAGTCGTAATGCCCTGGCGTGCTGGGAAAAGTCGTGCAGAATCTGATCCAGCCAGGGACCTGGAAAAATGCTTTCCACCGCCAGCCCGATTTCCGCCTCCCAGCCACCGGCGAAATCATCGGCCAGTTTTTCCAGATCAGCAAACTCCTGCACCAACAGCTCGGCCCGATGCAGCAAGGCCCGGGCCTGATCAGTCAGTTTTGATCGTCGTCCACTGACCACCAACAACTCGATTCCCAGCAGTGCAGACAGTCGGGACAAGGTTTGAAATACCGATGAAGGGGTTTTATGCAATATCGCACCAGCACCGGCATAGGTACCGGCTTCAGCAAAAGCCAGCAGACAGCGCCATTGTTCCAGCGTGGTTCTATTCATATTTACTAAATCTTTGTTTGAAAATATATCAATATACATTTAATTATAGCGAATGTATGCTGTAAAGCATGAATAGCCATCCAGACCATCATTCTCAAGTCGGTGCCGCCATCCCGGCCATGCGTACCAGCGATGGTGCCGGTGTGCGTATCCATCGCGCAATCGGCACCTCTGCGCTGCGGCATCTGGATCCGTTTCTGATGCTGGATCATTTCGATAGCGACAACAGCAGCGACTACATCGCCGGGTTTCCCGATCATCCGCATCGCGGCATGTCGACGTTCACCTACATGATCGACGGGCGCATGGAACATGCCGACAGCCTTGGTAACCGGGGCATCATCGAGCCCGGTGGTGTGCAGTGGATGAAGGCTGCGCATGGCATCATTCATTCGGAAATGCCACGCCAGATCGAAGGCCGTATGCGCGGTTTTCAGCTCTGGATCAACCTGCCTGCCAACGACAAGTTGTCGGCACCGTTTTATCAGGAGCACGACAGCAGCGCACTGCCGGTGCT
>JAJFKZ010000052.1 GCA_021772955.1 Gammaproteobacteria bacterium | reverse complement strand
GACCGTGCCGTTCTTCCGATTCATCGATGCCGCTGGGCACTGGACGGTCGAAAATGAGGGTGTGGCTCCGGACATCGAGGTCAAACTGGATCCACTGGCAACGAATGCCGGCCGCGATACCCAGTTGGAAGCTGCGATCAGTGAGATACTGGCTGATCTGAAAGACTGGCACGATCCGGTGCCACCGCCACCGCCGCTGCCGACTGAGCTGGGCCAGTAAGCACAGCTGCTATGCGCTAACCCGCCTATTTCATGAGGGATTCGGATTTTAGGGAAAATCTGCCAAAGTAGTTTGGTGCATCGTCCGCAGAGCCATAGCTGGCTATGGTTCAAGGAGGATGTGCCAAACTACGACGGCAGATTTTTCCTAACACCGAATAGGACAAACTGTACTTTTGCAATATCGATCAATTTCGTTATATCTTGTTGGTGTGCATACGCTTTTCTTACCTGAACGTCCGCCCTCGTGCAATAGGCGGGCTAACCCGCCTATGTCATATAGGCGGATTCATAAAGGCGGACTGTTCCTGGCCAACGCCGCTGATCAACTGACCCGGCTGCGGCTGGCTGCCGGGTCGAGAATTGCTGATAGTTGCGATAATCTTCTACTGCATCTTGATTAATGTGCTGTAGTTGGTGATAATAGACGGCTAGCTTTAACAAACACATTTGGAAATCGAGCATGTCCAGAGTCTGTCAGGTTACCGGCAAGCGACCCGCTGTCGGCAATCACGTATCACATTCCAACATCAAGACCCGCAGACGCTTTCTGCCTAATCTGCATGAGCACCGCTTCTGGGTGCCCAGTGAAAACCGCTGGGTGAAATTGCGGGTATCGGCGAAGGGTGTACGTATTATCGACAAGCGCGGCATTGAAACCGTGCTCACAGACATGCGCAAACGCGGCGAAAAGGTTTAGGAGATAAGCAATGGCCAAGTCAGGAAGAGACAAGATTCGCATGATTTCCGGCGCCGGAACCGGGCATTTCTACACCACCGACAAGAACAAGAAAAACACCCCGGACAAGATGGAAATGAAAAAGTACGATCCCGTTGTTCGCAAGCACGTGATGTACAAGGAAGGCAAGATCAAGTAACTTGCTCGAGTAATAATAAGAAATCTCAAGCCGCGCTTAGCGCGGTTTTTCTATGTCTGTTCGCCGCTGATTTGCGACGGGTTCAGACCAGCCAGGAGAGTGGCGAATGCATCCATGCGGCGCCGACGATAAACACAAACACCACAATCGCTGCACTGCCGGCCAACAATCGTATCCTGGCTGTGCGTCCGTATTTGATGGCCATGCTGCCCAGCACAATGTAGATCAGCAGCCCCACCAGTTTCGCTGCCAACCAGGGTTGTTGCTGTGGCCAGGCGCGCAGCAACAGCATCAGACTCACGCCGGCCAGTAGCAGCACGCTATCAATCACATGCGGCATGACTTTGACCCAAGCACGTTGCAGCAGCGCAGAACCATTGACTGACCAATACAGACGCAGACAAAACAGCGCGATGCTCAGCATCGCCGCACTGACATGAATGACTTTGAGCAGATAATAATAGTGCATTTGCTTCAGCTAACAGTGCCTTGACCATGACCTATGGGGCATGTGACAGGCTGACTGCAGAACTATGATAATCGATTAAAGTATCCGTTGATCAGGCAAAACAGGAAGAAAAACAATGAAACGTGTATTCAAATGGCTGGGCGGTGGTATTGCGGTACTGTTGATTCTGGCCGGGTTGTTGTTCGTCAATGTGTGGTTTTTCAAGCCGGTCAGTATTGACCTGTTTTACGGCCGTGTATTTCTCAAAGCGGCGCTGGATTCGCCCGAATTGCTGACTTCTCTACGGTTACTGGACAGCGTCGGTATACGCGGTCATAACGCCAGATTCAGTGATTCATCACCCGCCGCTGAGCTGGAGGACTTGCGCAAGTTTGAGCGCGAGTACGAGGTTTTCCAGCGCTACGACCGTGAGGATTATCAGGGCGAAGACCTGCTCTCCTACGATGTGTTTGATTACTTCATGTCGCAATTCGTGGTCGATGGCGAGCGCTTCATGTATCACGGTTTTCCGGTTAACCAAATGTTCGGGATTCAAAGCACATTGCCAAGCTTCATGGCTGACCAGCATGTGGTTGAAGATCGCAAGGGCGCAGAACACTACATTGCCCGGCTGCAACTGTTCGATGACAAATTCAGCCAGGTCATCGAAGGGCTGAATATTCGTGATCAGCGCGGCATCCTGCCGCCGCAGTTTGCGGTGCAGAAAGTACTCAAGCAAATGCGCGAATTCATTGACAAGCCAGCCGCCGAGCATATGCTGGCGACGCATTTTGCCGAGCAGTTGGCAAAGATCGAAGCGGATACGCTGAGCCAGAATGAGCGTGATCGGCTGCAGACTCGCGTCAACCAGGCGGTCGCCGATAGCGTTTATCCGGCCTATAACCAACTGATTGCTTACATGGAATCCATCGAACCCAGAGCCACCAGCAATGATGGCGTCTGGCGCCTGCCGGATGGTGACGAATACTACGCCACGCAGGTGCGGTTCCACACCAGTACCACCATGACGCCGGCAGAAATTCATCAGATTGGCCTGGCGGAAGTGGATCGTATCGCTGTTGAAATGGACACCATTCTGGTCGCTGAAGGTCTGACCGAAGGCACCATTGGCGAGCGCGTGCAATTGCTGGCAAAACGCCCAGATCAGCTGTATCCAGACTCGGCTGACGGTCGCGCGCAGATTCTGGCCGATTATCAGACTATTCTGGACGAAATCAATGCGGGCATGGACGCTGCATTCAATGTTCGCCCGGAATCCGGTGTCGAAGTCGTTGCGGTACCGGAGTTCTCTCAGGATACCGCACCCGGCGCGTATTACCAGCCGCCATCACTGGATGGCGAGCGTCCGGGCCGGTTCTTTGCCAATCTGCGCAACGTCAGCGAAATCCCCAAATTCGGCATGCGTACGCTGGCCTATCATGAAGGCATTCCCGGGCATCATTTCCAGATCGCTCTGACCCAACAACTGGAAGAGCTGCCCATGTTCCGGCGTCTGATTCCCATGACCGTGTTTGCCGAAGGCTGGGCCTTGTACGCCGAACGGCTGGCCTGGGAAATGGGCTATCAGGATGATCCGTTGGACAATCTGGGCCGATTGCAGGCGGAAATGTTCCGCGCCGTACGCCTGGTGGTAGATACTGGCATGCATTACCAGCACTGGAGCCGCGAACAATCCATTCAATACATGCTCGACTACACCGGCATGGGTGCAGATGAAGTAGAGGCGGAAATCGAGCGCTACCTGGTCAATCCTGGCCAGGCGCTGGCGTACAAGGTAGGCATGATGAAGATTGTGGAGCTGCGTGAGCGTGCCAAACAGGCGCTGGGTGAAGAGTTTGATCTGAAGTCGTTTCATGATCAGGTGCTGACCCATGGGGCACTGCCGATGTATTTGCTGGAGCGGGTCGTGGACGACTGGATCAGTGCCAGCTTGAATGCGGACCCCACTACCAACGTGCAGACCTGAGCACACGCCCGTCGAACCTTGCCCAGACTGCCCCGGGCAGTCTGGGTGCGAGTTGATTGTTGCACTTCGATCCAGTGTGCGGTCGGCAGGCCATTGCGCTCAACTTGCTGCTAAAGTCGTATCGGTGTATGCTGCTCAAACCACCAACCACATATCGGGAACAATCAGTATGAATACATCAAAAGCAATCATTGCCGGTGTTGTAGCAACGGCCGTCATGTCAATCGTGGCCATGTTTGTCGCCCCCATGATGGGGATGCCAAAAATGGACTTTGGCACCATGCTGGGCAGCAACAATCCGATGATGGCCATGCCTTATGCCGCTGGCTGGATGATCCATTTTGTTCTGGGCATCATCATGGCCATTATCTACGCCAAGTTTTTGTACGGCAAACTACCCGGTAACGGTGTACTGCAGGGCATCATCTATGGCTTGATCCTGTTTATGCTGGCCCAGATCATGGTCATGCCGATGATGGGCAATGGCCTGTTCTCTGGCGGCAACATGCAACTGCTGATGGGCAGCATGATCGGCCACATAGTATTTGGCGCCACCTTGGGTGCTGTCTACAACAAGGCCTGATCCGCCTCCGCAATTAATGAGTTCAAGATCCCGCCAGCCCCTGGTTGGCGGGATTTTTTTATGCAACATGTCTTTGCTGTGTGCGAAAAGCACCTATATTGTCAGTTATGGAATTCAAGGATTACTATAAAATCATGGGTGTGGCTGAAAATGCCGATACCGATGCCATTCGCAAAGCCTATCGCAAGCTGGCGCGAAAATACCATCCTGATGTCAGCAAGGAAGCCGATGCAGAACAACACTTCAAGGAAGTCGGCGAGGCCTACGAGGTACTGAAGGACAAGGACAAACGCACTGAATACGATCAGTTGCGCAAGCTCGGCGCACGCGGCCATGATGGCAACTTCCGGCCTCCACCAGGCTGGCAGGCCCGCAACGGCGGTCAACAGACATCAGCTGACGGTGATTTCAGTGACTTCTTCTCGTCCATCTTTGGTGGCTTTGGCGGCGCGCAGCAGGCCGGACACCGCACTGCCCGACAAACTTTTCGGCGACGTGGCGAGGACGTTCACAGCACGCTCGCACTGTTACTGGATGAAGCACACCAGGGCGGTGATAAACAGATCTCGTTTCAGATCCAAGACAGCGACGAACACGGCCATTTGCGTCGACGACGCAAAACCCTGAAGGTAAAAATTCCCGCCGGCGTTACTCGCGGCCAGCAGATTCGTCTCAAGGGTCAGGGTGGGCCAGGCATGGGTGGCGCCGAAAATGGCGATCTGTTCATTGAGATTGACCTGGCGCCGCATCCGCTGTTTGTGGTGGACGGCAAACATTTGCAATTGACCGTACCGATCACCCCGACAGAAGCAGCATTGGGCGCGTCCATTAAGATTCCCTCATTGGGTGGACCTTTGAATATCAAGATTCCTGCCGACTCCAGCGGTGGACAGAAACTGCGTCTGGTTGGCAAAGGCCTGTCCAAAGCGGGTGATCTGATTGTTATTCTGCGCATCAGTATGCCCAAACAGCACAGCGATCAAGCCCGGGAACTGTATCGCCAATTGGCTGCCGAAACCCAGTACGACCCGCGCGCCGACTGGGGTAATCTGGCATGAGCAAGAAGCCAACCGGAACCTCACCAGTCAGTCCATCCGTACCGGTGGAGCTGGTCAACGAGAGCTTGACATTCACCTTGCAGGAACTGTGTTTGCGCTGTGGCATGGAACATCAACAGTTACAGCAACTGGTCGAATTCGGCACCATTACCCCGTTAGCGCGACCGCGCAGTGGCAACAAAGACTGGCATTTCAGCGCCGACACCTTGCAGTTGTTGGCCAAAGCGGCACGCATGCAACAGGCTTTTGAGCTGGATGCAGCCGGCCTGGCAATCTCTCTGGAATTGCTGGATGAACTGCAACGGACACGTCGCCAGGTGCAAAAACTCAGACAGCTGCTGGCCCAGCACGTACCGTTGTAGTTGCAGCTTGCTGCAGTTTTGGTTTACAAAAAATCTTCAATAAACCAAGCGCTGAAGCCATGGCGGCCGTTGACCCCTGACTTCTGATAAATCGATGAGGCCTGCTGACGCACGGTCTTTTCATTGGTGTCACGAATGTTGGCGATTTCCTTCAGGGTCAGTCCCTTGATCAGCAGCATGCCAATCTGCTGTTCGCTGGCAGACAAGCCCCAACGCTCGAACTGCTGGTGAATTTCTGCAGCCAGCTCCCGGCGCGCCGTGGCCAGCTGCCGACTACTGTCGACACTGGCCTGATCCCTGGCTTTGTATTGGGCTCGCAAACTCTCACGCAGATGTCGAATTTCTCGCATTTTTTGCCGCAATGAACGCAACACCCAGACCATTGCAATGATGGCCAGCAGGGTAATAATGGCTTCCTGGACAATGTGGTAAGCACCCACGCCCTGGCTGATATCCAACAGAATGTCAAAGCTGCTGGCAATGATGATGACCACCAGCAAAGCAATCAGCAGCAGGTGTTCGGGATAGCTTGTCAGGTTTCTCTTCATCGGGCATACGTACCATTAATGCTGTAATCGAACATCTGTTCGATGATCATAACAAAGCTGCGCCGCATACTCCTCAATGTGTCAAATTGGAGCAGCAACATGAACAGCCCTACACAGACAACGATTATCAGAGTCTGGCCACTCTGGCTAAGAGTATTGCACTGGTTACTGGTCACAGCCTTTCTGATCAGCTACCTGACTGGAGATGATTATCGCAGCGTGCATGTCTGGTCTGGCTATCTTATGGTGGCACTGTTGCTGCTTCGCGTTGGCCTGGGGCTGGCCAGTAAAGGCTATGGCGGCTTGTCCGGCTGGCACTGCTCTCCGCTGGCTGCCTTCAACTATATCAAAAGCCTGGTGCGTGGCGATGCGCACCGCTACCTGGGTCACAACCCTGCCGGTGCCTGCATGGCTGTGCTGCTGGTGCTGATGCTGAGCCTGACCCTGGCAAGTGGTCTGGTGTTGCACGGTGTGCATGGCCACGGGCCACTGGCGTCGTTAATGACCAGTCAACCCGGCGCCACGGCTAATGTGGACATGCCAGCTGCCTTTCAATTTGATGAAGATGAAGATGAGGATGAGGATAGCAATACGCCTGGCAACAAGTCAGAAAACGAATCTGCGGAAGAATTTTGGGAAGAAACGCATGAGCTGTTTGTGAACCTTGTGCCCTGTCACGCCTCATCCGACGCTTGCAGAGCCTGGCATTTGCACCAAGGCAAGGCGCAGTTTGCAGGTAATGGCACGCCCTTGCCAAGAACTGCAACACAGCATTGGTGCCAATGCCAGTCTCCCTGTGGGCCAGGCGATAAGTGGCCATCTGCGGTGTTGCACTCGCTTGAATTAGCACAGCTAGTCCTGCGCTCGCGCGCCTGGCAGCTGACCGCTTCTAGCCTGGCTGAAAGTGCCGTATGAGGTGTGACAGGGCACCAGCCTTGACGCTGGTGATCCTGCACCTGCTCGGGGTTTTGGCATCGTCCTGGCGGCATCGGGAAAACCTGCCCAAAGCCATGTTCGACGGCAACAAGAAAAAGTTGCAATAGACTTGCATAAGACCAATATTATAATTACCTTAAATAACTATCAACTTTAACCAATCGGTCCATATCAGTCAGGAGTCAGATTTATGCGTAGCTCATTTCCTTATTTAATCGTGGTCACGGGCCTGTTGACCGCCCTCGCAACGATGTCGGTGTGTGCACAAGAACCCATTGCACCGATTGAACCGCCGGCCGAGATCCACATGGCCAAGTCCGCACTGGGCAAAATGCTGTATTTTGACCCGCGCTTGTCCAAATCCGGTTATCTCTCGTGCAATTCTTGTCACAATCTGGCCATGGGCGGCACCGACAACCTGACCACATCGATTGGTCATGGCTGGCAGCAAGGACCGATCAACTCGCCAACCGTGCTGAATTCCAGCCTGAATCTGGCGCAGTTCTGGGATGGACGTGCGGCCGATCTGAAAGAACAGGCTGGCGGGCCGATTGCCAACCCGAAGGAAATGGCTTCCAGTCACGCGCTGGCAATTGATGTGCTCAAATCCATTCCGGACTACGTCACACAGTTCAGACTGACATTCGGCGATGCCACGATCAACATTGATCGGGTCACTGATGCCATTGCCGAATTCGAGAAAACCCTGGTCACGCCAGGATCTCGTTTTGATCAATGGCTGCTCGGCGATGCCGATGCCCTGACCGACAATGAATTGGCCGGTTATCAGCTGTTCAAGCTATCTGGCTGTGTGGCTTGCCATAACGGTGCCGCCGTGGGTGGCAACACCTATCAGAAAATGGGGCTGGTGGCTCCTTATCAGACGGATAACCCATCGACAGGTCGTTTTGCGGTCACCGGCAAGGACGCCGATCGTTTTATGTTCAAGGTGCCTACCTTGCGCAATGTCGAACTGACTTATCCGTATTTTCATGACGGTGCCGCCAAGACCCTGAGTGACGCAGTGGACACGATGGGGAAAATTCAGCTGGGCAAAGCTTTTAGCGAACCGGGAAATGAGCAGATCGTGGCTTTTTTGAAGACCCTAACCGGCGTACTGCCCGAAGTCACCCTGCCACAGCTGCCACCCTCAGCTGCAGACACGCCGCAACCGCAACCATTCGAGTAAGCGCGACTGCACCCATGTTGCAACCAGAGGTCTTTCAAGCGGCATAAAAAACGCCGGCTTTTAGCCGGCGTTTTTTGCTGATTGCAATCAGGCAGGCTACTCAAACATCGTACTGATAAAAATGAAAGCCTTCTTCGTAATAGGGCTTCATCCAGCCATCACACCAGTTGAGAATGTCTTTTTTGTCGGTGAACACACGCTTAAAACCAAATTTTTCATAAGCGCGAATGGCCCAGTCAGCTTCCGGGTGGGCAATCAGCACCAGCGCCTTCTTACCACGCCGGCGCGCTTCTTTTGCGGCCCAGTCCAGCTTCATGCCGCCGTAGCCTTGACCGACATGGTCGGTATGCAGATACACGTAACCCAAATAGATATAGGCGTCGTTGACTTCTTGCAGGGTAATGGTGCCGACGATCTCATCATCCACTCTGGCCACATAGAAATCACGTTTGGTGAAGTTTTCCCTGGCCCATTCGGCATCCACGTGATGCTCGGTCATGTCCTTGGGATCGACGAAGCCTTCATACCACTTTGCTGATGAGCTGATAATATCGACCACATCTGTCATGTGCTCCAGCCGGGCCGGGCTAATGGTCAGATCGTGCTTGCAGGCAGCTGCCTTGGGTTGCTGTAATGCTGTGTTCATCAACTCTCCTTTTATTTCATAACTATCTGATTATTATAACATAAAATGAAGAGCTCTGAAGATTCAGTAATATCAGCACCTTACAGCCAGGTATAGGCTTCACCCCAACTGCTGCGGGCCATGGATTCGATTCGTTGCAGCGCCTCGGCCGTCACGGCGAAGGCATCGCCGGTTTCATAGGGGCTATAGTGATAGGCATACAATCGCGAGACGAACTGCTCAAACGGCAGTGAAGATTCACCTGGTACCTCGCCATGGCCACTGACAGTAGGCTTGATGTCCTGCCCCCAGTTCTGTCGTCCCTCATTGTTGGGGTTGAAAAAATATATTCGCAGCTTGTTGTCAGTGTCGGTGGCGACGCGCAGAATGGACACCGCGTGCGGCCCCAGTAAACGGCCATGAATATCCGTGATCAATAGCCCTACCGGGTTAGGGTAGATCAGTTCATGTTCATCATTGTAGTCGGGATGATGTGAGGCATAAAACAAGCGCAGGAAATCTTCATAACCACTGACGCAGCCAGTGATATCCAGTATCGAGGCGAAACCACTGGCGATCTGACGGCCATACAAGGCGCGGTTGACCCATTTGTGCCCATCTTCACCACGTAGCGCAGCGCGGCGCATGAACTCGTCATAGAGCCGGTCAAGATGCGGTACCAGCAATCGCGATACCGGATCCAGGCGCGCGTCAATCTTGCCCCCGGCAACACCGCCGAGCAGGTCTGCCGAGCTTAACTGCACGCCTTCGAACTCGATCTCAACCAGGTCATTGCGGGCCGCGGTGGCGATCAATTCCAGCAGATAGTTGGGCTCGTGCCGGCTCCACAGGCTGATGCCCCGGGCCGCCTGACAGGTAGGGTTGTGGCCCTGGCCGATACCCAGCGGCTGTCCCAGCACGCTGAATGTGCCTGCCAGCAGGATCATGTTGGCGGTCAGGCCGTGGCCTTTTGGATAATTCTCCAGCAGCAGCTTGGTGACTTCCGGATGTATATCCAGGTCCACCAGTCGTCGCAGTCCGGCGGCAACTGCCGGCCGATTCAGCAGACCACGTTCGAGCAGGCCGGCAAAGCCATAAATGGCGGCATGAGTCGCCGGGGTGATGGCCACCCGCAGCAGGTCCACGGCCAGTGACTCGTCTTCACTGATGGTGGCAATGCCATAGTCATTCACGCCCAGCGCCATGGCCAGCAACTCCGGATGCTGGCGGCCCAGAAAACGCAATAAGACCGCATGCCAGGGATTGCTGAGCCCGGTTTCCTGCAGAGTGTAGGCAAACGCCTTACACTCAGCCTCGATCTGATGAGATTCAGCCGTGCGTAAAAGTCTGCGATAGTCGGTGAGATCAGCGCTGGCCTGGGACAATGGCCCGGGCTTGCCGAGTGCCCGCACATAGGTCTCCAGCAATTCACTGCTGACCGCCGCTTCGTCCTGCTTCGGCAGGCGCTCAGCATAATGGATAAGATCAATGCTGCGCTGCACCAGGATCGGCCGTTGCGCCTGGATAAAGCCGATTTCAGCGACCACTTCATCACGCAGGCCAGCCATCGGAATCTGTGCGGCGATCAGGTTCAGCAAGCGTTGGGCCCGGGCAAAAATCTGTGGTCGTTGTCTGGAAGCTTCGCTGCTGTCACCGAACATCAAATCCAGATTGTTGATGATCACATCACGCAGAAACTGGATCGCCTGCTGGGCAGACATCTGCGCATGCTCACTCTTGCCGGTGGCAATCGCTAGCATGCGTAGCTCACTGAGTGACTCCAGCACCGGATACACCGTCTCGCCCAGCAGACCACCGCCCACCAGTTGTGGCATGAGTTTATCGGGGTGTTCCCATGGCCCCTTATGAAACACCCCGGCAGCATCGAAGCGCTGCGCATACTGCTGCAGCGCAAGCATGCCCTCGTTGCTTTGCAGCAACTGGCCTGCCAACTGAAACACATCGGTCTGATAGCGTTCCTTGGCAAACACTGCTGCCTGCTCCAGTTGCGTCAGAGCGGTGTCGAAATCCTGCGAGATTTTGGCGACCGACTGAGCTGTTGTTGCTGTGGGCAGGCTGTCGCCAGCTGCTGATTTTGTGTGCAGTTCGGTACTATTTGTAGAAATCAAATTTTTCCCATTGAATCAGACGTTGCTTGATGGCTTCAGGATCGTCGCCATAGAAATTGATTTTGCCATAATGATTGCCAAAACCTACGCGTTCGGCAACTTTCGCGTTGACTGGTTCAAACATGTCATGCTTTTCATACAAGGGATCGCTGAGCAGCTCCTCGGGCACATCCAGCATGGTCACGCGTGGCTTTTGCGGATAGATCATGACATTGCCGGCATAGCCTTGAATGCCATTCACTTCGTCCGGGAAAAACGCAATCAGTTCTGCATCGCTGGTTTGTGGATCGGCGCATAGTAGTTGTGCCGCAAACGGATCAAAACCATAGGCGCGGTGGATCAGATCAAAAATATGGCCACCGGGGATACGATTGGCCACTTCGCCAAAATTAAGCTCGCCTTCGGCATCGATGAAATATTCCGGATGTATAACGCCGTTGTCCATGTTGAACGCTTTTACCAGCTTTTCCACAGCACGGCGGATTTTTGCTCGTTCCGCCTCCAGTTCTGGACCCGGCGGCAGCACTTGTGAATAGCCCAGATGCACATACTCGTTGATGTTCATAAACCAGATTTTGCCGTTGTGGATAAACGCCTCGACTGAGAACTCCTGGCCATCCAGATGGCTTTCCACCATGCACGGGAACACATCATCGGGTAACTCATCGATGTTCTTGTTGCTGCGAATAATACAATGGCCCACGCTGCCAGCCGCACGGGTCGGCTTCAGATGCACCGGATCCTCAACATCACCGTCAACATTCATCAGCGCTTCATTGACGCGTTTGAAAAATCGCTTGACGTCATCGCGATTGTAGACTTCTTCAAACACACCGACCCGCAAGCCGCTCATTTGCGCCTTGCGCTTCATCATCGCTTTGTCGCGAAACAGCAAGCCGCGATTGAACAGGCGCGGATTGTTCTGGATTCTGGCGTTCAGGGCACCGGCCCATTCCACGCATTCTTCGTACAAGGGCACCGCCACGCGCACATTGCGATCCAGACATTGTTGTAGTAACGCATCAGATTGATCGTTGATAAGATCGAAATCCCAGACGATGGCGTCAATACCATCATTTTGCAGCCCGACCTCGAAGCCAGGTGGCACCACGGCAACAAAATCCAGACCCAGCTTGTGCGCCGCTTCAAACGATTCGATCAGATAACCGAGCAGGGCAATTTTGCCCTGGCGAGGTGCGGATAATGCGAAACCGGGATTGTACTCATGCATGGCGATACCAGCTATAGAACGACCTCTATGGTAACAAATCCCCACTATCGACCTCATATCGCGGTGCAGTTCGTGCCGCCAGTACGCAATGTTTACCCGTCACCGCCAATAGCTTCTCGCTGTGCCTTATTTCTATTCTGCGCAATGCCAGTCAACGCAGGCTCATGGCATACTATCGGCATGAGCAACCAGCATGCACTGCAACAACTTCGGCAACAACTTCAGCAACAGCTGCAGGATGAAGTGCAGGCAATCAGCGACATTGCCGAGTCTGCGCAAGCATCTGCGGATACGGTGACACTGGATCAAACGCGCATGGGTAGACTGTCACGGATGGACGCGATGCAAGGTCAGGCCATGGCACAGGCGACCAATGCCCGACGCAGTGCCCGGTTGGTGGCCATACAGGCAGCACTGACACGCATGCAGCACGGCAACTATGGCGATTGCCAGGAGTGCGGCGAGCAGATCGCCTGGGCGCGCTTGCAGGTGAATGCGGCCGTGAGCCTGTGCATCCACTGTGCCGAACAATCTCCGACTGCCTGAAGGGCCACCGGGCTAACGGGCTAACCTGGCCGCAACCAATGTGCTGGACTGACCATACCTTTGCAGATGTTATTATGTCCGGCTGGTTGCTCACATCCAGCTGCCAGCCTCGGACGCACTTATAACCCCGGAATCAGCCAGTGTACAATTTCACCGCCATGTACAGACCCATTACATGCTTGTTAATGACCAGATTGCCCAGCGTCGTGCACAACATCGTGCAGCGGCGCATCGCGGTCATGCTCACACTGTTGCTGCTGAGCATAATGCTGCCCGGCTGCCGCAGCGACATGGCCCAGCAAGCCAGCCTGGATTCCAGTGCCAATGAAATACCTGGCGGCGCTTTGGACGGCAGCGCCAAACCGTTGGCCTACTATTTGCACATGCACATTGATCCGCGTCTGCAACAGTTTTCCGGGACGCTGCAACTGGACGTCGAAATGCTGCGGGCCGATGATGGCATCTGGTTGCATGGTCAAGGTTTGACGATCCAAAAGATCAGTTTGCGCGACAGTGATATCGCTGTGGACTATACGCAAATGCTGGACAGTGGCGTGGTCAGAATCGGTTTTGCGAAACCGCTGCCAGCCGGGCAAATCAGCTTGCTGATCGACTATCAGGCCAGCTTCGATAACAATCTGGCTGGCCTGTTCCGGGTCCAGGAGCAAGGCGACTGGTATGCGCTGGCCAAATCCGAATCAATCCAGGCGCGCAAGTATCTGCCCGGTTTTGATCAACCCGGTTTCAAGGCACCCATGCACCTGACGCTGGACATTCCCACCGGCTACCAGGCCATCACCAATACCCCGGTCTACTCACAATCTGTGCTGGAAAACGGCATTACCCGCTGGCAGTTTCTGCCGACACCAGCAATGCCAACCTACCTGTTGTCACTCGCGGTCGGGCCGTTTGACGTGGTCGAGTATCCGGCCATTCCTGCCAATGCAGTGCGCGCACAGGAGATTCCGCTGCGCGCCGTGGCCCGGCGTGGCCAGGCCAGCAACATGCGCCAGGTGATGGAGATCACCGCCGAGTTTGTGCACATTCTGGAAACCGAGCTGGGTGTGGCCTATCCGTTTCGCAAGCTGGATATCGTCGCTGCACCGGCCTGGCCCAGTGGCGCAACCGAGCTATCAGCGGCGATCAGCTATCGCGAGGAACGCTTGTTTTTACCGGAACATGCACCACCAGCCGCGCGCCTGGGCATGCTTGGTATCCATGCCCATGAGCTGGCGCACATGTGGTTCGGCAATCTGGTGACCCCGCCCTGGTGGGATGACCTGTGGTTGAAAGAAGGCTTTGCCACCTGGGCCACGCCACTGGTGTTGACTCGCTTTGAGCCGGAACAGTCCCATGCCCTGAATGGATTGCAGCGCAATTTTGCCGTGATGGCAATTGATTCACTGACCAGCGCGCGCGCCATTCGCGAACCAATCCTGCGCAACGAAGACATCCGCAATGCTTACGACGGCATCACCTACAGCAAAAGCCAGGCGGTGCTGCACATGCTGGACAGTTATTTCGGTGCCCCCAAGTTTCGGGCCGCGCTGGCGGATTATCTGCGTACTTATGCCCACGCGGTCGCGGCTTCTCCTGACTTTTACCGCAGCATCGCCGATTCCATGCAGCAGCCGGAACTGATCACCACCTTGCGCAGCTTCGTCGAACAAGCCGGTGTACCCCTGCTGGATGTACAGCCGTCCTGCCCGGCAGATGGCAGCAATCAAAGCGCCACCATCACTTTGACGCAACAACGTTATCTGCCGCCTGGGTCGCCAGCGCAGCAGGAACAAACCTGGAGCATTCCCGTGTGTCTGCGCTATGGAATGGCTGCCGAAAGTTATCAACAGTGCCACATCATGAACGCCCGGGAGATGGTCCTGCAATTGCCAGTCGGCCACTGCCCGGACTGGATCATGCCCAATGCAGCCGGCAGTGGCTATTACCGATGGCAATTCACCACGGCTGACTGGCACACTCTGTTGACCCACTTCGAGCGTCTGGATGCGGGTGAGAAACTGGCCATGGTTGACAGCCTGCAGGCCGCCATCGCTACCGGCAATGCCCGACTTGAGTCACTGCTGAGCTTGCTGGAGGTCATGCTTGATCAGGCCCAGCAACAGCCACGACAGGTGCTGGAAGCGCCATTACCGATACTCGAAGATTATCTGCAACGGGTGCTGCCGCCCGCCCCGGCCACGCAGCTGCGTACACAGCTGCAACTACTGTATCGCGAATTCGACAACTGCGCGGCCAGGCTAGACAGTATCGACAAGCAGTTATTGTGTCGACGCATGCAGAAGTTCAAGGCGCAAGCGCTGGGTGATTCTATGCTGCGTGCGGATCTGGCTGATCGGGCATCAAGGTTTATCGGACTCAACGCCGAACCGGTTTCCACCGCGCTGGATGCAGATCGTTATGAGCTGGCGCTGAGCGTGGCGGTGCAGGATCTCGGCGCGCGTTTTTATCAGTGCTTGATCGAGTTTGCCAAAGATTTTGATGATCCGCGCCTGGCTGCTGCTGTCCCCACCGCACTGGGCGCGTTTACTGATCCGAGCCTGTTGCCGCTGGCGCGCGCCATGCTGCTGCAAGATCCAGCGGCCAGTGATTTAGCCGCTGGCAGGCTGGAATTGGGCCCACGTGAGCGCTTTGATATGATCATGAGCATGCTGAGCACAACTGAATTACGCGAGCAACATTGGCGCTGGTACCAACAGCACCTGCCCCAGATTCTGACCTTGATACCGGAGCAATGGCGGCGGCGCACACCCAATGCTGCTGCGGTCTTTTGTGCTCCTGAACAGGCTGCACAGCTGCAGCGGTTGTTCGCCGAGCATGGCGCGCTGGCGCCAGGCCACGAGCGTGCATTGGCGCAAACGCAAGAAACCATTAACTTGTGCACAGCACTGCGGCAAGCCGTCAGCGCGCCAATGGCGGGTCCAGCGCATGGCTGATAAGCAGCGTCAAGCCGACGAATTACACGTGATCATACTGGCCGCAGGCCAGGGCACGCGCATGCGCACGACCCTGCCCAAGGTGCTGCAACCCTTGGCCGGCAAGCCGATGATCAGGCATCTGCTGGAAACCGTGCAGCAACTTTCACCCAAGCAAATTCATCTGGTGCACGGTCATGGCAGCGAGCAGCTGCAGGCGGCTTTGTCCGATGTGCAGCTCAACTGGGTGCTGCAGGATCAGCAGCGCGGTACCGGCCATGCTGTCAGCCAGGCCATGCCGGCGATACCGGCACAGGCCAGCGTACTGGTGCTGATGGCCGATCATCCGCTGGTTCCGTTGGCACTGCTGGAGACCATGCTGGATAACAGTTCGGATACCGTGCTGGTGACCATGGAGCTGTCTGCTCCCCATGGCTATGGTCGCATTCTGCGTGACCGGCAAGGCCAGTTCACGGCGATCATCGAGCAGGCCGATGCCAGCATCGAGCAGCAGCAAATCGTTGAGGTCAACAGCGGCATTTATCTTTTTCCGGCAGCGGCACTGCGGCGCTGGCTGACGCGCCTGAGCAGCGACAATGCCGCTGCTGAAAATTACCTTACCGATGTGCTGGCCATGGCGATAGCCGATGGTATGGCGGTCAGCACCCTGCAATGGCCGCAGGCTGACTGTCTGCAAGGCGCCAATACCCAGGCCCAACTGGCACAGCTGGAGCGCCTCTATCAACAGCAGCAGGTGCAGCTGCTACTGCAGGCGGGTGTGCGCATTGCCGATCCGCAGCGGCTGGATATTCGCGGCCAGGTCGACGCTGGTCTTGACGTGTTTATTGATGTCAATGTTGTTCTCAGTGGCCACTGCCAGCTGGGAGACAAGGTCAGCATCGGCCCCGGCTGTGTGCTGCATGATTGCCAACTTGGCAGTGGCACCCAGGTGCTGGCGCACAGCGTACTGGAAGATGTGCGCTGCGGTGAGCGCTGCATGATTGGCCCGTTCGCGCATTGCCGACCGGGAACCCGGCTGGCCAACGAGGTCAAAATCGGCAATTTCGTGGAAACCAAAAATGCCGTGATCGGTGCGCACAGCAAGGCCAGCCATTTGAGCTATCTGGGTGATGCACAGCTGGGTGAGCGCGTCAACATCGGGGCCGGCACCATCACCTGTAATTTTGATGGCGTCAGCAAATGGATCACCCGCATCGCTGACGATGTCTTCATCGGTTCGGACACCCAGTTGATCGCGCCAGTCAGCATTGGCGCTGGTGCCTTCATCGGCGCCGGTTCAACCATCAGCCATGACGCCCCGGCCGGGCAGCTGACCTTGAGCCGGAGCAAACAGACGACGCTGCAAGACTGGCGCGCGCCAGCCCAGCGTGTGTCCAGCACTGATCAGCATACTGCCGAGTCCAAGGCAGCGACTGCCAGCACTGGCGCACGCAGAAAAGTTGAGCCTGACAATAAGGAGCAAAACTGATGTGCGGAATAGTGGCCGGCTGCGCCCAGAGAGATATCACCGAAATTCTGCTGGCGGGACTTTATGCACTGGAGTACCGTGGCTATGATTCTGCCGGCATGGCCGTTCTCAGCGCCGACAACAAGCTGCAGCAAAGACGCACTGCTGGCAAGGTGGCGGCGCTGGAGCAAATCATCCGCCAGCAGCCACTGTCTGGCTTCACCGGCATTGCCCATACCCGCTGGGCTACGCATGGCAAGCCGCTCACGCACAATGCCCATCCGCACTACATTGATGAACACCTGGCCATCGTCCACAACGGCATCATCGAAAACTACCACAGCCTCAAGCGCCTATTGGAGGCCGAGGGCTGCCAGCTGCAATCAGAAACCGACACCGAAGTCATTGGCCTCTGTATCGCTGCACGCATGGACGCTGGTGATGATCTGTTGCAGGCGGTGCGCGCAGTGCTGCCACAGTTGCAGGGCTCCTATGCCCTGGCGGTGTTGAGCACGCGCGAACCCGGGGTCATTGTCGGTGCCCGTCAAGGGCCACCATTGTTGATCGGCGTCGGCTTTGGCGAGCATTATCTGTCATCGGATGTGCACACATTGCTGCCGGTGACCAATCGCATCGTGCATCTGAATGACGGCGATCTGGTGCGCATCGACCGCGACAACTGGCAGGTTACCAACCTGGATGGCGAGCTACAAAACCGTGACATTTACACCAGTGAGCTGTCGCTGGCGAATACCGAACGCGGCAGCTATCGGCATTTCATGCAGAAGGAAATCTTCGAGCAACCGGATGCACTGGCGCGCACACTGGATGGCCGCATCAGTGCTGATGCGATGTTGCCGGGCCTGCTCGGGCTGGATGCGGATGCCTTGCTGGCCAAGGTTGAAAACGTGCACATCGTGGCCTGTGGCACCAGTTATCATGCCGGGCTAGTGGCGCGCTATCAGATTGAACAACTGGCACGTATCAATTGTACGGCCGAGGTCGCCAGTGAGTACCGATATCGCCATCCGGTGGTGCCGGCCAATACGCTGTTCGTGGCCATTTCCCAATCCGGGGAAACCGCCGATACGCTGGCGGCGCTGGCACAGGCCGGCAGTTCCGGTTATCTGGCCCGTGTGGCCATCTGCAATGTCCCGGAAAGCTCATTGGTGCGGGCTGCCGATCTGGTCATGATGACGCGCGCCGGTCCGGAAATCGGCGTGGCCTCAACCAAAGCTTTCACCACCCAACTGGTGGCCTTGCAGTTGCTGCAATTGGCCATCATGACCGCACGCGGTGAGCACACCGAGCAACTGCCCCAATTGGTCAAGGATCTGCATCGCTTGCCGGACATGGTGCAAAGCGCACTGCAACTGGATGCACAGGTAGCAAATATGGCGGAAGACTTTGCCGAGCGCCACCATAGCCTGTTTCTGGGCCGTGGCAGCCATTATCCGGTGGCTATGGAAGGTGCCTTGAAGCTGAAAGAAATCTCCTACATTCATGCCGAGGCCTACCCAGCCGGTGAACTCAAGCACGGGCCACTGGCATTGGTCGATGCCGACATGCCGGTGGTGGCGGTGGCCCCCAACAACCATTTGCTCGGCAAGCTGATCTCGAACCTTGAAGAGGTGCACGTGCGCGGCGGACAGTTGTTTGTGATCGCCGATCATCACGCCAGCAGCACGATAGCCAGCCATGCACGGGTGCTGGCGGTGGATACCGGCAGCGACTGGCTGGCACCCGTGGTGCTGACCATTCCACTGCAATTACTGGCTTATCACGTCGCCATATTAAAAGGCACGGATGTGGATCAGCCAAGAAATCTGGCGAAATCTGTCACAGTCGAGTAATCTATAGGCAAGAGTGTCGCTGCGGCGGCAATGACTGCAATCGAATTGAAGCTGAATCTGGAACTCTGTTATGAAAAAACGCTTGCGCGATGAGGAAGAAGCCGAGATCAACATCACCCCGATGCTTGATATCGTCTTTATCATGTTGATCTTCTTTATTGTTACGACTTCCTTCGTCAAGGAGAAAGGCCTGGAAATCGCCCGGCCCACGCAAAGCGAACAGCAAAAAGTGGATCAGGAGAACTTGCCGATCGTGGTCAAGATCGATCACATGAGCAACATCAGCATCAACGGCCGGGAAGTGGACCAGGCAGCCATGCGCGCAAATCTGGAGCGCGAAAACGCGCTGAAACCGAAAGCGCCGCTGATCATCGCCGCGCATCCGGATGCCGAAACCCACGCCTTGGTAGCGATACTGGATGCTGCCAATATCGTCGGGATCGAGGGCGTCAGCGTAGCCACCACCAATCAATAATCACGCCATGTCCTGATGCGCCGGTCAATGCTGCAGCCGATACGGCGCATGCGCGCGCAGGCTTGGCTTCAGACCGGAATCTTCAACACCTGGCCCGGCTTGATCCGGTCCGGGTCATCTAGCTGATCCCGATTGGCTTCAAAAATCTTCATGTAGGCATTGCCCTTGCCGTAATGCTGCTCGGCAATTTTCCACAGGGTGTCACCACTGACCACAGTATGACTGCCACCGGCACCAGTGTGCGCCGGCTCAGTGACGACCGGTTCGCCAGGCATGGGATCGGTAGGGGGGAGCGCATTTGTAGCGCTGTCGATGGCCGTCTCAGCTGTACCAACCTGCATCTGATCGACAACCCTGTGCACTTGCGGGATGGCCGTGACCAGCTCGACAATTTTTTTGCGTTCGGCAGCACTGGCGGCACTGCCGCCGATGATGACACTGTCGGCGGTGAATTTGAAGGTCAGTCGTGCTGGATCAATGCCGGCATTGCGTAGCACCACGCTGGGTGGCGTTACGGTGTCGGCAGATCCGGTCTTGCCTTTTTTCAGAAAATCAAACATACCCATGGTGGTCGCTCCAGATGTTGATGGTGGCTAGCCCGCAGCAGCCAGTGGGCCACGCGAACAGGACAAACCGTATCCACTCCACTATGCATAATTTTACTGTTATCGCCTTGTTTATCCGTAAAATATGCCCAGTAACTGTCCGCCTTCATGCAATATGCGGGCTAATCAGTGTTGCTCAGTTGGCGATGCAGCAGGTTCGTCAGTTGACAACTGTTCGAAGTACTCCTGCAGCTGTTGCAGACCGTCAGCCCTGGTGCCGGCCGCTTGCGCACTGGCCAAAGCGGCAGCGGGACGCATGCCGTGTTGCTGCAAATAGATGGCCAGCACCAAGCCGGCGCGGTTACCGCTGGAACAGTGCAGCAGCACCTTGCCAGAGCCGGCATTGTCGATGATAGCGCTGAGCTGCGCCATGGTTTGGGTATCCGGCAGCTTGCCGTCCAGCGGCACATTGTTGTAGCTCAGCCCCAGTTCAGCGGCCGTATTTTGCGTGCTTTCGAGGCCTTCGGCCGGTCGGCGCAGATCGATCACGCTGGTGAGGCCGTCAGCCTTGAGGCTGGCCAGCTGTGCGGCCGACAGTGTGCCGCTGGTATACAGGGAAGCGGTATGTTGTTGCAGATTGCCAGCCCCGCCGTCGGCATGTGCCAGCAAGGCAAACCCGGCAGTCATCAGCAACACTGTCATGCGAAAGCTGGATTTATAGTGCAAAAACATTCACCTTTGCTGGCTGTTTCCAAACAATGTATTGATGCATACTATAGCGTAATCAAAAAGTCACGTCAGCGAGTGACAGGATCAGACATTGCCGCAACGCAGATTCATTCGCAGTGCATCCCGATCCGGCGGCAGATTCCGTCTGTTGCCGGTGTTGCTGTTTGCCATCTACGGGCTGTATTACTACTTCAGCAACCAGTCCGAAGTGCCGCTGACCGGCCGTCAGCAACTGGTCGATATCAGCCGTGCTCAAGAAGCCAGCCTCGGACTGCAAAGCTATCAGCAGATTCTGGCGCAGGCGCACATTGTGCGTTCCGGCCCGGAGTATGAACTGGTGCAGGAAATCGGCGCCCGCATTGCCGCCGCCGCCAGCGACGTTGACCCGGGCTTTGACTGGCAAGTCAATCTGATTCAATCCGAACAAATAAACGCATTCGCCCTGCCCGGTGGCAACGTGGCAGTGTACACCGGCATCTTGCCGGTGGCGCAAAACGAACATGGCCTGGCCGTGATCATGGGCCATGAAATGGCGCATGCGCTAGCTCGCCATGGTGCTGAGCGGATGGCTTATCAAAAGCTGTCGCAGTTGGGGACACTGGCCGCAGGCATGTCGGTATCCGGCATGGACCCGGCCCAGCAGCAGATGCTCATGGCCGCACTTGGCGCGGGTGCGCAATTCGGTGTTTTGCTGCCATTTTCACGTGAGCACGAATCCGAAGCCGACTACATGGGGCTGATTTTTCTGGCACGAGCCTGTTATGATCCTACAGCAGCTCCGGATTTGTGGCACCGGATGTCGGCAGGTGGCGGACAACGACCGCCTGAATTCATGTCCACACACCCCAGTGGTGCAACCCGCATCAGGCAATTCGAGCAATGGATGCCTGAAGCCATGCAGATTTATCAGCAGCATTGCTCCTGAAACATCTGCTGAGTGTAGTTAAAGCAATAAGAGGTAAAAAACCATGTCCGTAGCAAGAGTTACAGAAATCATCGCTTCATCATCACAAAGTTTTGAGGATGCCGTGGAAAAAGGCATGCAACGTGCCGCCAAAACCCTGCACAATGTTCGCAGCGGCTGGGTCGAAGGTCAGAAGGTGCTGTGTGACGACAACGGCAATATCAAGGAATTTCGGGTCACTCTGAAAGTGACCTTTGTGCTCAAGGACTGACCTTGAGCGTTGCTGGTGCTTTGGCGGCGTACGCCATTAGCCCGGCTGCGCTGCCGGGTTAGATCATCGGCCCGGTCGCCAGCCCCACTTCCACAGCAACAACAAGCCAAACAGCATACCGCCCAGGTGGGCGAAGTGGGCCACGCCCGGCATCATGCCGGTAACCCCGAACAGCAGTTCGGCCGCGCCATACAGAATCACGAAGTACTTGGCCTTGATCGGAATCGGCGGGATCAACAGCACAATCACGTTGTTGGGGAAGCGCAGGCCATAGGCCAACAGCAAACCGAATACCGCCCCGGATGCACCCACAGTTGGATAGATTTCTGCGCCCGTGGAGGCCACCACCAGCTGTACCAGACCGGCACCGACCAGGCAGACAAAATAGTACCAGGCAAACCGCAATCGCCCCCACCCTGCCTCCAGCGGCAGACCAAACAGATACAGCGCAAACATATTGAAGAAGATATGTGTCAGCGAGCCGTGCAGAAAGCCGTAACTGATCAACTGCCAGGGCCAGAATGTTGGTACTTTCAACACCTGATTGCCGACCTGCATGAATTCGGGACTGCCTACCGGCCACAGCGCAAACCAGCTGAACAGGCTGTTGCTGGATGCGCTGATTAAAAAAACCAGTACGTTGATGCCAATCAGGATCAGTGCCACCGGGGGCCCCGATACAGATCGTGTGGGCTGATACAATGAAGCTATCCGAAATCAGTTGGTGAAGGGTCTACATGGTAGCAATTATGACTTGTCCAGGCATGAAGTTTTGAACATGAATCACAACTCCGGCATTTCGCCACCGGACGCCACAGGCAGGCTTCGATTCTGGCTGCAGCCAGTGCATGATTACGTCAGCATGCTGGAGTCTATCAGCCAACATTTCAGCTGGATCAGACTGACGCTGTTGCTGCTGGCGCTAGTGGCCGGATGGTGGCTGTATGTGCCGGTGCACGAGCTGCTGCATGCGTTTGGCTGTATCTGGTCGGGCGGTGAGGTCAGCCAACTGGATTTGCGCGCGGAGTACGGTGCGGCGTGGTTGCAACAGTATCTACCCTGGATCAGCGTTGGCTCGGACTACGCCGGCCAGCTCAGCGGGTTTGATACCGGCGGCAGCGATCTGGTCTATCTCGCCACGGTACTGATGCCGTACCTGTTGACTGTGTTTCCGGGCCTGTGGTTATGGACGCTGGCTTTGCACGGCAACTGGCAGTTGCCCTGGCCCTGGCTGCTGACTGGCTTCAGCTTCAGCATGGTCGCAGCACCATTCATATCCCTGTTTGGTGATATGTATGAAAGCACCTCGATCATTGTCACCCGTCTGCTGGTACTGGCTGACAGCAATACTGACGTTGCGCGCTGGCGCAGTGATGACGTGCTGTTGCTGATCCAGCAATTATGGCCCCAATGGCGATGGACAGATGCCATCGTGATAAGCTGCGCGTGGTTGCTGGCTGTGTTGCTGGCCTGGTTGCTGTATTGGTCAGGCCGGCAACTGGCAAGGTATTTATTGGCTTGGCGTAGGACAGATAACTGACATGCAAACACCTTCTGGAAGCTCGCAAATCGTGGCGACCCGCACCGGCTGGCAATGCCTGATGCGAGCCGGTGATCTGATCGGTCAGCAAGTGCAGGTCTATGTGCTGGTGATGTTGCTGTGGGCCGGCATCACGCTGGTGCTTGGCCAGCTCCCCGCCGGCAACCTGCTCATATGGTTACTGCTGCCGATGCTGCAAGGTGGTGTGATGATCATGTTTGATGCGCAATTGCATCACAGCCGTTTACGCCCGCAGCAACTGTTTGCCCTGTTTGATCATGCCCAGCGCAATCAGCTGCTGCTGGCCATGCTTTGGCTATTCCTGATCATGTTTGCTGCACTTATCATGGTGTTGTCACCGTTTGCCGACGTGCTGCGAAGCCTGTCTGAGCTGAGTACGGTGGAGGATATACTGACAGCTGATTTGCCGTTGCAACAGCTGTACCTGGTGGTCGTGCTGATGTTGCTGGTATTCACCCTGGCATCATTGCTGTGGTTCTTTGCCCTGCCACGTATCGTGTTCGATTACTTGCCAGCAGGCGTTGCCCTGCGCGAGAGCTTTAGCGTCTGCCTGCAAAACTGGCGCGCGCTGTTGACCTTCAGCCTGGCCTACATGGTGATTGTTTTCGCCAGCATGATTATTTTCGGACTGGTCAACGTGATTCCCGCCGTGTTGCTGAGTGCATCGGGGGCAGAGATTGTAACCCTGTTGCTGACCAGCTTTTATGTCGCGGCTCTGCAGCTGCTCAGTGTTGGCGGTGTGTATTTGCTGTGGCGACAGGTGTTTCCTCGCGGTGAGGATCGGCATGCGCCAGAACCTCAGGACAAGGGACGTTTTATTGCCTGATTGATCAAGCGCAATCTGAGCTTGCCTGCAAACTTTGCAACTAGCTTACTGTAGTGGTGCTCTTGCGCTCGCAAAAAAAGTGGCCCCGCGAGCAGGGGAGGACTCACGGGGCCGGTCGATTCGGTAATTTTTGGGGATTGACCGAATCTATGCTGATGGCGCCTAGGGAGTGAAACGCCACCAACACCACTATGATGCACCATAGTCTGTGAAAGTTTCGTATAACTTCGAAATAATTGATTATTTAATAACGCTTAATACCAAAGTATTAGCAGATTATTGGCCACGTCTTTGGCATGACAATTACAAACGCAAGCGCCGGTAATTGATCGCTTCACTGAGATGTCGCGTCTGAATTGGAGCACTGGCATCCAGATCAGCAATACTACGAGCGACTTTGAGTATACGCTGCCAGGCACGTGCTGATAATTGCAGTTTATCTGCTGCACGTTCCAGCAGGTTTTGATCTTTAGCACTCAACTGACAGTGCTCACGCATGGCGGCGTCCGGCAGATGTGCATTGCTGCAACCACTGCGCTGCATTTGACGCTGATGTGCGGCTTGCACCCGGGCGCGCACGATGTTGCTGCTTTCCCCGGCTGGTGCCTGCCCATGCAGCTGTCGATGTGGCAGCCTGGGTACTTCGATCTGCATGTCGATACGATCCAGTAACGGACCGGACAAACGGCTGCGATAACGGGAAATCTGTTCACCAGTGCAGCGACAGCGAGCCGTCAGTGCATCGCCAGCATAGCCGCAGGGACACGGATTCATCGCCGCCACCAGCTGAAATCGAGCCGGAAATTCTGCTTGTCTGGCAGCTCTGGAAATAATGATCGAACCTGACTCCATCGGCTCGCGCAAGACCTCCAGCACGCGCCGATCAAACTCCGGCAATTCGTCCAGAAACAACACGCCGTGATGGGCCAGTGATATTTCACCCGGACGCGGATGCGAACCACCGCCAACCAGCGCCACGCCACTGCAGGTGTGGTGCGGATGCCGAAAGCGACGCTGTTTCCAGCTGCCTGGATGCAATTTCTGACCACTGATGGACGCCACCGCTGCGGCCTCCAGCGCCTGACTGTCTGTCAGTTCCGGCATTATGCCGGGCAAGCGACTGGCGAGCATGGTCTTGCCGGTTCCGGGTGGCCCCACCAGCAACAGATTGTGGTTGCCGGCGGCGGCAATTTCCAGCGCTCGACGGGCCTGATGCTGCCCGCGCACATCGGCCAGATCTGGCAACTGCTGTTGCCAATCATCTGCATCGGGTGCAGCGGTCATGCAGTCCGCGCAAGCTGGTAATTGCTCCCGTTGATGCAAATGCGCACACACTTTCAGCAAATGCTCTGCCGCATACGTCTCCGCCCGACTGACCAGGGCGGCCTCATCGGCATCGGCGGTGGGCACAATCAAAGCGTGGCCGCAGTCGGCAGCGGCCAGTGCAGCAGGCAGAATACCACCGGTGGCGCGCAACTCACCACTGAGTGACAATTCGCCCAGAAATTCAAAGGCGGCTAGCGATTCGGCATTGATCTGGCGCGAAGCAGCAAGAATTCCCAGGGCAATGGCCAGGTCAAAGCGACCACCATCCTTGGGCAAGTCCGCCGGTGCCAGCGACACGGTGATGCGTCTGGCGGGTACTTCAAAACCGCTGTTTTGCAAGGCAGCGCGCACGCGATCCTTGCTTTCCTTGACCACGGTTTCGGGCAGACCAACGATGGACATCTTCGGCAAGCCGCCGGCCAGATTCACTTCGACGCTAACCGCCGGTGCCTGAATGCCAACCTGGGCACGCGACTGCACGATGGCCAGACTCATGTTGGCTTACTCGACTGCATGCGAAACTCCGTGTAGACAAAGTCACAGCATGTCAGAACGGTTTCGCCCTGTCGTTAGGAATTCAACGGTGCTGATTGTAAGATAATCTCGCGCCGGGGTCACCGTCGCAAAGCTCAGCATCAAGTAATGTGGCGCCTAATCGGACTTGTCGTCGATTTGTTCATCCAGCCGTGCTTCCAGTGCAGAAAGCTGCTCGCGCAAGCGTTCCAGTACGCGTTTTTGCGCATCAAATTCTTCGCGCGTAACCAACTCCATACGCTCAAAACCGCTGCTGAGCACGGCCTTGAAATTGCTCTGCAGATCGTCTTTCAGCACCTTGAGGTTTTCCGGTACGCTTTCGGCCAGCTTGCGGCTGAGTTCATCAATACTACGAAAATCAATCATTTTATCTGCCTGCTTGGTATGCTATGACGGTTGCCGAGAGGAATAGACAGTATGAAGATGATTGTAGCCATCATCAAGCCGTTCAAGCTGGATGACGTCAGAGATGCATTGGCAGAAGCTGGTGTGCAAGGCATGACGGTCACTGAGGTGAAGGGGTTCGGGCGTCAGAAAGGCCACACCGAGCTGTATCGTGGTGCCGAGTATGTAGTGGATTTTCTGCCCAAACTCAAACTGGAGATGGCGGTAACCGACGAGCGCTGTGAAGCTGCGGTGGATGCGATTCGCGAGGCAGCAGCATCCGGTCGCATTGGTGATGGCAAGGTGTTCGTTACACCACTGGAACGGGTTGTTCGAATCCGCACCGGCGAACTTGATGAAGAAGCGCTGTAGTAAGCCTGCTGTGCGGGCTCGGCGTCTGCTCAGCTCTTGACAATCTGATCCAGAGCACGGCGAATCTCTGCCGCCCACCAGGGCGCTATGCGCTGGGCCCGCTGGCCATGATTGAGCCCTTCCAGCGCCTTGTTGGCTGGGGCCAGCAATGCCGACATGTCGAAGCGAACTTGACCCTCGGTATCGACGATCACCACGCCCGGCGTGCCCTTGATGCCATACATTGAAGCAACCAGATCGCCCTCCGGATACAGCTCAAAGCTGTAACCATTGTTGTTCAGATAGGTTTCAGGCTGGCCATTTTCGCGCATGTTGATCGCCTGGATCGACACCTTGCCGTCGTACTCATCGACAATGCTTTGCAGGTGCGGCATCAGCTGTTTGCAATACGGACACCAGGTAGCCCAGAAAAAATACACGTCGACGACGCCATTTTGGCGCGGAAAACTGACGCTCTCGCCCTTGACGTTTTGCAACTCGAATGGCAGCGCAGCAGGATAATCACTGCTTTCCTGCGTCACTACCGCGCTGGCGAGCTGCTGTTGCGATGCGGGCATGGCTTGTTGTTGTTCACATGCGCCAAGCAAAAACAGCATGAAGAGGGCGCCGATCAGATTTTTCATGAGCCGTGATCCTGATTAATGAATGATCTAGGTAAGCAGACCCACTTGTAGCGGGTCTGCTTTCAGCCCAGACAAATTGATTCAGGCACATTGATTCAGGCACATTGATTCAGGCACATTGATTCAGGCACATTGATTCAGGCACGAGCCGTGGCATGGGCTGGGCCAAACTGCGTCGGCAGCCGCGTGCGCATAAAATGCGTGCCACGGCAGCCATTGTGTTGCAACACTTTCAAAAACCGCGTGATGTCCATTCAGGGTTGCCAACGCAAGCCAACAAACCCCGCCAGATCACGCGTGTTAAAGCCCACCGCCTGGGTATAGTTTTCATCGAACAGGTTTTCAACTCTGGCCTCCAGGCGCCATTGTCTGGCGAACTGAAAACCGGCACGCAGGTTGACCAGCACATAATCGGCCAATACCACAGCACCGACATCGGTGGTGCTGCCGCTGTAAAACACTTCCACGCCCAGCCAGGAGCCATTGCCAAACAGCCGGTCCACGCTGAGACTGGCTTTTTCATCCGGGCGCCGCAGCAACTTAGCACCGCTGATGTCGTTTTGCGGATCCTGCAGGGTGGCCGTGACGCTGGTCAGCCAGCGCGCATGATTGAACTGGTACTCCAGCTCCAGCCCCTTGATCTCGGCCCTGGCGACATTGACGGCCTGGAAATTAACGCCGGTGAAATCAATCAGGTCATCGATCTGCTGATAGAAACCGCTGAGGCTGAGCCGGTGTCGCCCCTGCTGCCAACGCAAACCGATATCATACGCATCGCTGGTTTCGGCTTCCAGATTCGGATTGCCCGCAAACTGTCCACCGAAGCCGGGTGAAAACAATTGATTGAAATCAGGCGCCCGAAAACCGCGACCATAACTGGCGCTGGCCTGCAGCTGGTCATTCAGCTGATAGCCGTAAGCCAGCGAGCCGGTCAACTCGCTGCCGAAGCGTTCCTCGTCATCGATACGCAAGCTGGCGTCAACTGCGTGTGCTCCCAGACGCCAGTCGGCCAGCACAAACACGCCAAGGTTATGCCGATTGTCGTCAAAATTAACCTCGTCATCGGCCCATTCCTTGTACACGTCCACACCGGCACTGAGCTGCAATGCACTGTTGAGCTGTACTGAGCTGAGCCAGGAAAACTGCAGCCGCTCACTGTTGAAGGCGCTGCTGAAAAAGACGAAATCACTGTCCAGTTCATCGCGATTGTAGCTAAGTTGAGCAGCATGCTGCCAGTCTGGCCGCACCAGCTTGTAGCCCAGTGCATAAACCTGCTGTTGCCCATCGGAGATGCCCTGATCAAATTGCGCTTCGGCATCGGTAACCAGTGCTGACCAATTCAGGCTGCCGGGGCCAAGCTGCAGATCACCATTCAGGTTGACGCCCAGATTTTCAAAGCCATCGTCGTCCGGGTCAAAACTGAAGCCAGCCATGTTTTGCGACGAAAAACCGTTGCTGTCGCGCCAGCTGATGCTGCCCGAAACTGCGCCACGGTCATGCTGCCAGCCGCCGACAACGCTGGCCTGATACTGATCATCACTGCCGTAGCCCAAGCGTACTGTGGGTTTGACATGGCGCCGGGTGAAGATCTGGATGACGCCGCCGATGGCATCCGAGCCGTACACGCTGGCACGCGGACCACGCACGATCTCGATGCGCTCAATCTGCTCCAGCGGCAGGTTCTCGAACTGGAACAAGCCGCTGGTTGCCGACGCCACCCGCACGCCATCAATCAACACCAGCACCTGATTGGAATTGGCACCGCGCATGAACACGCTGGTCTGGCCACCAGGGCCACCTGTGCGAACCACATCCACACCTGCCTGCAGACGCAACAGCTCCAGCAGACTCTGGGCCTGGCTGCGTTCGATCAGCTCACGATCGATCACCGCGACGTTGGCCAGGGTATCCGACAATGACTGCTGGGTACGCGTTGCTGTGACCACCAGCGGATCCGGCAAGGCCAACACGGACTGGTTTGATTCAGGTTGATTTGATTCAGACTGGATTAATTCAGCTTGGGCTGAAGCAGGATCGCTGTACCAGCCGCAGGCCGCGGTAACCAGCAAAACAGACGACCAGATGCTAGCCGCTTTGAAACTAAAAAATGACATGTGATTCTCCTGTGCACACCCGCACGGTGCGGCAGGAAAAGGCAGGAGAAGGTCAGCCCGTGGGACAGCACAACCTGCCGGAAGCCCACCGCTAGCCGTTGGTCCAAGACCAGCCGCAAAAAGCGACTGGAACCAGTGCAGGCCGGTCTCCGGACTTATGATGGTGTCAGCCAACAAGCTGATCACAACATTGTCAACCTTCCCGTGCCTGGGCACAGTGGTCAGGAACTATTCCCTTGACAATCAATCAATTACCGTTGCGGGGGCAGTGCCGGAATGAAGTTTTATACCAACTCGCACCGGCTTCCCGTTTCAAACAGTCAGTTATTGCTACTGACTATTCACCTACACGCTCATGATAGCAGATCACACTGCCAGCAATTTAGCTGTCTGACTCAGACCGGGGTCATCAAACCGTTGTATCATGGCCACAAATCGATGCTCGGTTACCATGCAATCTACACTTACCATTCAGACCAGTGCCCGTGGCCTGGTCAACATCATCAGCAAGGTGACTGCAACGTTGCTCAATGCAGACTTGCGCACCGGCTTGTGCCATCTGTTTATTCAACATACCTCGGCCTCGTTGCTGATCATGGAAAAGGCCGACCCGGATGTACTGGTGGATCTGGAAATGTTCATCAGTGATCTGGTGCCGGATGGTGATCCGCGTTATCGGCACACCGCAGAGGGGCCGGATGACATGCCCGCGCACGTGCGCTCGATGCTGACCGCAACCGAGTTGACCATACCAGTAACTAACCCGTATATTTCATGAAGGCGGACAGTTGCTGGTCATATGTTACGGATAACCAAAGTTATAGCAATCAATTTATGCGTAATGGAGTGGCTACGGTTAGTCCTGTTCGAGATCAGGCCAAATCTGGCGTTACATCTCAAACGATCGCCCTTGAACCATAGCTACGGGCGAGTGGGCCACGCGTATAGTTCGGTGACACTCAGCCGTCGCACAAGCGCCGTGGACAAGGCGCGCGAGCGCAGGACTGGCCGTAAGTCAATTCAAGCGAGCGGAACGCAGCCCACGGCGCTTGTGGGGCGGCCCACCGGGAGCCAATGTGCCAGTGCGACTCGGCGTTGCGATTCTTGGCAAGGGAGCGGCCATTGCCTGCGAACCGCGCCTTGATTCGCACCAGCACATTGACTCTGAGCGTTACCGAACTGTTCGTGTGGCCCACCGGCTTCTGCAGGTGATCGTCCAACCTGCTTAGCCAGCTTCGCCCTGCTCCTCGAACCCTTCATGAAATATGCGGGCTAGTCCAAACGATGACCGGCTTTATGCTTATAATGCAGCATAATGCATAAGCACAGTGTCCCTTCATGTCAACCGCTGTAAGTCCGAAAATCCTTGAGCTTGGCGCCTTGCGCCGGATCTGCTCCGGTTGTTCACTGCGTGAGCTGTGTCTGCCCGCCGGGCTGGACAATGATGCCATCGCGGCACTGGATGAGTTTGTACAAAAAAGACAGGACATTCAGCCACAAGAGATGGCTTATCGCGCTGGCGATCCGGCCAGCAATGTCTACGCGGTCAGGCTGGGTTCCTTCAAAAGCTATCGCATGCGAAAAAACGGCGACATCCAGATCATCGGTGTGCATTTGCCAGGTGAGCTGTTCGGTCTGGATGCATTGGCTTCCGAGCAGCGCCAGGTCTATACCGAAGCACTGGAAAAGAGCAATATCTGCGCTCTGCCAGTGGGCGATCTGGAACGCCTGTCACACCAGATTCCTGCCATTGGCAGACAAATGATGCGTCTGATGGCGCGTGAGCTCAACAACAGCTACGAAGAACATGAGCTGCTGGCCAACGATAGCGCACTGACACGTGTGGCCAAATTCATCTGGCGCTATGCGCAGCGTCGACAGCAGGTTGGCTTGCAATATCGCCAGTTCGATATCGCCATCTCACGCCAGGATCTGGCCAACTATCTGGGCCTGCAGGTGGAGACCGTGTCGCGCGCTTTTCGTGAGTTGCGAGATCGCAAAGTCATCACCGCCAGCCGCAGCAAGTTGGAGATCCTCGACCCGGATGCCCTGCAGGCACTTATCCGCAAAGAATAATGCCGGTTGCGCTGCACTTATCCGGCCTACATGCCGATGCCATTAGATGCCACAGATGGGCCAGCACGTAGGCCGGATAAGCCTTGGCGCATCCGGCAATGGATTAATCTCGACTGTGCTGTGGCCAGACACGGATTTGATGTCGCAGATTAATAAGGGCTCCAGCACCAACGCGAAATTCCACCACTACTTCTGCACAAATTGATACGGGTCAATAACCCGCTGATGCGATTCTCTTAAGCTGTGCACATCACAGCAAGCAGAGAATACCATGTTCAGAAAAACACTTATTTTTACTTCAATGCTCGCGGCTTCTGCCGTGCCTTTTGTCGCCAGTGCGCAGCCTGATGACAGCACCGACAGCCCGTGGTTGCTGCGCTTTGGCGCTGCCAATGTGCTGCCGCTGGACAGTAGCCAGGGCGTGATTGGTGACAATGGCCTGGGCCTGATTGATGGCAATGACGGCGTCAATGTCGATGACGCATTTGGCTTCACTTTTTCGCTGAGCTATGCACTGACCGACAACTGGGCCGCTACCTTGCTGGCTGCGGCGCCGTTCAACCATGACATTAACGGCAAGGGTGCCACTGCCGGTGTGGGTGAAATCGCCGACGCGACCCATCTGCCACCATCGTTGGCCTTGGAGTATCGCTTCAATCCCCACGGCAAGATTCGACCCTATGTGGGTGCCGGCGTCAACTGGACCATCTGGCTGGACAGCGATACCAGCCCGGCATTAACCAACGCACTGGACGGCATCATCGGCGGTGTCGACAGCACGGATATTAATCTCAGCAACTCATTTGGCTTTGCCGCCAACGTGGGTCTCGATTGGGAGCTGAGCGACAACTGGGCGGTCAACGCCAACGTCTGGTGGCTGGATCTGCAGACCGAGGCAAAAATCTTCATCAATGGTACGGAAGTCACGCGCACCAAGGTCAACGTTAATCCACTGGTCTTTTCACTGGGGCTGGCCTGGCGTTTCTGATAGCTCGTTTCTAAAGCGCTTTGCCTGCTTCTGCGAAGCACTTATGGCCGGGGTTCTCCGCCCGGCCTTTTACATTCCCACGCGGGAGCGTGGGAACGAGACTATAAAATACCCCGGCACTGGGCCGGGGGTGTCTTGCTGCAACTCTGACTGTGTCTAGCTAGTCTTCAAAACCGTCTTTGAAAATCGTTGTTTCGTCATCAATGATAGTAACCGTCATGTTAGATGGGCTGACGATACTGCCAGCGCCGGAGCCAATGCTGAGCTGTACAGTAAAGCTTTCATCGCCTTCCACCAGTGCGTCATTAAATACAGCGACCGGGAAGGTGCCGCTTAGTTGACCATCGGTGAAATCCACAGTGCCTGATGCTGGCTGATAATCCGCAGGGTGGGTTGCTGTACCGGGCGTTGCCGTCCAGTTGATGGTGACGCTGCCCTCAGAGCCATTCTCACGTTGCACAGTGATCACCAGTGGTCCCTCGTCTTCGAAAATTTCAACGCGCGAGCGAGTAAAGCTGAAATCGCCGGCCAGAGC